>NZ_RBLU01000019.1 GCF_003989515.1 Curtobacterium sp. HSID17257
TCGCGACCGTTGTCGGTGCCGCCGCCCCGGTCGCGGCGACGGTCGGCGGCGCAGCACTCCGCGTCCCGGCGGACGGTGACGGCCACGACGGCCTCCCGTCCGGCCCGGGTGTCTCGGGCACCACCGGCGGTGCCTCCTCCGGGTCCGCGGGCGCTGCGCCCGTCGCACTCGACGGCACGTCCGGCGTCCGGTTCTCCCTCGCCGCGGGGTCGTGCGGCAACCTCGCCGACGACGTGGTCCCCGCGTCCGTCGTCGGCGACCACGACGTCGCTCCTGACTGAGATCGGTGCGCCTGTCCGGCACGGCAGGCAGGCACCACCCGGCCGCCATCGCGGTCGGACGACAGATCGCCGGGCCGTCCGCCGGGCCGAGCCCGCGTCAGGCCTTCCGCATGTACGCGCGGACCGTCAGCGGGGCGAACACCACGACGACCACGGCCGCACCGAGCAGGCTGAGCCAGAGGTCACCGCCGACGACGCCGTGGTTCACCAGGTCGCGGACGGCGGTGATGAGGTGCGAGACCGGGTTGACCTCGGTGAACCAGCGCAGCCAGGCGGGCAGGGTGTCGGTCGGGACGAACGCGTTCGACAGGAACGTCAGCGGGAACAGCACGAGGTTCGCGATGCCGGACACGCTCGACGCGGTCCGGGCGATCACCCCGAAGTAGGCGAAGACCCAGCTGATCGCCCACGCCACCACGATGACGAGGAGCGCCGCGAGCAGCACGGCGCCGAGGCCTCCGGCGGGACGCAGACCCATGACGATGCCCACGACGAACGTGATCGTCGTCGCGATGGCGTACCGGACGGTGTCGGCGAGCAGCGCGCCGGCGAGCGGGGCGATCCGGGCGATCGGGAGCGACCGGAAGCGGTCGAACACGCCCTTGTCCATGTCCTCGCGGAGCTGCACCCCGGTGACGACCGACGACGTGATCGCCGTCTGCACGAGGATGCCGGGGATGATCACCGGCAGGTAGCTCCCGACGTCGCCGGAGATCGCGCCGCCGAAGATGTACGTGAACATCACCGTGAAGACGATCGGCATGAGCGTCACGTCGAACAGTTGCTCCGGCGTCCGGCGGATCTTCACGAGCCCGCGGTACGCCATCGTGAACGACTGGCGGACGGTGGCGGCGAGGCCGGAGCCGCCGACCCCGGGGCGTGGGGTGACGCGCGGCGCCGAGGACGGCGTGGTGGTCGGGGTGAGGGTGGTGGCGGTCATGCGAGGCTCCCTTCGAGCGCGCGGTCGGTCGTGGTGGTGTCGGCGTCGGCCGGTGCGCCGGTGATGGTGAGGAAGACCTCGTCGAGGGTCGGCTTCTGCACGCTCATCTCGGCGAGCGAGATCCCCGCGTCGCGAAACGAGACGAGCAGGTCGGTGACGCGGTCGGGGGCGGTCATCGGGGCGGTCAGCCGAGCGCCCTCCGGGCTGACGACCGCCGGGGTGCCGAGCACGCGTTCGACGAGCGCGGCCGCGGTCGCGAGGGCGTCCGGCTCCGCGTCCGCCAGGCGGAGCTGCAGCGAGGCGGTGCCCACCGAGGACTTCAGGTCGTCGGCGGTGCCCTCGGCGACCACCCGGCCGTGGTCGATGACGGCGATGCGGTCGGCGAGCTGGTCGGCCTCGTCGAGGTACTGCGTCGTGAGCAGGACGGTCGACCCGGTCGCGACGAGCTCGCGGATCGTGTCCCACATCTGCGCACGGGTCCGCGGGTCGAGCCCCGTGGTCGGCTCGTCGAGGAAGATCAGCGGCGGCTGCGCGATGAGGCTCGCCGCCAGGTCCAGCCGACGCCGCATGCCGCCGGAGAACGCCTTGAGCGGGCGCGACGCGGCCTCGGTCAGCCCGAAGCGCTCGAGCAGCTCGCGTGCCTTGCGCTTCGCGTCGCCGCGGGACAGCCCGAGCAGTCGCGCGAAGATGACGAGGTTCTCGGTGGCGCTCAGGGTCTCGTCGACGCTCGCGTACTGCCCGGTCACCCCGATCAGGGAGCGGACGGTCTGCGGCTCGCGGCGGACGTCGTGCCCGAAGACGCGGGCCTCGCCGCCGTCCGGCCGGAGCAGGGTCGCGAGCATCGAGATGGTGGTCGTCTTGCCGGCGCCGTTCGGGCCGAGCACGCCGTAGACCGTGCCGGCCTCGACGCGGAGGTCGACACCGTCCACGGCCCGGTTGCTGCCGAACGTCTTCACGAGGCCGGTCGCCTCGACGGCGAGTGGTGTGGTGGTCATCGCACAGGTCCTTTCGTCGATGTCGGGACGATCGTGCCGCCGGCCGCTCACGCGGCACTGACGTGGCGCTGACACGGTCGGGCGCTCGCCGTCAGCGGGGCGGGCGCGGTCGCCGTCAGCGTGGTCGGACGGGAGGCCCACCCCGGCCCCGGTACGCTCGCTCCCGTGGCAGGGACGGACGACTCGGACCCCGGCGGCGGCGCTGGCGTGCGCCTGCGGTTGGACGTCGCGTACGACGGCACCGCCTTCTCCGGCTGGGCCCGGCAGCCCGGCCTGCGGACGGTGCAGGGTGCGCTCGAGTCCGCGCTCGCCACGGTCTTCACCCGGTGGGGCGAGCCGCCGCAGCTGACGGTCGCCGGTCGGACCGACGCCGGGGTGCACGCCACCGGGCAGGTCGCCCACCTCGACCTGACCGCGGAGCAGTGGGGTGCGCTCACCCGGCCGCGGCGGTCGTCGCCGGACGGACCGCCGCGGACCTCGCTCGACGGGCTCGTCAAGCGCGTGAACGGGCTCGCCGGGGCGACGGGAGACGTCGTCGTCACGCGGGCGTCGATCGCGCCGGACGGGTTCGACGCCCGGTTCTCCCCGCTCTGGCGGCGGTACGAGTACCGGGTGGCGGACGCCGACGCCCCGCGCGACCCGCGTCGTCGGGGGCACACGCTCTGGCACCCGACGCGCCTGGACCCGGCGGCGATGGAGCGCGGTGCGCTGACGTTGCTCGGGCTGCACGACTTCGCGACCTTCTGCAAGCCGCGCGAGGGCGCGACCACGATCCGGACGCTGCAGGAGTTCCGCTGGGACCGCGAGCCGGACGGCGTGCTGGTGGCGCGCCTCCAGGCCGACGCGTTCTGCCACTCCATGGTGCGCGCGATGGTCGGGGCGACCATCGCCGTCGGCGAGGGCCGCTTCGGCCCGGACCGCCTCGAGGAACTGCGGGTCGCGCAGCAGCGCACGAGCGCGTTCAAGGTCGCACCCGCGGCCGGTCTGACCCTCACCGAGGTCGGCTACCCGGGGGACGACGAGCTCGCGGCCCGGGCGGCGCAGACCCGTGCGCGCCGGTCGGACGACGAGCCGGACGCCGGTACCGTCGGGGGATGAGCTCCCGCAGGCCCCGGTCCGTCGTCTCCGTCGCACCCGGGGTGGTGTTCGTCGAGGGGCCGGTGTCGAACTGGGTCGTGCTCGCGGAGGAGGACGGCGTCGCGCTGATCGACGCCGGCTACCCGGCGGACAGCGACCTCGTCCTCGACACCGTGCGCTGGGCCGGCCACGATCCGGAGGACCTGCGCCGCGTCTACGTCACGCACGGGCACGTCGACCACGTCGGCGGCATCCCCGGGATCCTCGAGCGGTACCCGCACGTGCAGGTCCTGGCCCACGCCGACGAGCTCGACAACGTGCGCGGACCGCACCGGCAGCAGGTCCGACCGGCGGAGATCGGCGGGCGCCTGGCCGCACCGCGGACCCTCCGTTGGTTGGCCCGGGCGCTCGGCTCCGACGCCCTGCGACCGGTGACCGTCCCGACCGCCCGGGCATTCACCGCACACGACTTCGAGGGGCACGCGATGACACCGTTCCCCGCCGTCGGGCACACGGCGGGGTCGACGGCCTACCTGCTGCCGGCGGCGAACGCGATCGTCACCGGCGACGCGGTGGTGTCGCACCACGACACGCTCCCCGGGTCGTGGCAGCCGCGGCCGCGCATGATCACGTCGTTCTTCACCGCGGACCAGACGACGGCGCTCGAGTCGGCTCGGGCGCTGCCGATCCCGGAGATCGTGCTCCCCGGGCACGGGCCCGCCGTGCACCGCGTCGGCAGCGGGTGGTTCCCGGTCGCCGACTGAGTGACCCCTGCTCTGGGGTGGACCGGATCGTTCACCTGACCGAAACCTGAGCGACCGATCAGGTGTCTAGCGTGGTGCAGTCCCCCTCCTCCTGCCGAAGGTCAGCATGCCCAACCTCCTGCGGCGCACCGTGTTGTGCGCCACGGTCGCAGCGACGATCGTCGCCGCCCCACTCGTCTCCGTCACCACCGCCGTCGCGAACCCCGCGGGTACCGGTCTCGTCATCTCCGAGGCCTACCTGAAGGGCGGCAGCGCGAACCAGCCCTTCACGAACAAGTTCGTCGAGCTCGAGAACCCCACGGACGCGCCGGTGTCGCTCTCCGGCTGGACGCTCCAGTACCGGTCCGCGACCGGCGCCGCGAGCTTCGCGACGGGCGCCCTCTCGGGCACGGTCCCCGCGAAGGGGTCGTTCCTCGTGCAGATGGGGTCGAACGGCAAGGTCGGTGCAGCGCTGCCCACCCCGGACGCCGTCACCGGGCTGAACCCCTCGGGGACGACCGGCACACTCGTGCTCTCGGACCAGGCGAGTGCGCTCGCGCTGCCCGCCGGCGCCGTCGCGACGGGGACGCCAGGGGTCGTGGACCTGCTCGGCTACGGCACGTCGAACACCTTCGAGACCGCCGTCGCGACCGCCGGTTCGGGCAACACCGTCCCTGACGCGCTCGCTCGCACGGGCGCGGCGGACTCGGACTCGAACGCGGCGGACTTCCGCGTCACCACGTCGATCACGCCGGAGAACGCGGCCGGTCAGACCGGCGGCGGCACCACCGATCCCGGGCCCACCGACCCCGGCACGCCGGCCGGTCCCGCCGAGGCCGTCACCATCGCGCAGCTGCAGGGCACCGGCACCGCGTCGCCGTACGTCGGCAAGCGCGTCGTCACCGACGGCGTCGTGACCGCCGTCTACGCGACGGGTGGTCTGAACGGCTACACGGTCCAGACCGCCGGCACCGGCGGCGCGGTCGACCTCGCCACGCACACCGCGTCGGACGCCGTGTTCGTGTTCTCCGCCGCGACCGCGGGCAGCGTCACCATCGGCGACGCCGTGCGCCTCACGGGCACGGTCGCCGAGTACGACGGTCTCACCGAGCTCGAGGTCGCCTCGACCGCCGACGTCGAGAAGCTCCCCGCCGCGAGCGTCGTGCAGCCGGTCCCCGCCACACTGACGCTGCCGCGCACCGATGCGCAGCGCGAGTCGCTCGAGAGCATGCTCGTCGCACCGCAGGGCGACTACACGGTCGCCGACAACTACACGACGAACCAGTACGGCGAGATCGCGCTCGCCGCGGGGACGGAGCGCCTGATCCAGCCGACCGAGGTCGCCCGCCCGGGCAGCGCCGAGTACGCCGCGGTCGTCGCCGACAACGCCGCGCGCAAGATCGTCCTCGACGACGGTGCGAGCACGAACTTCCTGCCGCGTGACGACCAGAGCCAGGCTGCGCGTGAGATCCCCGTGTCCTGGCTCACCCAGGGCCCGGTCACGGTCGGCGCCGCAGCGACCTTCTCGAAGCCGGTCGTCCTCGACCACCGGAACGACGCGTGGAAGTTCCAGCCGACCACGCCGATCACCGGCGCGACCCCGGCGGCCGACCTGCCCGCGTCGTTCTCGGACGTCCGCACCGCGGCGCCGGAGGACGTCGGTGGCGACCTCCGGCTCGCCGGCTTCAACGTGCTGAACTACTTCCCGACCACGGGTGACCAGCTCACGGGGTGCAAGTACTACGTGGACCGCGCGGGCAACCCGCTCACGGTCAACTCCGGCTGCAACGCCCGCGGTGCCGCGAACGCCGACGACCTCGAGCGGCAGCAGGTGAAGATCGTGAAGGCGATCAACGCCCTCGGTGCCGACGTCGTCTCGCTCGAGGAGATCGAGAACTCCGCCGCCTTCGGCCAGGACCGCGACGCGGCCGTGGCGACCCTCGTGGCGGCGCTCAACCGGGCCACCGGGCAGGACACCTGGGCCTACGCGAAGTCCCCGGCGAAGCTCGCCGCGAACGAGGACGTCATCCGCCTCGCGCTCATCTACAAGAAGGACCGGGTCGCGCCCACCGGCGAGTCCACGATCCTGACGGACTCCGACGTCTTCCAGCGGCAGCCCGTCGCCGACGCCTTCCGCCCGGTCGGCGGGACCGCCGCCGACGACTTCCTCGTGATCGCCAACCACTTCAAGTCCAAGGGCTCGGGCATCGGCGAGAACGCCGACCAGGGAGACGGACAGGGAGCATCGAACGCCGACCGCGTCCGGCAGGCGAAGGCACTCGCGACGTTCTCGACGTCGATGCAGCAGCAGTACGGCACCGACCGCGTGTTCTTGATCGGCGACTTCAACGCCTACAGCGAGGAGGACCCGATGGTCGTCCTGCGCGACGCCGGGTACACCGACCTGGCGCCGGCCGAGGACTCCTCGGAGTACTCCTACGTCTTCAGCGGCCTGAGCGGCTCCCTCGACCACGTGCTCGCGTCCCCGGCTGCGCTCGCCGCCGTCACGGGCGTGGACATCTGGAACATCAACTCGACCGAGTCGGTGGGCCTCGAGTACAGCCGCCACAACGTGAACGTTTCCGACCTGTACCGCGACGACGTGTACCGGGCGAGCGACCACGACCCGATCCTGGTCGGCTTCGACCTGGCGGCCGACGAGACCCCGACCCCGGGTGACGGCGAGACCCCGACCCCGGGTGGCGGCGGGACGCCGGCCCCCGGCACCGGCACCGGCACCGCTCCGGGCACCGGCTCGGGTTCGACCCCGACCGCGGGTGGCACGACGTCGGGTGACGACGGCGTGGGTTCCGGGACGCAGGTCGCCCCGGTCGTGTCCGTCCCGGTCACGATCGGTGGGAACGGCATCGGCATCGTCGGTGACGGCACCAGCACGACGACCCCGGGCACGGGTTCGGGCACGACCCCGACCGCGGGTGGCACGACCTCCGGTGACGGCGGCCTGCTCGGTGGGACGCAGGTCGTCCCGGTGATCAGCGTGCCGATCACGATCGGTGGGAACGGCATCGGCATCGTCGGTGACGGCACCAGCACCACGACCCCGGGCACTGACCCGGGTACCGACCCCGGCACGAACCCGGGTACGGACCCGGGTACCGACCCCGGCACGAACCCGGGTACGGACCCGGGTACCGACCCCGGCACGGACCCGGGAACGAACCCGGGCACGGACCCCGGAACTGACCCGGGCACCGACCCCGGCACGACCGTGCCCGGCGGCACCACTCCCGGCACCTCCCTGCCGGGCGTGACCACCGTCCCGGTCGCGACCACGGACGTCACCGCGGCCGGCGCGGTCATGGCGACCGGTGCCTCCCGGCCGACCGTGTCGGCATCGGCGGGTACGGCGACCGCTCCTGCGGCGGCTGCGCAGCCCGAGCTCGCGTACACCGGGGCCGGCTCGCAGACGGTCCCCGCGGGTATCGCGTTCCTGCTCCTGCTCCTCGGAGCCGGCATGCTCCTGCTCCGCAAGCGCACCGCCTGACACCAGGGGATCGGAGGGGCGTCGTCCGCGGCGCCCCTCCGATCCGTGTCCACCGACCGGGTGCCACTGTGGAGCGACTGGAGCGTCCCTGGGAGTGATCAGTGCCCAACCTGTGTGCAGTGGAAGCGCTTCCGAGGCTGTGCGGCAGCGGTGCGGGGCCACGATGAACCCGTGCTCCACGAACTCCTCCGCGTCCCGATCACCGGCAGCAGCCTGCTCGTCCCGGTGTACGTCATCGCAGCCCTCCTCGCCGGATGGGTGCTGATCGGTCCGCGGCGGGAGCGACACCGACTCCGCCGTGCAGCGGTGCGCATCGGGGGAGCCGCGGTCGGAGCCGCCGTGGGCCTCGCCGCGGTGTGGTGGACCGGCGACGTGCAGGACGACTTCGGCGTGCAGTTCACCCCCGTCACCCGGATGTGGATCGCCTTCGCGTTCGCCGGTGTGGTGCTGCTGCTCGTGGTGGCGGTCCAGGGCGGCTGGCTCGCGCGGGTCCTCGCCGTCGCCGCCGCCGGTGCACTCGTGCTGTCGGCGGGCCTCGGCGTCAACGTGGACTTCGGGTTCTACAAGAACATCGAGCAGGCCGTCGCCACCAACCCCTACCCGACACGGGACCTGCGGACGATGGCGGGTACCGGCTCGCACCTCGAGGTCGACGCAGCGGACTGGCACGCCCCGGCCGGCATGCCGTCGACGGGCGAGACGATCAGCGTGAAGATCCCCGGCACGGTGTCGCACTTCCGGGCACGCAAGGCGGTGGTCTGGCTCCCGCCGGCCGCACAGGTGGCCGACCCGCCACGGCTGCCCGTCATCGTCGCGCTCTCCGGGCAGCCCGGGCAGCCGGCCGACATGTTCCAGACCGGCGACCTCGGGAGCTTCCTCGGCCGCTACGCCGCCGCGCACCACGGCCTCGCACCGATCGTCGTCTCGCCGGACCAGCTGGCGGCGCCGAACCGCAACCCGATGTGCGTCGACTCCCGACGCCTCGGCCGGAGCGCGACCTACGTGATGACCGACACGGTGCACTGGATCGAGCACCACCTGCCGGTCGCCACCGGCCCCGGAGCCTGGGGCGTCCTCGGGTTCTCCCAGGGTGCGACCTGCACGATGCAGTTCTCCACCGAGCACCCCGACGTGTTCGGTTCCGCCCTGGCCATCTCGAGCGAGCTCGCTCCGGTGACGGGCAACGCGCACACGAGCACCGAGCTGGCCTTCGGCGGGTCGACGGCGGCGTACCGCGCCGCGGCACCGGTCGCGATCATGGCGGCACACGGGCAGTACCACGACCACCTCACCGTCTTCGGTTACGGTTCCATGGACGCCCCCTACCGGGCGTCGACCGAGACCCTGCACGCAGCAGCGGTCCGTGCGGGCATGCAGACGCAGGTCATCGTGTCGCCGGGATCGGCCCACGACTGGAACACCGTCCGGTACGTGCTCGCGCACGGACTGCCGGTCGTCCTGGCACACCTCGGTCTCCCGCAACAGGACGGTGCGCTGTGAGCAGGATCGGATCAGGGGCGGCCGCCGTGTGGTCGCGTGTCGTGCGGTCGGTCCGGCGGTACCCGGTCACCGCCGTCGTCTTCGTCCTCGTGCTCCTCACCTCGGTCGCGGGTCTCGTCGTCCGCGTCGTCGGGCGCACCGGGACCCTCGACGCGGTGCCCTTCTGGCCCTTCCGGGTCTTCGCCGTCACCACCGGGGTGCTGGCACTCGTGCTCACCCTCGCCGGGGTCGTCGTGCTCGTCGGGGCGTCGGAGCGACTCATGGGCGGCCGGAGGACGGCGCTCGCGTTCGTCGTGACGACCGTCGTCGGCACGGGCCTCGGCGCCCTGACCGCACTCGTCGACCAGGACGGTCGCCAGGTCGGGAGCCTGCTGCTCGGACGCGCCACGAGCTTCGATCCCTGGACCGCGCTGGTCGGGACGATCGTCACCGCGAGCGCCTTCGCCGGTCCGCTCTGGCGCCGACGGATCCGCGTCAACGCCGTGGCCGTCGTCGCCGCCCTGCTGCTCTACGCCGGACACGCCTCCGACCTCTACGCCGCACTCGCGACCGCGGCGGGCTGGCTGCTCGGTGACCTGCTCCGTCGCGGCCCCGCCCGGCTCGGGTGGACCCGGAGCTCGCACCGCGAGACGCGCGTCCTGCTCGGCACCGTGGTCCTGGTGTCCGCGGTCGGACCGGTCATCGCGCTCGTCTCCCGCGCCCGGGTCGGGCTCCTCGCCCCGCTCGCGGCCGTCGTCGGCACCGGGCCGGTCACCCCGGTCCACGGCTGCCACGCGGACAGTGCGTCGGGCGAGTGCCTCCGGGGACTCCTGGCGTACCGGGCCACCGACCCGTGGACGCTCGTGCTCGCGGTCGCGCCGCTCCTCGTGCTCCTCGTCGCCGGACTCGGGCTGTTCCGGGGGAGCCGGTTCGCGGTCTGGCTCGCGGTGGTCGTCGACGTGGTGCTCGCCGTCGCGGCCGCGGTGACGTACGGGCTCCTGCCCGCCGGGGCCGCGAAGCTGCACGGCGCCGAGAACCGCTTCGTGGTCACCGTCTCCGTGATCGCGTCGGTCGTCGTCCCGCTCGCGACCGCACTCGTGCTCGTGCTGCTCCGCCGGTCCTTCACGGTCCTGCCGGCACGCCGACGCGTCGTGACCTTCGCCGTCGTCGTCCTCGGCGCGCTCGTCGTCGTGACGACCGTCGTGCTCGTCACCGCGGCCTCGACCCGCGAGACGGTCGCGGACCCGCTGCGGCTCGTCGTCGCGGCGCTCGGCCCGCTGTCACCCGTCGTGTTCTGGGACCGGCTGGCCACCCTCGACCCCGCACTGCGCTTCGTGCTCGGGGCCGCGGGACCGGTGCTCTGGCTGGTCGTCGCCGGCGCCGCCGTCCGGCCGACCGGCGCCGTGGAACCCGACGCGGACGCCGACGGGCTGCGCGAGAGCCGGCTCCGCGCCCGGACGCTGCTCGAGGCAGCCGGCGGTGACACCTTCGGGTGGATGACGACCTGGCAGGGCAACGCGTACTGGTTCAGCGACGACGGCCGCGCCGGCGTGGCCTTCCGCCGCAACGGTCGGGTCGCGGTGACGGTCGGTGGTCCGTTCGGGTGGCCGGACGCGCGCGACGCGGCGATGGTCGACTTCGCCCGGTGGTGCGACGACAACGGCTGGACGGCCGTGTTCTACGGGATCGGCGCCGAGGCAGCCGGCACGCTCACGGCGCAGGGCTGGGAGACGCTGCCGGTCGCGGAGGACGCCGACCTCGACCCCCGCACCTGGACCACGAGCGGCAAGAAGAAGCAGGACGTCCGCACCGCTGTGAACAAGGCGGACCGCGAGGGCATCACCGCACTGTGGTCCTCGTGGCAGGACCTGCCGCCGGCGACGGTGCGGCAGATCGAGGCGATCTCCGAGGAGTGGGTCTCCGAGCGGGAGCTGCCCGAGATGGGCTTCACGCTCGGCGGGGTCGACGAGATGCGGGACCCCGCCGTCCGGACGCTCGTCGCACTCGACCCCGAGGGCACCGTCCTCGCCGTCACGAGCTGGCTGCCGAGTCACCGCGCCGGCAGGGTCGTCGGGTGGACGCTCGACGTCATGCGCCGCACGGCCGCCGCGCCGAACGGCACGATGGAGTTCCTCGTCGCCAGCGCCGCTCAGCGCATGCGGGAGGACGGTGTCGAACGGCTCAGCCTGTCGGCGGCACCGCTCGCGCAGTCCGCCGAGGGTGCCCCCGCCGGCGAGGGCGTGCAGGACCTGCTCGACCTGGTCGGCGGCGTGCTCGAGCCGGTCTACGGCTTCCGCTCGCTGCTGCGCTTCAAGGCGAAGTTCGGGCCCGAGCTGCACCCGCTCGTGCTCGCCTACCCGGACCCGGTGGCGCTCCCGGCGATCGGGGTCGCGGTCGTGCGGGCCTACCTGCCGGACCTGTCGCTGCGGCAGGCGGTGGCGCTGGTGCGCGGCCGGAGCTGACGCCCGACATGGTCGAGACGCCAGCGTCCCACGTCGCAGCGCGGGGCGGACGGGAGGCTCGACGCGCCACCGCCACCGCCACCGCCACTCGCCTCCCGTCCGGCCTGTGGTCCGCACCGGGGCCGCACCTCCGTCACCGGGCGCAACGCCCCGGACGGACGTCCGGGGTGTGGGGTATCATTTCAGTCACGCAAGCGCTCCGGGGTCGGTGCAAGTCCGAACCGGTGGTGACAGTCCACGAGCTGACGCAGGGTGCGAACCCCGCCGATGTTGACCCGGCGGAACTCCGGGACCGACGGTGAGAGTCCGGACGGGAGGAAGCGCTGGCGGACAGGACGTGCCCTCGTACGCGGGGTGCCACGGCCCGTCCGTCCATGCCGACGACCGTCGAGCACCCCCGGAGTCCCGTTGAGAGGACACCAGTGTTCACCGGCATCATCGAGGAACTCGGCACCGTCACCGCCGTCGAGCAGCACGGCGACTCCGTCGCGCTCACCGTCCGCGGCCCGAAGGTCGTCGCCGACGCGCGGCACGGCGACTCCATCGCCACGAGCGGCGTGTGCCTGACCGTGGTCGAGCAGACCGACGAGACCTTCACCGCCTTCGTCATGAAGCAGACCCTCGACATGAGCGCGCACGGAGCGCTCGCCGTGGGGGACCGGCTCAACCTGGAGCGCGCAGCCTCGGTCGGCGACCGACTCGGCGGCCACATCGTGCAGGGGCACGTCGACGGCACCGCCACCGTGCTCGAGACCGCCGACGGTGACGGCTGGCGGCGTGTCCGGTTCTCGCTCGCCCCCGACCTCAGCCCGCTCGTCGTCGACAAGGGGTCCGTCGCGATCGACGGCGTCTCGCTCACGGTCAGTGCGGTCTCCGCCGAGGACACCCCGCCCTCCGACGCCTGGTTCGAGGTCAGTCTCATCCCGGAGACGCTCGAGGCCACCACGCTCGGCTCCCGTGTGCCCGGCGACCGGGTCAACATCGAGACCGACGTCCTCGCACGGCACGTCCGCCGGATGCTCCGCCTCGACGCAGCCACCGCGCCCGTCCTGGAGGCCCGGTGAGCGCCGTCGACGTCCCGCACGCCGAGCAGGCGGCCGGGCCGAGCCTGTCGAGCATCGACGACGCGGTCGCGGCGATCGCCGCGGGTCGCCCGGTGATCGTCGCCGACGACGAGCACCGCGAGAACGAGGGCGACGTGATCCTGGCCGCCGAGACGGCCAGCCCGGAGTGGGTCGCGTGGACGGTCGCGCACTCGTCCGGGTTCATCTGCGCCCCGGTCAGCGCCGAGATCGCCGACGCGCTCGACCTCCCACCGATGGTCGCCCACAACGAGGACGTCCGCGGGACCGCCTACACCGTGACCGTCGACGCCGCCGTCGGGATCACGACCGGTATCAGCGCACACGACCGGGCACGCACGCTGCGGGTGCTCGCCGACCCGACCTCGGTCCGTGACGACCTGCACCGCCCGGGACACGTCGTCCCGCTGCGGGCCCGACCCGGCGGCGTCCGTGAACGTGCCGGGCACACCGAAGCCGCGATCGAACTGGTCACCGCAGCCGGGCTCCGGCCCGCGGCGGCGATCTGCGAGATCGTCGGCGAGGACGGCGAGATGATGCGTCTGCCGGGTCTCGTCGAACTCGGGGCGCGCGAGGGCGTGCCCGTCATCACCATCGCCGCACTCGTCGAGTGGCTCGACGCGGCAGACCGGGCGGCGGCGGAGTCCGCACCCCAGGAGGGAACGACACGATGAGCGGAGCAGGAGCCGCCGAGCGCGACCACGTCGACGGATCGGGGGTCCGGGTGGCGATCGTGACCGGGCAGTGGCACGAGACGATCGCCGGGGGTCTCCTTGCCGGAGCCCAGCGCGAGGTGCAGCGCCTCGGTGCCACCGCGCAGGTCGTCCCCGTGCCGGGGAGCTTCGAGCTGCCGGTCGTCGCCAAGGCCGCGCTCGAGAGCGGGTTCGACGCGGTCGTCGCCCTCGGGGTGATCATCCGCGGGGGCACCCCGCACTTCGAGTACGTCTCGAGCGCTGCGACGAACGGCCTGACGACCGTCGCACTCGAGACCGGCAAGCCCGTCGGGTTCGGCGTGCTGACCCTGGACGACGAGCAGCAGGGCATCGACCGCGCCGGTCTGCCCGGCTCGAAGGAGGACAAGGGCGCCGAGGCCGCGCACGCCGCGATCGCCACCGCCGTGTCGATCCGGAGCCTGCGCCAGATGGCCTGACCCGCGACGAATCACGAATCCGACATCGAACCAGCCGAAGCGCGTGGTTCGATGTCGGATTCGTGGTTCGACACAGTTCGACGGAGACACCCCCACGGTGGCGCCCGCACGGACGACGACGGCCCCGCACCTCGTCGTGAGGTGCGGGGCCGTCGTGGTACGGCTGGTGTTACTTCTTGCCGAAGACGTGGATCGGCAGGAAGAACGAGAGGCTCATGAGGACGAGGCCGCCCATGAAGACGAACGCCTGGCCCGACTGCACCTGGAACGCGAACCCGAACAGGTACATCGACACCAGCAGCAGCAGGATCGAGAAGAAAGCGGCGATGACGCGGCCCACGGTGGTACCTCCGGTTCGAGCGGGTGGATCGTGACCAGTCTATCCCCAGGAAGGAGCAGACCGGTTCACGGACGGCCGGGAGACGCCGAGGTCAGGCAGCGGGCCGCGTCGCGATGAGCCGGTCGACGACCGCGAGCAGGGCGTCCATGTCGACGGTGCCGCGGTTCGGGCGGACGTCGGTCGCGATCGCGGCACCGAGGGACGCCTGGTGGTAGAGCCCGTCGCCGAGCAGCTTGACCGCCTGTGCCGTGGGGACGTCGCGGAGGGCGTCGACCAGGGTCTCCAGCCACGCGTTCTCGGTCTCGTCCAGGGTGCGACCGGCCTCCTCGTACCCGGCCTGCTGCAGCCGGCTGGCCGCGAGGAGGGCGAGGTCGAGCTCGCTGCCGACGTAGAGGCAGTTGCGCACGAAGTACCGCGCGGCACCGTCCTCGGCGTCGCGCATGCGGTCCACGTCGATGGCGGACAGGTCGGACAGCCGCTCGCAGAGTCCCTCGACCAGGGCGGCCTTCGACCCGAAGTGGTAGAGCAGTCCGCCCTTCGAGACACCGGCCCGCGCGGCGACGGCGTCGAGGGTCGCCGGACGCTCGCCCTCCTCGCACACGATGGCGACGAAGCTGTCCAGGACACGGTCTCGGGCACTTGCCATGCGGACGAGTCTAGGGAACCGTCCGGACCGTGACGACCGCGGTGTTTCGTGAACGTTCACGAACGGCTTGTCCGGCAGCATCCGCGCGGCTAGCGTCGCCGTGACCGTGAAGGTTCACGACACGAACAGGATCCGCATGTCAGCGCAGACCGCGACCCCCGCCAGCACGCCCGACGACCGCACCGGGACGGACGGCTCGACGACCTCGGCCCCGACCGCAGCGGGTTGGGCCGTCCTCGGCCCGGGCGGCATCGCCCGCCGCTTCCTCTCCCAGCTGCCCGCGAGCACCGGCACCCTCGTGGCCGCCGGGAGCTCGTCGACCGACCGGGCGCAGGCGTTCGCCGACGAGGCCGTCGACCACGGCTTCGCCGACGTCCGTGCAGGGGAGTACGACGCCGTGCTCGCCGACGCCGCCGTCGACGCGGTGTACGTGTCGACCGTGCACACCGGCCACGCCGACCTGGTGCTCCGCGCCCTCGACGCCGGCAAGGCCGTGCTCTGCGAGAAGCCCCTCGCGCCGAACCACGGCACCGCGATGGCCCTGGTCGACTCGGCACGCCAGGCCGGACTGCCGCTGGTCGAGGCGTACATGTACCGCTTCCACCCGCAGACCGCGGCCCTGCTCGACCTCGTGCGCGAGGGCGTCGTGGGTGACGTCGTGCACGTCGACGCGTCCTTCGCGTTCCGCAGCGGGGAGCGCAGCGGTCGGCTGTTCGACGTCGCCACCGCCGGCGGTGGGATCCTCGACGTCGGCGGGTACCCGGTGACCATGGCCGCCGCGGTCGTGCAGGCCGCCACGGGCGTCGCCGTCGCCGAGCCCGTCGAGCTCACCGCCACCGGCACCCTCGGGCCGACCGGCGTCGACGAGTGGACGGTCGCGCACCTGACGTACCGCGACGGCACCACCGCGAGCGTCCGTACCGGCGTCCGCGTGCAGGACGAGAACACCGTCACCGTGCACGGCACCCGCGGGCGCATCGTGCTGACCGACCCGTGGACGCTGTCGGCCGACCCGAGCATCACCGTGCACACCGTCGACGAGGACCCCCGCACGCTGTCCTTCGCCGGCGCGCAGCCCTACGCCCTCGAGGCCGACGCGACCACGGCGGCGCTGGCGTCGGGCGCGGTCGAGGCTGCGCAGATGACCCTCGACGAGACCCTCGCCACCGCCCGCACCCTCGACCGCTGGCGCGCCGCGATCGGCCTGCGCTACCCGTTCGAGGCCGAGACCGCCGACGTCCCGACGGTGAGCGGGCGACCCCTGCGCGTCCGCGACGACGCCCCGATGCGCTACGGCGAGGTCCCCGGCGTCGGCAAGCGCATGTCCCGCCTGGTGATGGGCGTCGACAACCAGCCCGACCTCGCCCACGCGAGCGCGATCTTCGACATGTTCGTCGAGCAGGGCGGCAACGTCTTCGACACCGGGTACATCTACGGCGGCGGGGTGCTCGAGGGGCGGCTCGGCCGGTGGATCCAGAACCGCGGCATCCGCGACGACGTGGTCGTCATCACGAAGGGTGCCCACACCCCGTACTGCGACCCGGAGTCGTTGACCCGGCAGCTGCTGGAGAGCCTGGAGCGCCAGGGCACCGACCACGCGGACATCTACATGATGCACCGCGACAACCCGGACGTCCCCGTCGGGGAGTTCGTCGACGTCGTCGACGAACACCGCCGTGCCGGCCGGATCCGCGTCTTCGGCGGATCGAACTGGACCCCGGCGCGCTTCGACGAGGCGAACGCCTACGCGGCGGCGAACGGCAAGCACGGCTTCGAGGTCCTCAGCAACCACTTCGGCCTGGCCGAGGCGTACGACGTGCCGTGGGACGGCTGCGAGCACGCGACCGACCCGGCGTCGAAGCGCTGGCTCGAGGAGCGCCAGGTCCCGCTGCTGCCGTGGTCGTCGCAGGCCCGCGGGTTCTTCACGGGCCGCGCCGCCCCGGACGACACGAGCGACGCCGAACTCGTGCGCTGCTACTACTCGGACGACAACTTCGAGCGCCTCCGTCGCGCCCGGGAGCTCGGCGAGCAGTACGGCGTCCCGGCGACGGCGATCGCCCTGGCGTACGTGCTGCACCAGCCGTTCCCGACCTTCCCGCTGTTCGGACCGCGCACGATCGCCGAGGCACGGTCCTCGATGACGGGGCTGTCCGTCGAGCTCAGCCCGGAGCAGGTGGCGTGGCTGGACCTGCGCGCCTGAGCCGCACCGTCGGCCCGACCCCGGCCCGCGCCACGATCCACGACGTCGCGGCCGCAGCCGGGGTGTCCCGCCAGACGGTCACCCGGGCCGTGAACGGCCTGTACGGCATCAGCCCGGCGACGAAGGAGCGCGTGCTCGCGGCGGCCGCGGCGCTCGACTACCGTCCGTCGCGCTTCGGCCGGGGTCTCGTCACGGGCGGGGACCGGCAGCTCGGGCTCGTCGTCGACGACCTGCGGAACCCCTACTCGCCGGAGCTCGCGGCCGCGGTGCTCCGGCTCGCCGCCGGGCGCGGGTGGGACGTCATGCTCGCCGACGCCGGGCTCGCCGGCGACTCGGACCGCGCGGTCCGGGCGCTCGGGGTGCAGACGGACGTGGTGATCGGCTACCTCGGTGCCCGGGCGCCCGAGCTCGTCGAGCACCTGGGGTCCGTCCCCGTGGTGGAGCTCGACCCCGCGGGCGAGGTGCTCCGCGGGGCCGTCCGGATCGACCCGACCCAGGCCGTCGAGGACCTCGCCGACCACCTGGTGGAGACGGGGGTCCGGCACCCGGTGATCGTCGACGCGTCGGACACCGGACGACCGAGCGGTCGTGGTCGGCTCATGCTCGAGGCCCTCCGGCGGCGCGGGTACCTGCCCGAGATCGCGATCGCCGAGGCCCCGACCTCGGAGCTCGGCGCGGCGATGACGACGAGGGCGCTCGAGCGGTTCCGTCGCGTCGACGCGGTGCTCGCCTTCAACGACCTCATGGCACTCGGGGTCCTGGGCGCCTGCCGACGCGCCGGGGCCGACGTGCCGGGGGACGTGCGCGTCGTCGGTGTCGACGGCCTCGCGCTCGGCACGCTGGTCGCCCCGACCCTCACGACCCTCGCGGTGGACCTCGACGCCGTCGCGCGCGAGGCCCTCGACCTGGCCACCGGCATGCTCGCCGGCGACCTGCCGCGCTCCGGCCCGGCCGTGCAGCGCACGGTGCGCCACCGGTTGCTGGTGCGCGAGTCCGCCTGAGCGACCCCGGCCCGTCGAGGGGAGCGCAGCCGGACGGGAGGCCCGTGGCGATGCCGCCACGGGCCTCCCGTCCGGCCGTTGGTTGCACTTGCAACCACAACCGTCCAGACGGTACACTCACGGAGTCCTGACGGGGCGCGTGACCACTTCCGCGTCCCGTCTCGTCTGCCCCACCGAAAGTGTCCGCCGTCGACCTGGTCCGGCTCGTTCCCCAGGGAGTCACCGTGTCCGCTCTGCTCACCAGCCCCGTCGCCACCGCCGTCACCGGCAGCCGCGCCCGACGGTTCGCGGCACTCGCCGTGCTGATGCTCCCGGTGCTGCTCATCTCCGTCGACAACACCGTGCTGAGCTTCGCGCTGCCGACCATCGCGCGCGCCCTCGACCCGAGCGCGACGACCCAGCTCTGGATCGTCGACGCCTACCCGCTGGTGCTCGCCGGTCTGCTCGTCGTGATGGGCAGCATCGGCGACCGCATCGGGCGTCGCCGCATCCTCGTCGTCGGTGCGACCGGCTTCGCGCTGCTCTCCGTCGCCGCGGCCTTCGCGACCGAGGCCTGGATGCTCGTGGCCGCCCGCGCCGTGATGGGCGTCTTCGGGGCGATGCTCATGCCCGCCACGCTGTCGATCATCCGGAACGTCTTCGTCGACGCGGGGGAGCGGCGGATGGCGCTCGCCGTGTGGTCGACGATGTTCGCGGCCGGCAACGCCCTCGGTCCGCTCGTCGGCGGCGTGCTGCTCGCGCACTTCCACTGGGGTGCGGTGTTCCTCGTCGCGGTGCCGATCCTCGTCGTCATGCTCGTCGCCGTGCCGTTCACCGTGCCGGAGTCGCGCGACCCGCAGCCCGGCCCGGTGGACGTCCCGAGCATGCTCCTGTCGCTCGGCACCCTCGCTCCGACCGCCTGGGCGATCAAGTCGGTCGTGCACCCGGAGGAACGCGGCTTCGCGATCGCGGCCCTCGCGGTCGGCGTGCTCTGCGGCATCGCCTTCATCCGCCGGCAGCTCCGCTCCCGCACCCCGATGCTCGACCTCCGGCTCTTCCGGAGCACCGCGTTCACGGGCAGCGTGCTCATGAACATGGCGGCGATGTTCTCGCTCACCGGGTTCCTGTTCTTCATCGCGCAGCACCTGCAGCTGGTCGCCGGGCTCGACCCGTTCACGTCCGGCCTGGTGCTCGTGCCCGGATCGGTGCTCACCATCGTCGCCGGACTCGTCGTCGTGCCGATCGTCGCCCGGGTCGCCCCGCGGTGGGTCGTCGCCGTCTCCCTGACGTTCTCGGCCGCCGCGTACGCGATGGTCTCGGTCCTGGGGCACCACGCGTCGATCGTCGCGCTGGCGTTCGCGTTCGTGCTGCTCGGCATCGGCATCGGTGCGTCGGAGACCGTCACCAACGACCTCATCATCTCGACGGCGCCCGCGGACAAGGCCGGTGCGGCATCGGCCGTGTCCGAGACCGCGTACGAGATCGGTGCCGTGCTCGGCACCGCCGTGCTCGGCACGATCCTGGCGACCGCGTACCGGACGCACGTGGTGGTGCCGGACGCCCTCGCCGGCTCGGCGCGGACGGCTGCGCAGGAGACCCTCGGCGGCGCGGTGTCGGCGGCGGCGGACCTCGGTGGCACCGCCGGGCAGGCACTGCTCGACAGCGCCCGTGCCGCGTTCGACTCCGGCGTGACGATCACCGGCGCGGTGGCGGCGGCGCTCATGCTCGTCGCGGCGGCCGCCTCGGTCGTGATGCTCAAGCGCGACTGAGCCGGTCGTCCGGCGCGCCCGGGATCGGACGAACCTGGGAATCGCTGACCGGAACCCCGGTCGAGGTCCTACGTTGGGAGGTGGCCGCGCAGCCGCGGCCGGACCCACCCGGAGGAACACCACGACTGCCATGCCCGACGACACCCCGGCCACCATCGCCGACGCGTACAAGGCCGCCTTCCGCGGACACCCCGCCGGTGTCGCGGTCATCACCGCCGACGGGCCCGACGGTCCGACGGGCCTGACCGCCTCGAGCGTCGCGAGCGTCGCGGTCGACCCGCCCGTCCTCGTCTTCTCGCTCTCGACGAAGTCCGGCTCCGCCGGTGTCGTGCTCGGCGCCGACGTCTTCGTGGTGCACCTCGTCGACTCGCTCAGCGTCGGACTCGCCAAGCGGTTCGCCGCGACCGGCAGCCCCGCCGCCGACGACCCGATGTGGGGCACGCTGCCGACCGGCGAGCGCTACCTGCCCGCCGCCGCGACCGCACTGCGCTGCCGCCCCCGCTCGACGACCGAGATCGGCTCGTCGACGGTCGTCGTGGCCGAGGTGCTCGACATCGCCACCGGGACCGACCGCGGCGAGCCGCTGGTCTACCACAACCGGGAATTCCACTCCCTCTCCGACCGTTCCCGGCTCTCGTGAGCCGCGGAGCACCGTTCCGCCAACCACCGATCGAAAGGACCTCAGATGGCTGAGTACACCCTGCCGGAGCTGCCGTACGACTACGCAGCGCTCGAGCCGCACATCAGCGGCAAGATCATGCAGCTGCACCACGACAAGCACCACCAGACCTACGTCACGGGTGCGAACACCGCGCTCGAGCAGCTCGCCGAGGCCCGCGAGTCGGGCAACCTGGCGAACGTGAACAAGCTCGAGAAGGACCTCGCGTTCAACCTCGGTGGCCACGTCAACCACTCGATCTTCTGGACCAACCTCGGCCCGGACACGAAGGTCCCCGAGGGTGAGCTCGCCGCCGCCATCGACGAGTTCTTCGGCTCGTTCGAGAAGTTCCAGGCCCAGTTCACCGCCGTCGCCACGGGCATCCAGGGCTCCGGCTGGTCGGTGCTCGCGTGGGACCAGGTCGGCCAGAAGCTCACCACGTTCCAGCTCTTCGACCAGCAGGCCAACGTGCCGCTGGGCGTCGTGCCGATCTTCATGCTCGACATGTGGGAGCACGCGTTCTACCTCGACTACCTCAACGTCAAGGCGGACTACGTCAAGGCCGTGTGGAACATCGTCGACTGGGAGAACGTCGCGGCTCGCTTCGCGAACGCCAAGTCGCAGTCGTTCGTCACCCTGTGACGCGGCTGCCGGTCACGTGGTGACCGGCTGACGGACGGGAGGCGCGGTGCCGGCTGGCACCGCGCCTCCCGTCCGTCGTGGCGGGACCGCGGTCAGGCGGCGGCGAGGCGGACGGCCGACGCGAGGTCCTGCGCGACCGCGCGCAACGCGCCGTCGACGTCCGACCGGTCCGGGTCGACGAGGGCACTCCACTGGGCGCCGCGAGCCGCAGCCACCGCGGCGCGTGCGGTCCGGTCCGCGTCCGCCTCGCACCGACCGTGTGCGCGGCACCACGCCGCGAGCTCGTCGACCCGGCGACGGTGCAGCCGCAGCTGACGGTCGCGGCCGTCGAGCCCCTCGACGCACCCGAGCTCGAACGTCAGTCGGGCCGCGAGGCGCCGTTCCGGGGTGTCGAGTCCACCGAAGACGGCGAGCAGGTGCTCGGTGAGTCCGCACGGGTCGGTGGTCGGGTCGAGTGAGCGGTCGTGCGCGGCGGAGAGGTGGTCCACGACGGCGTCGATCAGCGCCTCGCGCGAGCCGAAGTGGTACACGATCGGGTACGCACTCGTGCCGAGCACGCGGCCGAGGCTCCGGACCGAGGCGTCCTCGAGCTTGGTGTCCTGCAGGTGCCGGGCGACCTTCGCGACGATCGCGGGCTTCAGGGTCGGGTCGGGTCTCCTGGGCATGGTGTCTCCGGCGGGGTCGAGTGATCGGTCGGCGACCGTGCGGACACGATCACCTGAAATGTTAGCGGATCACCCGCCTGCGCGCCCGAAGTCACTGCTCGGCGTGCTCCGGTGTGACCGTCAGGGTCTGCACACGGCCCGCCGCGAGCGGGGCGAGCCGGATCTCGACGCGCAGGCGTCCGGCGCTGCCCGGGACCCACCAGCGGAGGTGCGACGGCACCGCGGACAGCTCGTCCACCGGAGCGGCGGCGAGGTCGGCACCGACGGCCCGTGCTCCCTCGACCACAGCGCGGCGCCGGGCGACCCACGGCCGGTCGAGGGGGACGTTCGGCGTGCAGACGGCCGCGCCGAGGTCTGCTGCGGTGTCGTCGTCGACGGCCGGGTCCGCCCACGCCCGCAGCAGCGTGGTGACGGCCTGCCGCGCGGTGTGCGTGGCCGCCGTGGTCCGACGGAGGCCCGGTGCCGCTGCCGTCGCGCTCGTCGCGGTCGCGGTGGTGCTCGTGTCGGTCGCCGTCGCGCTCGTTGCGGTCGCCCGGGCATCGAGTGCCTCGCCGAGCAGCAGGTCGAGCGCCCGTTCGGCCGGCGCCGACACCTTCGCCTGCGTGGCGTTCTCGAACGCGACCACCCCGAGGCCGTGCTCCGTCGACCACCGGACGTGCGCGGAGAACCCCGGGTAGCCGCCGGAGTGCGAGACGATCTCGCCGGCGCGGTCGTCCTGTTCCACGAACAGCCCGAATCCGTACGCCGTCGGTCGCGTCGCCGTGGGCACCACCGCGGGCGGCACGATCCGCATCGCCTGCTGCATCGCGCGGCGGTCGGCGGGGGAGACCGGCCCGTCCTCGGGGGCGGTGGTGGACGCCGAGGCGAGGAACCGCGCCCAGCGCGCCAGGTCACGCACCGTCGAGAAGAGTCCGCCGATCGGCGAGAAGGCACCAGGCCCGGTCATCGGCTGCGGGGTCCACGCCCCGTCGTCGTCGCGCTGACCGGTGACGACGAAGCCGCGCGCCTCGGCGGCGCTGAACACGGTGTCCGTGAGCCCGAGCGGCCGGAGCACGCGGTCCGACACCGCCCGGGTGTACGGCGCGCCGGCGGCGTGTGCGATCGCGCGGCCGAGCAGTGCGTACCCGGTGTTCGAGTAGGCGAAGCGGGTGCCGGGCACGGAGTCGAACAGCAGTCCCGCTCGGAGCACGGCGTCGAACGCGTCGTCGTCGATCGACTCCTGCCGGTCCGCCCACGGGTCGTCGGTCGGCAGCCCGCCGGACATCGTCAGGAGCATCCGGAGGGTCGGCACCGGCGAGTCGGGCGACGGCAGGTCGACCTCGGCGAAGGCCGGGACGGACCTCGTGATCGGGTCGTCGAGGGCGACCCGACCGTCCGCAACCAGGGTCAGCAGCGTCGCGGCCGTCACGCTCTTCGTGCACGAGGCGATCCGGTACACCGTGTCGGCGTCGGGTGCGCGGCCGTCACCACGGTCGCCGTGCCCGCCGGTGGCGACCAGACCGTGCCGGTCGAACACGCCCCACACGCTGCTCGGGGCCACCCCGTCGGCGATGCGCGCGGCGAACAGGGCGTCGACCTCGGCGAGGACCTCGGTCGAGGGCGTCATGCCCGACGCATCCGGTCGTAGGCGTCCAGCGCGCGCTGCCGCGAGGCCTTGAGGTCGACCATCGGATCCGGACGCTCCTCGTCCGCGGGCACCCAGCGGCGCACGTACTCCTTGTGCGGGTCGAAGCGCTCCATCTGCCGGTCGGGGTTGAACACACGGAAGTACGGCGCGGCGTCGAAGCCGGAGCCCGCCACCCACTGCCAGTTGCCCGCGTTGTTCGCCGGGTCGGCGTCCACCAGGGTGTCCCAGAACCACTGCTCGCCGATGCGCCAGTCGACGAGCAGGTTCTTCACGAGGAAGCTCGCCGCCGCCAGCCGGACGCGGTTGTGCATCGCCCCCGAGTGCCAGAGCTCCCGCATGCCGGCGTCGACCAGGTCGAAGCCGGTCCGGCCGTGGCGCCAGCGGTCGAGCTCGTCCTCGTCGACGTCACGCCACGGGAACGCGTCGAACTCCCGACGCACGTTGACGGTGGCGATGTCGTCGCAGTGGAAGTACTCGTTCCAGTTGAACTCCCGCCACGCGAGCTGGCGGAGGAACGCCGGGGCCTGGCGGCGCTGCTCGGGTTCGAGCTCGCCGTGCAGGCGGTGCCACACCTGGTACGGGCTGACCTCACCCCATCGCAGGTGTGGGGACAGGTCACTGGTGGCCGCCATCGCGGGCTCGTCGCGCTGGTCGTAGTCCTCGAGCGCGTCGTGCACGAACTGCTCGAGCTTCCGGTGCGCACCCGCCTCGCCGGGCTCCCACGCGTCGCGGAGCCCACCGGCCCAGTCGGGCTTCGTCGGCAGCAGGGCCCAGTCGTCGAGGTCGTCGGAGTCGACGTCCGCCGGCGCGGGCAGGTCGCGCGGCTCCGGCAGCGGGTGCCGCGGCTCGGGCATCGCCTGCGCCGCACGCCAGAACGGGGTGAAGACCTTGAACGGCTCGCCCTGTCCGGTGAGGACCGTCCAGGGTTCCCAGAGCAGGTTCGCCGCGAAGCTGTGCGCCTCGGTGCCGTCGTCGGTCAGGGCGCTCTTGATGCCCGCGTCGAGGTCGCGCTCGACCCTGCCGTACCGCCGGTTCCAGTAGACCGCGTCGGCGTCGGCCTGCGCGACGAGCTCGGGGATGACCCGCGCAGCACCGCCGCGGCGCAGGACGAGCCGCGAGTCGCGGTCCCGCAGCTCGGCGTCGAGGGCGGCGAGCGAGTGGTGGAGCCACCAGCGGCTGGCGGCGCCGACGGGGCGGATGCCCGGTGACTCCTCGTCGAGCACGACGACGACCGTGACCGGTCCGCCGTGGTCGATCGCCGCACGCAGGGCGGGGTTGTCGGCGAGCCGGAGGTCCTCGCGCAGCCAGACCAGTGCGCCGCTCACGCGGACACCGCCTGGGTCGCGCGGGGACGACGGTCGGTCGCTGCGGCCCCGGCTGCGGTGCGCAGCTTCGTGCAGAGCTCCGTCAGGGTGCGGAGTTCGTCGTCGTCCAGCCCCGCACCGACCTGGTCGGCGATGGTCTGCGCGTGCTGCACGGCGACCGAGCGGTAGACGTCGAAGCCGTGCGCCGTGAGGGCGACGATCACGCCGCGCGCATCGGACGGGTCCGGCTGCTTCTCGACGATGCCCCGCGAGGCCAGGCGGTCGACCAGGCGGCTCACGCTCGGCTGCGTCAGGAGCAGGTGCCCGGTCAGGTCGCGCATGCGGCAGCGTCGTCCGGGCTGCGTCGAGAGGTTGAAGCAGACGTCGTACTCGTTGAAGGAGATCTCACCGCCCGGGAAGTCGGCGTTGAGTGCGCGCATCACGGTCACCTGCGCCCGGAACAGGGCCTCCCATGCCGCGACGGCGGTCGCCTTGTCGCTGCGGCGTGCGTCGTCCACGGTCGTCGTCCCTCCGGTCGTACGGTCAACCCACACTACCGACGGCGTGCGACGCCGGACTCGGGTCGGGGGACGAACGCGCTGCCGGGGGACGAAGGCACTGCCGGGACGTGACGAGGGCCGGTCGCCTTCTGAGCGACCGGCCCTCTCCCTTGCACCAAGAGTGTCCTGCAATCACATTCCGCAGACGGTGCCACAGCAAACACTGCCTGCACCAACGACTGTATAACGGCGAGGTAACGGCGCGCCAGCCTGTCCGGGGCTCGTTCGCTGCGAGTTCACCGAACGTCGCCGGAGTGGATCAGAAGAGGTCGGGGGACGGCGTCGAGGCGTAGCGCACCGCCACGTCGGCGTGCCGGTCGAAGCGGTAGCCGACACCGCGCACGGTCCGCACGATCTCCTCGAACGCGCCGAGCTTCGAGCGCAGCCGTCGCACGTGCACGTCGATGGTGCGCTCGTTCGGGGTCTCGTCCTCGTCGTCGGACCACAGGCCCTCGATGATCGCGGCACGGTCGACGGTCTGGCCCTCGCGCAGCACGAGGAACTGCAGGAGCTCGAACTCCTTGTACGTCAGGGGAGCGGCCTCGCCGTCGAGCGTCACGCGCTTCCGGGAGATGTCGATGACGACGCCGGTCTCCTCGGGCTCGGGCTTCTCGGCCTGCTTGCGGGCGGCCACCGCCGAGCGGTCCTGCAGCGCGAGCCGGACGACGTCGACGTCACGGCCACCGGAGCCCTCGGCGGCGACGGCGACGGCGGCGTAGGTCTCGGACGACGGCACGAGCTGGGCGGTGAGGGCCTTCAGCTGCTCGACCACGGCCGCGAGGGTCGTGCCGGCGGCAGCGGCGGCGGCCTCGTCGATGCCGACGTAGAGCGCGAAGCCGCGTGCCTCGGTGCCCTCCGGCAGCGCACGGTTCCGCTGCGGTGCGACGACCGGGCTGGTCGGGATCCCGCTCGGGACCGGCGGTGCGACGGGCGTGCGGCGCGGGCGGATCGGCGTGACCGTGCCGAGGTCGGTGGGCACGGTGGTGGCGGGGCGGAGGGCGGTTCGGGGCTGGGGGATCGTGAGCGACATGGCGGTTCTCCGGGCGGGGCTGCGGTGCGGTGCACCGTGCGGTGTCGAGTGCGTCGGTCCGGGTACGGCTGATCGCCGTGTCGCCCAGCGGTCCTGCGGTGGACCGGGGCCTCCCGGGAGGTACGGGTGACGGGCGGTTCGACGGAGCCTGCTGCTGCGGCGTCGTCGACGTGCTGTCACCCGGGGATCACACGCGCGCGACCGGGGTGGTGTCGCGGGGGATCCGGCTGGAACGGGTACCGATCAGGCACACATTCGACAACGCATGACCGCCGACGCCGGCAGCATGATGCCGGCGTTCTCCTGGGCCTCGGAGAGGACTCGGGAGGACACGGTTGCAGTCATGGGACGAGTATCGGCGGTATACCAAGGCGCTGTCAACCGTCCGCGCGGACGGTGACGGGAGCGGACAGGCGGTCCTCCGGCGCGACCGGCTGCCGGACGGGAGGCGCGCTGCGGGCCCGCCACGCGCCTCCCGTCCGTCGGCACGTGGACCGGGCGCGGTGCGCGGGACGCCGCTGTGCGCGCGAGACGCCGGCGTGCGCGCCGGACGCCGCATCCCACGCGAGACGCCGTCCGAATCTGCGGCGCCTCGTCGAGTCGGCGGCGTCTCGCGACGACGCCACCGTCTCGTCGCCGCCGCCTTGTCGGTGACGCCGCGGACGCGAGACGCCCCCGTCGGCACGGCCGGAGCCGTGTCGACGGGGGCGTCGTGTCGACGGGGGCGTCGGGGGAACGGGTGCTACTCGGCCAGGCCGTAGAGGCGGTCGCCGGCGTCGCCGAGGCCCGGGACGATGTAGCCGTTCTCGTCGAGCTTCTCGTCGAGCGCGCCGAGGACGATGCTGACGTTGCGGTCGCCGACGGCCCGCTCGACGGCGGCCAGGCCCTCGGGTGCACCGAGGATGCAGACGCACGTGACCTCTTCCGCACCGCGGTCGAACAGGAAGTCGATCGCGGCGGCCAGCGTGCCACCGGTCGCGAGCATCGGGTCGAGCACGAAGCACTGCCGGCCGGACAGGTCGTCGGGCAGACGCTCCGCGTAGGTCTGCGGCTCGAGCGTGTCCTCGTTGCGGGCCATGCCGAGGAAGCCGACCTCGGCGGTGGGGACGAGCTTGACCATGCCCTCGAGCATGCCGAGCCCGGCGCGCAGGATCGGTACGACGAGCGGACGGGGCTTCGCGATGGCGACACCCATCGTGTGCGCCACGGGCGTGTCGATCGGCGTGGCCGTGACCCGGACGTTCCGCGTGGCCTCGTACGCGAGGAGCGTGACGAGCTCCTCGGTCAGCGCGCGGAAGGTCGGGGAGGGTGTGGTCCGGTCGCGGAGCACCGAGAGCTTGTGGGTGATGAGCGGGTGGTCGGCGACGTGGACTCGCATGGTGTCGAGCGTACCGTGCCGATGGGGCAGGATCGACGCGTGGAGCACCCAGCCGGACGACCGTTCACCGCGGCGATGGACCGCGCGCTCGACGAAGCGCGTGCCTGTCTGTCGACGGGGGACGTGCCGGTCGGGGCCGTCGTCCTGGACGCAGCGGGCGAGGTCGTCGCGGTCGGCCGGAACGAGCGCGAGGCCCGGCAGGACCCCACGGCGCACGCCGAGGTGCTCGCGCTGCGGGCGGCGGCCGAGGTGACGGGGGACTGGCACCTGGCCGGGCACACCCTGGTCGTCACGCTCGAGCCGTGCCCGATGTGCGCGGGAGCCGCACTCGCCGCACGGGTGCCGCGGATCGTGTTCGGGGCCTGGGACCCGAAGGCCGGGGCGAGCGGCAGCGTCTACGACATCGCGCGGGACCGGCGGTTGCCGCACCGTGCCGAGGTCGTCGCGGGTGTGCGTGAGCAGGCCTGCGCCGACCTGCTCGACGCGTTCTTCCACGAGCGCCGCTGACGCGGCTGCGCTGACACGGCCGCGCTGACACGGCACCGCAGACGAGCCGGCGCTCAGTCGGCGGCGCGGATGACGATCGCCTCGGTGGGAGGCCGCGGACCGGTCCGGAGGACGTCCGGCTCGACGTAGATGACCCGCGCGATCGGGACCGCGTCGCGGATCCGCTGCTCGACCGTGTCGATGCCGGCGGCGACGTCGCCGAGGCGTCGGTCGCCGTCGACCGCGACCTTCATGCCGACCATGAGCTCGTCCGGCCCGAGGTACAGCGTCTTGAGGTGCACGATCGAGTCGACCTCGGGGCCGTCGAGCACGGCCGCGGTGATGCGCTCGACGTCGGCGGCGCTCGCACCCTCGCCGACGAGCAGGCTCTTCGTCTCGATGCCGAGCACGACCGCGACCGCGATGAGCAGCAGGGCGATGAGGATGGTGCCGATCGCGTCGAACACCCCGTTGCCGGTGACCACGGTGAGCCCGACGCCGAACAGCGCGAACACGAGGCCGGTCAGAGCCGCGGTGTCCTCGAGCATGACGACGGGGAGCTCCGGCGCCTTCGCCCGGCGCACGAACTGCACCCACGACTGCGAGCCCTTGTGCGGACGGGCCTCCCGCAGGGCGGTGCGGAGCGAGAAGCCCTCGAGCCCGATCGCGACGACGAGCACGGCGACGGGGAGCCACCAGTTCGCGATCGGGTGCGGGTCGGCGAGCTTCTCGATGCCCTCGTACAGCGAGAACACGCCGCCGATGGTGAAGAGGATGATCGAGACGACGAACGCGTACACGTACCGCTCGCGGCCGTGGCCGAACGGGTGCTCCTGGTCGGCTGCGCGGCGGGCACGGCGTCCGCCGAGCAGGAGCAGGAGCTGGTTCGCCGAGTCGGCGAGGGAGTGCACGCCCTCCGCGAGCATGGCGGCCGACCCGCTGATCGCGGCCGCGACGAACTTCACGATCGCGATGCCGACGTTGGCGGCCAGCGCGGCGACGATGGCCCTCGTGCCTCCCGAAGCGCTCACGGACGTCCCTTCTCCCTGCGGTGCACCGGGCCCGCACCCCGGGCGGCCCCTGACGGACCGATCCTAGGCGCGGGCGCTGGGTAGGGTCGGGACCATGACGATCGAACTGCCCCGTACCGCCATGCTCGGCGTCGGCTCCATGTCCGGCAGCGTCCTCGAGGGCCTGCTCGCCGCGGGACTCGACCCGACGACCGTCACCCTCACGACGCGGTCCGAGGAGTCGGCGGCGGCGTGGCGGGAGCGGGGCCTCGACGCCACGGCGACCGAGACCGACCCGGACGCGAACCGCGCGGCGGTCCGCGGCGCCGGACTGGTCGTGCTCGGGGTGAAGCCGTACCTGGTCGGCGAGGTCCTCGACGAGGTCGCCGCGTCCCTGCACCCCGGTGCGGTGGTCGTGAGCGTCGCCGTCGGCACCACGCTCGCGTCGATGGAGGCCCGGGTGCCCGCCGGGGTCCGTGTCGTGCGGGCGCTGCCGAACACCCCGATCGGCGTCGGCCACGGGGTCACCGGTGTCAGCGCGGGGACCACGGCGGACGCCGGTGCGGTCGCCCTCGCATCGAGCGTCTTCGCCGCGTCCGGGCAGGTCATCGAGGTCCCCGAGTCGCAGCTCGACGCCCTGTCCGCCGTCTCCGGATCGGGACCCGCGTACGTCTTCCTGCTCGTCGAGCAGTGGCAGCAGGCGGCCGAGGCGCTCGGCTTCACGGCCGAGCAGGCCGCGACGATGGTTCAGGCGACGGTGCGGGGTGCCGTCGAGCTGCTCGCCGCGTCCGGCCGCGAGCCCGCGGACCTGCGCCGTGCGGTCACCAGCCCGAAGGGCACCACCGAGCGCGCCGTCGCCGTCCTGCAGGACGCCGACCTGGCCGGGACGTTCACGCGTGCGTCGCACGCAGCGATCGCGCGGGCCGAGGAGATCGCCGCGTCCTGACCGCGCGTGCCGCACCGGTCGGTCCGACGTGACCGGGAGCCGGACGGGAGGCCCGTGGCGGCGTCGCCACGGGCCTCCCGTCCGCCGCCGGGTCGCTACTCGAGCGCGGCGAACCGCTCCAGGTCCGTCTCGGTCCCCGAGACGATGATCACGTCGTCCTCGCCGATGACGCTGTCCGGCGTCGCCGGCACGAACGCCCTGCCCGGCGACTTGATGCCGAGGACGGTCAGGCCGTGCCGGGTGCGGATCACGGTGGTGGCGAGGTCCTTGCCGCGGACCGCCCGCGGCGGGAACATCTTGACGACGGCGAAGTCGTCGTCGAACTCGATGAAGTCGAGCATCCGGCCGGAGACCAGGTGCGCCGTGCGCTCGCCGGCCTCGCGCTCCGGGTAGACGACGTGGTTGGCGCCGATGCGGGACAGGATCGTGCCGTGCGAGCGGCTGACGGCCTTCGCCCAGATCTGCGGGATGCCGAGGTCGACCAGGTTCGACGTGATGAGCACGCTCGACTCGAGGTGCGAGCCCACGGCGACCACGGCGATCGCGAAGTCCTGCGCGCCGATCTGTCGCAGGGCGTCGATGTCGGTGGCGTCGGCCTGCACGGCGTGCGTGACCCGGTCCGACCACTTCTGCACGAGCGAGGCGTCCGTGTCGACGACGAGCACCTCGCGGTGCTGCCGCTCGAGCTGTCCTGCGGTGGCCGCACCGAAGCGGCCGAGACCGAGGACGAGCACGGGCGCGTCGTGGCTCACGGCACCGGTGACGGGGTGGGGTGCACGGCGCTCGGCGCGTGCGACGCGGCGGTCAGCCAACGATCGGCCTCTCCTCGGGACGGCGGAACAGCTGCCGGCTCTGGCTGGCGGCCAGGGCGGCGGCGATGGTCACTGTACCGACCCGACCCAGGAACATCGTGGCGGCGAGCACGTACTTGCCCGCCTCGGGGAGCTCGGCGGAGATCCCGGAGCTCAGGCCGCACGTGGCGAACGCCGAGATCACCTCGAAGAGCACCCGGTCGAGCGAGTCGCCGGTGATCTGCAGCAGGACGACCGTCATGACGGCGACGATCGTCGCTCCCCACAGCACGACGGCGACCGCGACGCGCAGCACGTCGCTCGGGATGCGCCGACCGAATGCCTCCATGCTGCGACGGCCACGGGCCTCGGCGACGGCGGCCAGGAACAGCACGGCGAGCGTCGTCACCTTGATGCCGCCCGCCGTCGACGCCGACCCACCGCCGATGAACATGAGCATGTCGGTGACGAGCAGGCTCGCGCCGTGCATCTGCTGGACATCGATGGTCGCGAAGCCGCCGGAGCGGGTCATCGTCGAGAAGAAGAGCGCCTGGAACGCCGTGTGTCCCGCCCCGGCGTCCCCGAGCGTCCGGGGGTTCGACGCCTCGAGCGCGGTGTAGACGACGGCGCCGAGCACGAGCAGCACGGCGCTCGTGGTCAGGGTCAGCTTGACGTGGATCGGCCACCGGCGCGGCGTGCGGAACTGCTTCGTCACCGCGCGGATCACCGGGAAGCCGATCGACCCGGCGACGACCGCGACCATGAGCAGGGAGAGGAACCAGTAGTCGTTCGCGAAGGGGGCGAGTCCGTCGGCGTTCGGTGAGAAGCCGGTGTTGGTGAACGCCATGGCCGAGTAGTAGAAGGCGTCGCCGACCGCCGTCCAGAACGGGTACCCCGCGGCGAGGACCGACGGCAGGATCAGCACGCCGATGGCGACCTCGATGGTCAGGGTGCTGACGGCGACCGTCAGGAGCAGCGTGCCGACCTCGCCGAGGCGCACGGCCTGGCCCTCGGGAACCGCACCGGAGTGCGTCCGGAGCGGGTTCGAGTCGCCCGCGGCGATGAGCTTCGCGCGCAGACCGAGCCGCCGCGTCACCACGAGCCCGAGGATCGAGGCGAAGGTGAGCACGCCGACCGCGCCGATCTGCGTGCCGACGACGATGAGCACCTTGCCGAACACCGACCAGTGCGTGGCCATGTCGACGGTGGAGAGCCCGGTGACGCAGACGACCGACGCGGCGGTGAACAGGGCGTCCGCGAAGTGCGTGGGGGATCGGTCCGCCGCCGCCCACGGGGTCATGAACAGGCTCGTGAAGATGAGGATCAGCGCGACGAAGACGAGGATCGCGAGCCGCGACGGGGATGCCCGGAGGACGTCGAGCACGCTGTTCCACCGCCGCCGCACGTCGCTCACCGGCGCGTGCCGGTCGAGCGGCTCGGTGCGGTCGAGCATCGGGCGCCTCCGGAGCCGTGGGGCAGGTCAGCGGACATGGTACATGCGTGGTCGTCCGACTAGCCTTGCCCCATGGCCGACATCTTCACCGTCGTGGCGGACCCCACCCGGCGCGAGCTGCTCGGGGCACTGCTGACGGCCTACGGGTCGGACGCCACCGGTGGCGAGCTCAGCGTCGGTCAGCTCGTCGAGAAGATCGGCGTGAGCCAGCCCACCGTCTCGAAGCACCTCCGCGTCCTGCGTGACCACGGACTGGTGACGAGCCGCGAGGAGGGGCAGCACCGCTTCTACCGGCTCGACCCGGAACCCCTGGTGCGGCTCGAGGACTGGGTGGTGCCGTTCACCGGCGCGGTGGACGCCGACGGGACCCCGGCCACGACGGCGTGGACGCTCGACGGACAGCCGGTGTCGGTGCGGCGCACCGGGACGGCAGGCCGGTCGACGGTCGAGGTCGGCACCGAGCTCGGCCGCGTGATGGCCGAGGCGTCACACCGGGCGACGGCCGCGTTCACGGGCGCGCAGCAGGGGTGGGAGCGGGTCGTCGACCGCGGTCGGAAGCGCTTCAGGGGCCGGGGCGAGGACGACTGAGCGCTCGGTCAAGCGTCCGCTCGGAGTCTCCTGGACACGCGGTCCCACGCGCCCCTACACTCGCCCTTGACCACACAGGTCACACCGACCCCGCGCGATCCGCGGGTACCCGAAGGCGGACCATGACCGGCAGTTTCGACGACGTGCGCTTCCTCACCGTCGCTGAGGTGGCCGAGATGATGCGCGTCTCGAAGATGACCGTGTACCGCATGGTGCACGCGGGGGAGCTCCCCGCGATCCGGTTCGGCCGGTCCTTCCGCGTCCCGGAGTCGGCCGTCGCCGAACTCCTGCGCGGCGGCATCGCCGACGTCGGCTGAGGTCACCCCGGCCCGCGCTCGTTCGACAGGACCGCTGCGCTCCGCTAGACTCGGCCGGGTTGATTTTCCGCGGTCTCTTCGGGCCCGGTGTCCACACATCAGCATCGTTCCGAGCGAGGTCCACTATGGGTTCTGTCATCAAGAAGCGTCGCAAGCGCATGGCGAAGAAGAAGCACCGCAAGCTCCTTCGCAAGACGCGTCACCAGCGTCGCAACAAGAAGTAAGTCCAGTACTTGCACCCGAAGCCCCGGTCCGCCGGGGCTTTCGTGTTCCCGGGAGCCGTGTCGGCTCGGTCTAGGGTGGGGGCATGCCCGCCGTGACGTTCCTGACGAAGCCCGGCTGCCACCTCTGCGACGACGCCCGCCCGGTCGTCGAGCAGGTCGTGGCGGCCCATCCCGGTACGACGCTCGAGGAGCGGTCGATCCTCGACGACGACACGCTGCGCGAGGAGTACGCCGAGGACATCCCCGTCGTGCTCGTCGACGGCCGGGTCCACAGCAACTGGCACGTCGACGCCGACCGGCTGCACGGTGCCCTCGAGAAGGCAGAGCAGGCCGAGGCCAGCGCATGATCCACCACGTCGTCTCCTTCACCGTCCGCGAGGACCTCGACCGCACCGCGACGATCGAGCACGTCCGCGGTCTCCTGACCGGGCTGGTCGGGACCATCGGGTCCATCCGGTCGCTCGAGGTCGTCGAGAACGTGGCGTACCCGGGGAAGAACGAGGACTTCGCGGTCGTGGCGACCTTCGACGACCTCGCCGGTCTCGACGAGTACCAGTTCCACCCGGACCACCAGGCGGCGGCCGCGGAGATCCGCGAGCTCGTCACGGGGCGGGCGGCCATCGACTGGGAGGGCTGAGCCGCGCCTCCCGGCCCGCACGTGACGACGGCCACCCTCCTGTCGGAGGGTGGCCGTCGTCGTCGGTCGTGACTACGGGGTCAGGCGCGTCGGCCCGCGGAACAGGTAGGTGACCTCGCGGATGGACGGCTCGTGCAACGCGAGCATGAGCACGCGGGCCAGGCCCATGCCGAAGCCGCCGTGCGGCGGGACGCCGTAGCGGAAGAAGTCGAGGTACCAGCCGAGCTCCTCGGGGTCGAGGCCCTTCTCGACGGCCTGCGCCTCGAGCACGTCGACGCGGTGCTCGCGCTGGGCGCCGGTCGAGATCTCGGCACCGTTGAACAGCAGGTCGTAGCTGTTCGTGAGCGTCGGGTCGTCGGCGTGACGCATGTGGTAGTACGGGCGGATCGACGCGTCGTAGTCGGTGACGAACACGAACTCCGAGCCGTGCGTCTCCTTCGCCCAGGCGCTCACGCGGCGCTCACCCTCGGGGTCCAGGTCGCCGTCGGCGCGGACCACCTCGTAGCCGCTGTCGGCGACGATCTTCCGGGCCTCGGCCAGGGTGACGCGGGGGAACGGGGCGGTCGGCACGACGAACTCGAAGCCGAAGACCTCCTCGATCTCCTTGCCGTACTTCTCCGCGACCGCGGTGAAGCCCGCGACGAGGAGCTCCTCGTGCATCGCCATGACGTCGGCGTGCGACTCGACCCACGAGATCTCGGCGTCGACGCTGGTGAACTCGGTGGCGTGGCGGCTCGTGAACGACGGGTCCGCACGGAAGGCGTCGGCGATCTCGAACACCGCGCCGAACCCGGCGGGCTGGGCCATCTGCTTGAAGTTCTGCGGCGACTGCGCCAGGTAGGCGGTGGTCTCGAAGTACTCGAGCTGGAAGAGCTCGGCGCGCGACTCGGACGCCGACGCCATCAGCTTGGGGGTGTGGATCTCGATGTAGTCCCGCTCGACCCAGTAGGTGCGGAACGCGTGCTCCAGCGTGGTCTGGATGCGGAAGATCAAATTCTGCTTGCGGTTGCGCAGGTCGAGGAAGCGCCAGTCGAGCCGCTTGTCTAGCGACGAGTCGTCCGCGATGGGCGTCTCCGGCTTCGCGGCGCTGACGACCTCGAGCGAGCCCACCTTGACCTCGAGCCCGCCGAGCTTCACGCGCTCGTCGTGCTTCAGGGTGCCGCGGACGTGCACGAAGGTGCCGTGCGCCAGCCCGGAGATCTCGTTCGTGATGGCGAGTCGGGCCTGGGCGTCGTCGTCGCCGTCCTCGGCCTCGCGCGTGGCGGGGTTCACCAGCTGCGCGGCGCCGGTCTCGTCACGGAGGACGACGAACTGGACCTTCTTCTGGTCGCGGACGGTCTCCACCCAGCCGGCGACGGCAACGGGGCCGTCGGGGAGGGCGGCGAGGTCGGCGATGCGGGTGCGTTCGATCACGGTCGTCGAGTCTACGGCCTCCTCCACAGGAGGGGTCGCGGGCCGTTCTCTCCACAGCTCCGGCCGGGAGGCGCGGCTCGGCCCCGGCGCTTCCGTACCGTCGTCCGCGTGGTCGGGTCGCGAGTCGAGAGGGGTCCCGGATGACGGCATCGGGAGTGGGGCTCGCGGCCTGGCCGCCCGTCGCGGTGGCGGCGGTGGTCGCGGCTGCGGTCGGGTCGGTGCTGACCTTGGTCGGCGCAACGGTGGGCGGCGTCTGGGCGCTGGTGCGGTGGCGGCGGGACGTCGCGCGCGAAGAACGCGACCGGGCCTGGCACGGTTCGTGTGGACGGTCGACCAGGTGTGCGCCGACGACGTCGGCCGGACCGAGGTCGGTCGGTTCAGCGCTCGGGCGATGTCCAGAATGCAGATCCTTCGCGCCGACGACGCCGCGATCGGCAAGATCGTGCTCGACTTCATCACGGAAGGAAACGCAGATGGCAGTGGAGGACCCGGTGGTCGCGCTCATCGAACGCGATCGTGAAGAGTGGCGGCAGTTGATCCGACGGCAGTACCGCTTCCGACCCTGGGAGGCACGACGGATCATCAGGGTCCACGACGACCTGCTCAGGTGGCGCGATGAACTCCGGGCGGCGCACCGCGAGCGGGCGCGGCTCATCGAGGCCGGGGAGCTCCGGGTCAACCGGTGACCGAGCGGTGTCTTCGGCTTGCCGGGTGTGGTCCGGGACTCAGGGGAGCGTGGCGCGCAGCGTGCTGAGCGTGCCGATGAACTCCTCGGCCATCCCGGCCCGTTCGACGAGCTTCGCGTGCCGGGCGCGGGCGTCCTCGAGCGATGCGTCGAGCCGGGCGGCGAGTGCCGGCTGGTCCTCGGGTGCGGCATCGGCCAGGGCGTCGACGACCCGCAGCAGCTCGGCCATCTCGTCGAGCGTGAAGCCGAGCGGCTTCATCCGCCGGATGACGAGCAGTCGCTCGAGGTCCTGCGCGGTGTACACGCGGAAGCCTCCCGTGGTCCGGCCGCTCGGCACGAGGAGGCCGACCTCGTCGTAGTGCCGGATCGTGCGCAGCGACATCCCCGCACGGTCGGCGAGCTCGCCGATGTGCATGGTGTCCGGTGCCGCCTGATCGTCGGGCGCCTGGTCGTCGGACTTGCTTGCGGGAGAGCTCACGGTCGTCATGGTGGCAGACCTCCTTCCGTCGTCGCTCGGTGCCGCGTGCAACCCTACCCTCACGTCAGGGTAGGGTTGCCGGTGATGTCCCTCGCACCCCACGCCCCTGCGGCGCCCAGTGTCCTCAGCGCGCTCCGGTCGCCCCGCCTGCTCACCCGTGAGGTCCTGGCCGGCGTGGTCACGGCCCTCGCCCTGATCCCCGAGGCGATCTCCTTCTCGGTCGTGGCGGGCGTCGACCCCGCGGTCGGGCTCTTCTCGAGCGTCGTGATCGCGGTGGTGATCTCGATCGTCGGCGGTCGACCCGCGATGATCTCGGCCGCCGCGGGCTCGGTCGCGCTCGTGATCGCGCCACTCGTGCGGGACCACGGCATCGCCTACCTCGTCCCCGCGGTGGTGCTCGGGGGTGTGTTCCAGCTGGTGCTCGGGTTCCTCGGCGTGGCCCGGCTGATGCGCTTCATCCCGCGCAGCGTCAACGTGGCCTTCGTCAACGCGCTCGCGATCCTCATCTTCACCGCGCAGCTGCCGAACCTGTTCGGCGACGACGTGCCGCTCGTGGTGTGGCCGTTGACGGCGCTCGGTGTCGGCATCATCGTCGCCTTCCCCTTCCTGACCAAGGCCGTCCCGGCGCCGCTCATCGCGGTCGTCGTGGTGACGGCGATCACGATCGTGTTCGGCGTCGCCGTGCCGACCGTCGGTGACGAGGGCTCGCTGCCCACCGCCCTGCCGGGCTTCGGCGGCATCACGGTCCCGCTGTCGCTCGAGACCCTGCAGATCGTCGCGCCGTACGCGTTCGGCGTCGCGATCGTCGGGCTCATCGAGACGCTCCTGACCGCGCAGCTCGTCGACTCGCTGACCGAGACCCGCTCGAGCGCGTGGCGGGAGTCGTGGGGTCAGGGCATCGCGAACATCGCCTCCGCGTTCTTCGGCGGGACGGGCGGCTGCGCGATGATCGGGCAGACGGTCATCAACGTGAAGACCGCGGGCGCCAGGACCAGGGTGTCGACCTTCGCCGCGGGCGCGTCGGTGCTCGTGCTGACCATCGTCCTGCACGACCTCGTCGCGCAGATCCCGATGGCGGCGCTCACCGCGGTGATGCTCATGGTCTGCGTCGCGACCTTCGACTGGCACAGCATCCGACCGCGCACGCTCGGACGGATGCCGCTCGGCGAGACGGCGGTCATGGTCATCACCGTCGTCGTGGTCGTCGCGACCGACAACCTCGCCACGGGCGTCCTGGTGGGCGTGGTGGTCGCGGCCCTCGTGTTCGCCCGTCGAGCCGCGCACGTCGTCTCCGTGGTCCGCGAACCGGTCGACGAGCGCACCGTCCGGTACCGCGTGCAGGGGGCCCTGTTCTTCGCCTCCTCGAACGACCTCGTCACGCGGTTCTCCTACGCCGAGGACCCGGAGCGGGTGATCGTCGACATGTCGGCCGCACACGTGTTCGACGCGAGCACGGTCGCGGCACTCGACGGGGTGGAGCAGCGGTACGCCCGGCACGGGTCGACCGTCGAGGTGGTGAACCTCAACACCGGATCGGTGGCGCTGCACGGCCGGCTGACCGGTCGACTGGGCTGACCGGGTGGGGCTGACCGGGTGGGGCGGACCGGGTGGAGCCGGCCGGGCGGGGCTGAGTGGTCGCACATCCGGTGAATCCGCTGTGGGGCGGGTGATGACGGTGGAGCGACCTAGACTGGAACCCATGCCCGCGACACGGATCCACCTCGTCCGGCACGGCGAGGTCCACAACCCGGGGCGAGTGCTCTACGGTCGGCTGCCCGGCTTCGGGCTCAGCGAACTCGGCGCCCGGATGGCCGCCGCGTCGGCGACCGCCTGGCACGACGCCGGGGTGGACGTCCGACGGATCGTCGCGTCGCCGCTGCAGCGCACGCAGGAGTCCGCGGCGCCGTGGTCTGCCGCGTACGGACTCGAGGTCTCGCTCGACGAACGGCTGATCGAGCCCACGAACCGCTACGAGGGTCAGCGCCCCGGCTTCACGAAGCGTTCCATCGGGCGCCCTGCCGAGTGGCCGTGGATCGCGAACCCGTTCCGGCCGAGCTGGGGCGAGGCGTACGAGTCCATCGCGAACCGCATGCTGGCCGCCGTCACGTCCGCATGGGAGAGCGTCGACGGCGGTGACGTCGTCCTCGTCAGCCACCAGCTGCCCATCTGGACCGTGCACCGCAAGCTCGCGGGGGAGCCCCTCTGGCACGACCCGCGCAAGCGTCGCTGCGACCTGTCCAGCATCACGACCCTCGAGCGTGTGCCCGCCACCTCGTCCGGTCGCTTCACCGAGGTCGGGTACGCGGACCCCGCGCAGTCCCTGCGTGCGTCTGCGGTCGACGAAGGAGCAGTCTGATGTCCGCACGCAGCCGGATCGTCGCCGTCGCGGCCTCGGCGGTGATCGCAGCCCTGGCGCTCGCCGGGTGCTCGTCGTCGAACGACGACCTGTCCCGCCAGTACGGCAGCGGCACCACCCAGAACTACATCTCGGGGACCGGAGCGGTGACCGAGGTCGCGGCCGACCAGCGCAGTGCCCCGGTCGACTTCACGACGAAGGACACCGACGGCGGCACCGTCTCGGCGAAGGAGCTCCGCGGCAAGGTCGTCGTGCTCAACTTCTGGTACGCGGGCTGCCCGCCGTGCCGTGCCGAGGCGAAGTACCTCAACCAGGTGCACGACCAGTACGCCGACGACGACGTGGTCTTCGTGGGCGTCAACGTCCGTGACGAAGAGGGGACCGCGGCGGCGTTCGAGCGAACCTTCGGCGTCGACTACCCGACCGTGCTGGACGCCCGCGACGGCGCCGTGCAGCTCGCGCTGTCCGGGCAGATCGCGCCGAACGCCGTGCCCGCCACGATCGTCCTCGACAAGCAGGGCCGCGTCGCCGCCCGCGTCCTCGGCGCGATCGACGGCAAGAGCATCCTGCAGACCCTGGTCGGCGACGAGCTCGACGGCAAGGCGTCCTGACCCGTGCCCGGCAACCCCTTCGCCGACGCGATCCTGAGCGGCCAGATGCTGGTGGCGCTGCCCGTCGCCGCCCTGGCCGGTCTCGTGTCGTTCCTGTCCCCGTGCGTGCTCCCGCTCGTCCCCGGGTACCTGGGGTACGTCGGCGGGATCGCCGAGGGCGGGCAGCGTCGGGGTCGCGTCGTCCTCGGTGTCGTGCTCTTCGTGCTCGGCTTCACGGCGGTGTTCGTCGCGTACACGACGGTCTTCGGCGCCCTCGGCTTCTGGCTCGTCCGCTGGCGTGACCTCATCACGCAGGTGCTCGGTGTCGTCGTGATCGTGATGGGCCTGGTGTTCATCGGACGCTTCACCTTCCTGCAGCGCACGATCAAGCCGTCGTGGACGCCCGCGACCGGTCTCGTCGGGGCACCGCTGCTCGGCATCGTGTTCGGGCTCGGCTGGACCCCGTGCCTCGGGCCGACGCTCGCCGCCATCAACCTGCTCAGCGTGCAGTCCGGGAGTGCGTGGCAGGGCATGTGGCTCGGGGTCGCGTACTGCCTCGGGCTCGGCATCCCGTTCGTCCTCGTCGCGCTCGGCGCAGGCTGGGCGACCGGAGCGATCCGTGCCGTCAAGCGCCACATGCGCACCGTCAACATCATCGGAGGAGCGATCCTGATCGTCATCGGTCTGCTCATGGTCACCGGCATCTGGTCGGCCGTCATGTCGAGCGTCGGGGCGGTGATCCAGAGCTTTGTCCCCGCGGTCTGAGCACGACGCCACCCCCGAGCGATCCGGTACCGGGCCCGCTCCGGTGGACGAAGCCTCCTCGGGCGTCGACCCGATGCGCCCGTCCGACCACGTCGACAGCGCCGCACCGACGGCAGGCGGCGACGACGGCCCGACGCAGCCGAAGCTCGGGTTCGTCGGCTCCGTGCGCTTCTTCTGGCGCCAGCTCACGAGCATGCGCACCGCGCTCTTCCTGCTCATGCTCCTGGCGCTGGCCGCGATCCCGGGCTCGCTCGTGCCGCAGCGCACCGCCGACCCGAACGGCGTGGTGCAGTACAAGGCGGACCACCCGCAGCTCTTCCCGGTGCTCGACACCCTGCAGGTCTTCGACACCTACACTTCGGTGTGGTTCTCCGCGATCTACCTGCTGCTGTTCGTCTCGCTCATCGGGTGCATCGTCCCGCGGACGAAGCACCACTGGCAGGCGCTGCGCACGCGACCGCCGAAGACCCCGGTGCGCCTCGGTCGACTGGCCGGCTACCGGTCCGTGCCGGTCGAGGCGGACGCGACCACGAGCCTCCCGTCCGTCGACGACGCCGTGACCCGCGCGGCGTCCCTGCTCAAGCGATCCGGCTACCGGGTCGAGCGGTTCGGCGACTCGGTGAGCGCGGAGCGCGGCTACCTGCGGGAGACCGGCAACCTCGTCTTCCACGCGGCGCTGGTCGGTGTGCTCGTGGCGGTCGGCCTCGGTGGCGGGTTCAGCTACACCGGGCAGCGCCTGCTGGTCGAGGGACAGACGTTCTCGAACGTCCTCGGCTCGTACGACTCCTTCAACCCGGGCCGCTGGTTCCGGCAGACCGACCTGCAGGGCTACAACCTGACGCTCGACAAGTTCACGACGACGTACGAGGAGAAGAACCTCGACGCCCTCGGCCAGGCCCTCGACTACTCCGCGACGGTGACCAGTCGCGAGAAGGGCGAGGAGCCGAAGACCAGTCGCATCGGCGTGAACGACCCGCTCTCGGTCGGGGGGACGAACGTCTACCTGCTCGGGAACGGCTACGCGATGCAGGTGACGATCCGCGACGGCAAGGGGAACGTGGCGTTCCAGGACGTCGTGCCGTTCCTGCCCGAGGACGCGAACTACACGTCCACCGGTGTCATCAAGGTCCCCGACGCCTCGCCGTCGCAGCTCGGACTCGTCGGGTTCTTCTACCCGACGGCGTCGAAGCTGTCGACCGGGGCGTTCGCCAGTGCCTACCCGGACGCGCAGAACCCGCTCCTGACGCTGCAGGTGTACCGCGGCGACCTCGGTCTCGACAGCGGCGTGCCGCAGAGCGTGTACTCGCTCGACACCAGCGGTCTCGAGCAGATCGCCGGACGGCAGTCGAAGACCGCCAGCATCGAGCTCAAGCCCGGCCAGACGAAGACCCTGCCGGACGGCACCGGCTCGATCACCTTCGACGGCGTGAAGCGGTACGTCTCGCTCGACGTGCACCACGACCCGTCGCAGCTGTTCGTCGCCGGCTTCGCGGTGCTCGCGGTGCTCGGGCTGCTCACCTCGCTGTTCGTGCCCCGCCGCCGCGTGTGGGTGAAGGCCGTCCCGCGTCGGGGAGCCGAGCACGGCGAGTACGACCTCGAGTACGCCGGCCTGGCGCGCGGCGAGGACCCCAACCTCGAGCGCGCCGTCGACGACATCGCCAAGAGGCACCTGTCGGACCTCGGAGTTAGGATCCCTGCGTGAACCCGGACATGACGACCAACCTCGCGACCTACTCGGTCGTCCTGACGTACTCCGCGATGGCGGTCTACGTCATCGCGTTCATCTCGTTCGCGCTCGACATGGCGAAGCGGTCCGGCCAGGTGGCGTCGGCCGCCGGTGCCGGTTCGGCTGCGCCCGCCGAACGCACCGTCGCGACGGTGCAGGGCGGCACGGTCGTGCTCGAGAAGGTCGACACCGGCCGGAGCAGTTCCGGCGGCGGTGGCACCAAGTTCGAACGCGTCGGCATGGCGATGACGATCCTCGCGCTCGTGCTGCACGTCGGTGCCACGGTCCTGCGCGGCATCGCGGCCGACCGTGTGCCGTGGGGCAACATGTTCGAGTTCTCGCTCACCGGCACGGCGCTGATCACGCTGATCTTCCTGCTCGTGCAGTTCTGGCAGAACCTGAAGTTCCTCGGTGTCTTCATCACCGGGCTGACGATCATCCTGCTCGGCATCGCGACCGTGAACTACTGGGTGCCCGTCGTCCCGCTGCAGCCCGCGCTGCAGTCGTACTGGCTCGTCCTCCACGTGTTCGTCGCGATCGCGGGCACGGGCTTCTTCGCACTCGGCGCCGGGCTCGCCGTCGCGCAGCTCGTGCAGACCCACCGTCAGGGTCGCCCCGCGTCGAAGCAGCTCCGCTTCATGGAGACCCTGCCCGACGCCGACCGGCTCGAGGTCCTGACCTACCGCGTGCTGCTCGTCGGCTTCGTGCTGTGGACCTTCACGCTGATCGCCGGCGCGATCTGGGCCGAGCGCGCCTGGGGCCGGTACTGGGGGTGGGACACCAAGGAGGTCTGGACCTTCATCATCTGGGTCGTCTACGCCGGGTACATCCACGCCCGTGCGACCCGCGGATGGCGTGGTGCCCGGTCGTCGTGGCTGGCGCTCATCGGCTTCGCCGCGGTGATGTTCAACTTCTCCGTCGTGAACGTCTTCTTCAAGGGCCTGCACAGCTACTCGGGGCTGTGAGCCCCGCCGGGCGTCGCTGAGGCGAGCCCGGGACGGACGGGAGGCGCGGTGCCATCGGGCACCGCGCCTCCCGTCCGTCGTGTCCAGGGCCACCTGGCTCGCGCGAGCGGGCACGATCTGTCACGCTCGGCGGTCGAGGCTGGCGAGTCCCGCCCGTCCGGCGGACGTGAGCGGCATGTCCTGCGCGCTCGTCGCCGCCCGGACACCGTGCTGTCCGGTTGCTCGCTCGTCGTCGCCCGCCGCCGGCGTCTACGCCGCGGCGAGCAGGGCCTGGACCCGCTCGAGCCGCTCGAGCCACCACGACGTGCGCTCCGGTGACGTCGCGTTCCGCTCCAGCAGCTCCCGCGACACCTCCGCGCGACGCACCGGCACCCGACCGTCGACGGGCAGCAGGGGAGGTGCGGCGACGTCCGTCTCGAACATCGCGGCCGTCCCGAGTCCTGCCGCGTAGCCCGGGGACATCGCCGCCGCCGCGAGGAACGCACCGGTCCCGAGCCCGACCGAGGTGTCCAGCGCACTCGAGACCACGCACGGCAGACCGGCCTCGGCCACGATCGCGCGGGTCGCGGTGACCCCGCCGAGGGGCTGCGCCTTCACGACGAGCACGTCGGCCGCTCCGGCCCGGGCCACGGCGAGGGGGTCCGAGGCTCGACGGACGCTCTCGTCGGCGGCCACGGCCACGCCGAGCCCTGCGATCCGGCGCCGGAGCTCGGCGAGCTCCGGCACGGACCGGCACGGCTGCTCGGCGTACTGGAGTCCGTACGGTGCGAGTCGCTCGAGGGCCTCGACGGCGTGGTCGACGGACCAGAGCCCGTTCGCGTCGACCCGGACGGCCGCGTCCGGTCCCATCACGCGCCGGACCTCCGCGACCCGGGCGACGTCGTCCTCGATGCTCGTGCCGGGTTCGGCGACCTTGACCTTCGCGGTCGTGCAGCCCGGGTACCGCGCGAGGAGGTCGGCGACCGCGCCCGGCCCGACGGCGGGCACCGTCGCGTTCACCGGCACGGAGTCGGCTGCGGCGTCGTGCTCGTTCCACCCGAAGTCGACGGCGCTCCGGAGCCACGCGGTCGCCTCGCGGTCGTCGTACTCGACGAAGGGCGAGAACTCCGTCCACCCGGCGGGCCCGCGGAGCACCAGGGCCTCGCGGACGGTGATGCCGCGGAAGCGGACGCGCATCGGGAGCGCGACGACGTGGGCGTCTGCAAGGAGGTCGGCGAGGTCGGGGATCACACCGCAATCCTCGCGCACGTGGCGTGGCAGCGACCGGACCGGCGGCGCGACCGGACCGGCGGCGC
>NZ_RBLU01000210.1 GCF_003989515.1 Curtobacterium sp. HSID17257
TCCGGGAGCGCCGAAGCCACGCGACTCCATCGCCACCGCCAGGGTGGTCGCCCGCCGGAGCGCGAGCACGAGCAGCGCGAAGGCCATCGACGCCCCGCGCCGCAGCCGTCCGTGGTCGGCGAGGCCGCGTGCCCGTCGTGCCATCGCGAGCTGACGCCAGTCCTCGCCGAGCAGGGTCGTCATCCGCACCGCGGCCAGGGCCCCGAGCACGAAGCGAGCCGGCAGCCGCAGCAGCTGTGCGAGGCCGTCCGCCAGGTCGGTCGGGTCGACCCCGACGAAGAGCAGGACCGCCGGCAGCCCGACCGCGAGGACCCGCAGCGCGGTCGCCAGCGCGAGTGCCAGCGACCCGTCGGTGACGTGCGCGAAGCCGAGGTCGAACCACTCCCGTCCGGAGGGCCGCCCGTACAGCGCGATGCTCAGCGCGGTCAGGGGCACGGCGACGAGCACCGGCGACGCCCGCAGCAGCGCGGTCCGCGGCGGGATCCGGAGCACCGGCAGGAGCAGCAGCTCCAGCGCGAGCGCGACCGCCGCGGACACGACGTCGAGGCTCGTCACGAGGCACAGGCCGAGTGCGAGCACGCCGAGCATCGCCGCCACGGGCTGCACACCGGCGACGCCGCGACGCGTCCGGCCGGGAGGCACGGCTCGCCCGCCCGGGTCGACGTGCGTGGTCGAGGTGGTCACCGGGGCACCTCCGTGGTCGTTCGGGGCTGATCGGCTCCGGCCGGGGGTACGGGGCGCACGCCGTCGGCGGCGAGCACGACCTCGTCGGCGTCGAGCGCGCGCACGAGGTCACGGTCGTGCGTCACCACCACGAGGGCCGTCCCGGCGTCGGCCATCGCGCCGAGCAGGTCGACCACGGCCTGCCACGTCGCGCGGTCCTGCCCCGACGTGGGTTCGTCCAGCACGACCACGGGCGGCCGCGAGGCGACGACGGCTCCGATCGCGAGCCGCCGCTGCTCGCCGCCGGAGAGCGTGAAGGGGTTGGCGTCGGCGAGGTGCCGCAACCCGAAGGCGTCGAGGAGGTCCTCCACCCGTGCGTCCGCGTCGTCGAGGCCGAGCGCGTGCGGGCCGGCGGCGAGTTCCTCGCGGACGCTCCGTGCGACGAACTGGTGTCCGGGGTCCTGGAACACCGTGCCGATGCGGGCGGCGAGCTGTCGGCTCGTCCACCGGATGGGCGCGTCACCGGCCGAACCGGCGAGGTCGGGCGTCGCATGCAGCGTGCCGCTCGCGGGGCGCAGGAGTCCGGCGAGGGTGAGGCCGAGCGTCGACTTGCCGACGCCGTTCGGGCCGGTGACCGCGAGGACCCGTCCGCGCCGGACCCCGAGGTCGATGTCGCTGCCGACGGGGCTGCTGCCGGCACGCCCGAGGATGCCCCCACGCGCGGTCGCGAGCCCCCGCGCCTCGAGCAGCCCCGCGCCCTCGTCGAGCGGGCGGAA
>NZ_RBLU01000211.1 GCF_003989515.1 Curtobacterium sp. HSID17257
TGCCGGTGGGTCGAGCACGACCGCGCGGCCCGGCAGACCGGCCACCAGTCGGACGACGCCGTCGAAGCCGTTGGACGCAGCGAGCCGGATGCGCACGCGGCCGTCGGCGTCCTCGGCGTCGGCGGTGTCCGCCAGGTAGTCCGCGACGAGGGGCAGCGCCGAGCAGTCGAGCTCCACCGTGACGATGACGTCGCCCCCGGACTGCTGGAAGAGCGTGTCCGGGATCACGACGTCGCCGATGGTCTTCTCGGCCGGCCGGTCGTCGACCCGGACGTTCGTCATCCGGTCGAGGCGGAAGGTCCGCAGTGCCTGCCGGTCGAGGTCCCAGGCCCGCAGGTACCAGTCGGTGTCGATCGACTCGACGCGGAGCGGGTCCACGCGGCGGGTGCCGCCGCGGGTGCGGGGACCGGCGTACTCGAAGGCGAGTCCGCGCCCGTCGGCGACGGCGCGCCGGATCGTGGTCAGCGCGGCGTCGTGCAGGTCCTGACCGACCGCCACGTTCGACGCCGCTCCCCCGGCACCGCGGGACAGCTTCGCCATGAGCGCCCGGATGGCGTCGCGGTCCGCGGCCTCGGGCAACGCCGACAGGTACTGCAGGCCGGCGATCAGGGCCGAGGCCTCGCGCGCCGAGAGCCGGGGCGAGTCGTCGATCGCCACGAGGTTCGTCAGCACGATCATGTCGTTCTGCTCGAAGTCGTCCCAGGCGATGTCGAACAGGTCGCCGTGCTGGTACTGCATCGTCTCGCCGGGCACGCCGGACACCGCGATGAGCTCGACGGCACGGCGGATGCGCTGCTCGGGGACGCCGAAGTGCCGCGCGGCCTCGGCCACGGAGACGCGCTCGTGGTCGATGAGGTAGGGCACGAGGACGAGCAGGAACGCGAGCTTGTCCTGGGCCTGGAGTGGTTGCTGGTCAGCCACGGGCACCCCCGGCGTCGGCGGTCTGGTCGGCGTCTGCCGTCTGGTCGGCTCCGTCGGTGTCCGCGCCCGCACCGGTCCGGTCGGCTGCGTCCGTGTGGTCGGCGACGAGGGCACGCAGACGGGACACCACCTGCTCCCGCAGCGCGGCGGGTTCGAGCACCCGCACCTCGGGGCCGAAGGCCGCGAGTTCCCCGGCGAGGATCTGCGGGTCGACGTGGTGCACCACGAGCACGCCGTCGGCGGTGACCTCCGTGCCACGGCGACGTCGGAGCCGGCGCTCGGCGTCGGACCCGGGCACGACCGCGATGCGGGCGGTGCGCTCGGCCCACACCCGGTCGAGCTCGGCGAGTGCCCGTTCGGCGGCACCGGCGGGGGCAGGGTGCTGCCCGACCTGGTGCACGCTGACCGGGCCGACGATCCGGGACAGCAGGTAGTTCTTCGTGCCGCCGGTGGAGAACTCGTGCGCCGCCAGCATCCAGCGTCCGCCGTGCTGCACGAGCGCGAGGGGCGCGAGGTCACGGCGACGCGGCGCGTGCTCACCCGGCGTGATGTAGTCGAACCGGACGGCGGCGTCGCGGTCGAGGGCGGAGCGCAGCGGCTCGAACGCGGCGTCACGGGCGCGGAGCCGCGGCGCGTACGCAGCC
>NZ_RBLU01000212.1 GCF_003989515.1 Curtobacterium sp. HSID17257
CCTCGTCCACGGCCGGATCGACCGGCACGACGGCGCGCGGGAGCTCGTCACCGCGCTCGAGCAGCATCCGCAGGGCGCCGAGCTGCACCGCGAAGGACAGGTCCATGATCTCGACGGGGTTGCCCTCGGCCGCGCTCGTGTTCACCCCGCTGCCGCCGGCGAGGACGAGCACGTGGTGGCCGTCCGGCCAGGTCAGGCGCTCCACGTGCCGCGCCACGGTCGTCCGGACCGCGCCGGCGCCGTCCGCGACGGTCAGGGCGACCTCGTCGTCCACACCACCGGCGACCGACACCACCGCTCCGGCGGCGCAGGCCCGCAGGACCTCGTGGTCCACGGTGTCCGCGACCCCGGTGGCGCTCACCACGAGGTCGGCATCGCGGACCGCGTCGACGAGCGGTGCGACCGCGTGCCCGGCGAAGCGCGCCTGCAGGGCGCGGATCGGGTCGACCTCGGCGACCGTGACCCGGAAGCCGAGCGCGACGAGGACCTGGGCGACCCCCTCGCCGACGGGACCGAAGCCGGCGACGACCGCCGTGCCTCCCGGCCGGGCCCGGTGCGCGCCGGACGGGAGCGCGTCGACCAGGTCGAGGGTCGCGAACACCGTCGACTGACCCGTGCCGAACCGGTTGTCGAAGCACGTCTTGGCGCGGGCGTCGTTCACGGCGACCACCGGGATGCCGAGCGCTCCGCGGTCGGCCATGACGCGGAGGGGCCGGAGGCCGCTCGTCGTCTCCTCCGCAGCGCCGAGCATCGTCGGCAGCAGCTCCGGTCGCTCCTGGTGCGCCAGACGGATCAGGTGCGAGCCGTCGTCGAGCAGCACGTGCGGGCGGGTGTCGAGCATCGCGAGGGCGAGGCGGTGCTGCTCGGCGAGCGACGCGGTGCTGTCCGCGTGGACCGGCAACCCGGCACGGCGGAGCACGTCGGCGACCGCGTCGTCGGTCTCGTCGGCGTGGGCGTACACGACGACCTCGGCACCCGCGTCGCGCAGGAGCAGGCTGAGCACGGCGGTCTTCGGCTCGAGGACCATCGCGACGCCGACCCTGGTGCCGCGGAGCAGTCCGCCGTCGCGGAGTCCCGCGGCGATCGTGCGGGCGACCGGCATGTGCCGGCGAGCCCAGCGGATGCGCGCCTCAGCGGCCGGGTCGTCCTCCGGTTCCCGTCCCGTGGACACGAGGAAGACGTCGTCGGAGTGCGTCGGGACCGCGAGCACGCCCGGGCGGGCGGGTGCGACCGGGCCGAAGGCGTCCTCGTCGACCGCTGGTGCGTACCGGCCGGCGTCCACGACCACGAGGGTGCTGCCGCGCGGGCGGTCTGCCTCGCGTTCGACGGCGACGGTCGACTCGTCCGGGTCCCCGAGG
>NZ_RBLU01000213.1 GCF_003989515.1 Curtobacterium sp. HSID17257
CGACCACAACCAAAGCTGCAATCGCACGGGGTCAATAAATTGGCATTGACAATGTGCACGCTGTTGAGTTCTCAAGGACCAGACGCACCCCCCACTCGACTCCCAGAAGGAGCTCCGCCAGAGGGGCTTGGATTCTCGACACCAGACACCGAGCCGTACAGCTCGTCGTCGTGATGGTTGGTTGCCGAGCGGGACCCCGTCCGGACTGCATCCCCGGGTCTTCGACCCGGTGACCGTCTCGGCCGTTCCGTTCTCCGCCTCAGCGGCAACGAGGTACAACCTTACGCGGAGGTGAACGTACTGCCAAGTGGGGCCGCATCTCGGGCGTGTCGCGCCCATCGCCTCGACTCAGCCGGATGACACGGGTGGACGGGACGGCGGGATCCGAGCCGGCTCAGGGAGAGGCTGGCGCTCGAGCAGGGCCACCATCTCCTCGATCTCTGCATCGGGAAAGCCGGCAGCCGGACGTCGTCGCCCCGTCGCTCGGAACCCGTGGCGGGCGTAGAAGCGGCGCGCGGGCTCGCCCTCCGGTGCGCGGTCGACCCAGAGTCGGATGGACGGTGCCTGGAGCGATGCCCACGCGAGGACCTCCGCCAGCAGAGCATCCCCGACCCCGTTCGCGCGCCCCCGAGCTCCTTCGCGTACGAAGACACCGGTGAGCAGGGCGCCGGCTCCGTCGGCACTGCGCACCTGGCCGGACATGATGCCGAGCCACGCGCCATCCTCCGCGACTGCCACCACACTGGTGGTGTCGGTCCCGGTGCCGCGACGCCCCCGAGTGCGCCACGCATCCTCGGACATCGCAAGGGCGGTCGGGAGGTCTGCGCCGTAGGAAACCGGGTTCTCTGCGGCGTTCTCGAGCCGGAGGGCGCGCACCGACTGCCAGTCCAGCTCCTCCGTTCTCCGGATGGTGAAGTCCCGACCTGGGAGACCTGCGCGCCGCACCAGCAGGGGGACGCCGCTCCTCGACCACCACGTCGGCGAGACGAACCCAGAAGACATTCCCCCGTGTGCAAATCGTTCGACGTACACGCCGGTCCCCACCCGATCCGACATCGCACGCCCGACTTCAGCAACGAAGGCCCCCCGCAGCTGCGCTTCGAGCGCTCCTCCTGTGGCCGGCAACGAGACCTCTCTGAACCGCTCGCCGAGCGCCCGCCACAACCACGGATCACCGCGACTGCCCCACTGGTCCGGCTCGTCGCGGAAGAGATCACCGATGCGTCCTGCCACGACCTGATGGTGCCCCATCCCGCGGCGGCACGCCACCTCCGGCGGACGAACACCGAGAGAGCCGTGACACGACGACCGAAGGCTCGGACCACGGCCGCGACCGAGGGGAGCACGGCGCGCGCGAGGACCACAGCACGCAGCGCAGACCGAGGCAGGACACGCTGTGTCGCAGAAGTGAGCGATCCTGCGGAGACAACGCAGCACGACCGCTGCGGGGCAGCCAGGATCCACGACTCCGTGCGGTTGAAGACGACCACCCCGCGGTGTCCACCGGCACGATAAGGTCATGGGCGCGAATTGATGAGCGTCTCGCGTACCGCGGCTCCACCCCGACCCATCCGATCAGCCTCGAGGCGAAGAGTTCCCCGGAACGCAGGAAACCCCTGACCGATCAAGGTCAGGGGTTTCCTGGTGTTGCTGGAGTTTGAGTCCGGCGGCGTCCTACTCTCCCACAAGGTCCCCCTTGCAGTACCATCGGCGCTGAGAGGCTTAGCTTCCGGGTTCGGAATGTGACCGGGCGTT
>NZ_RBLU01000214.1 GCF_003989515.1 Curtobacterium sp. HSID17257
TGACGCGTGGCGCACGGCGACCGCCGGTCGCGCGGGCAGCGGTCACTCGCTGCTGCAGCTCTTCTCGCCGCGGTACGCGTCCCAGGTCGGCTGGTCGTGGCCCGCAGCGCTCACCGGCACCGGGATCGGTGCTGTCCGGTGGTGGCGGCGTCGGTCCGGCCGGGAGGCCCTGCTCCCCGCCGCCACACTCGTCGCCCTGGTCGTCTGGCTGGTCACCGCGGTGGCGGTGCTGTCCGTCCTGCGGCTCCCGCACACCGCGTACGTCGCCGGGATCGGCGTGCAGCTCGCGGCGCTCGGCGCACTCGGCTGGTGGGGTGCCGCGGGCCTCGTCGACGCGGACGACCGCCGGCTGCGGCTCGTGCCGGTCGGCCTGCTCGTGGTCCAGGGCGCGTGGTGGGCGTGGCTCGCGCGGGCCTCGTCCGAGCCGGCACTCCTCGGCACGGTCGCCGTCGGGGTGACCGTCGTGGCACTCGTGGTGCTCGTCGTCCGGTGGCGTCGGAGCGACCCGACGGTGCTGCGGACCCGCGGGCGTCGGACGGCGGCAGGCCTGCTCGTCGCCGCGGTGGTGCTCGGGCCGGCGTGCTTCTCGCTGCAGGTCCTCGACGCGGCACGGGACGGCAGCGGCGGCGACGCGTCGGTCGGCGTCGCGCAGGGTGCCTTCGCCCGTGCCGTTGGTACCCCGGAGCGGGCGTTCGCGCTCGGCCGCGGCGGCACCGTTGGGACGCGCACCGGAGGTCGGCCGACCGGCGCCGCGACGTTCACGATCTCCGCACCGGACGCGATCGGTGGCCACACCGGCCTGCCCGCCGACGAGGCCGACCTCGTCGCCGCCGCCCGGCGCGCCGGCGGTGGTCGGGACGGGGCACCGCTGTTCCTCACCGACTCGTGGCGGATCGCCGCCGACGTCATCGGGGCCACCGGCGACGAGGTCCTGACCGACGGCGGGTTCTCCGGCCGGGTCCCGGTCTTCACCGCCGCGCAGGTCGAGTCGATCGTCCGTTCCGGTCGGACGCACCTGCTCGTCGTCGCGTCGGGCACCGCCGCGACCGACCCCGTCCGCCGTGCTGGTGCCGACCTCGGCTGTCGGGTGGTGCAGCGCTGGGGCTCGACGTTCGCCGACGCCGCACCCGGCCGATCCCCCGGCGGCGGCAGTACGTCCTTCGCGCTCGAGCGCTGCTCCTGAGGCGTCACGACGTCCGATCGCCGCGCAGGTCCGTGCGACTGCACGGGCTCACGGTGACGGCTGTGCGGCGGGTAGCGTTCACGCATGACCGCCCCGGGAGTCGTGCAGCACGATGCCGTCCTCCTCGCCGGGGGTCGGGCGTCGCGGATGGGCGGGACGGACAAGACCGCCCTCGTCGTGGACGGACAGCCGCTCTCCGACCACGCGGTCGCGGCGGCGGCGGGTGCCCGGACGACCGTGCTCGTCGGACTCCGCGCCGGTCGCACCGCGCCGTCCGGTGTCGTGCAGGTCCGTGAAGACCCGCCCCGCGGCGGCCCGG
>NZ_RBLU01000215.1 GCF_003989515.1 Curtobacterium sp. HSID17257
TTCCACCTCGTCCTGCGTGTGGCGGAACGGACGGGAGCCCCGTCCGCCGGAGCCCTCCGTTCGCTCGCCGCGGCGATGCGTCGGAGCGCCGCCGCCGATCGCGCCGTCCGGGTCGCCCTCGCCGGACCCCGGACGAGCGCTCGGGTCGTCCTGGCGCTGCCCCTCCTCGGTCTCGGGATGGGTTCGGTCTGGGGCGCCGACGCGCTCGGGGTGCTCCTCGCCCGGCCGATCGGGTGGGTGTGCTGCGCGGCGGCGGCCGCACTGGTGTTCGTCGGGCAGCGCTGGAGTCGTCGGATGATCGACGCAGCAACACCCGACGGACACGTGCCGGGCATCCTGCTCGACGCCTGGGCGGTGGGACTGGGCGGCGGTGTCCCGTGGCGCTCGGCGGAGCGTGCCGTGCAGGAGACGCTCCTGGGGCTCGACCACCGGGCGGCGGCGGACCCGACCGCGCGACGGTGCCTGCACGAGGTGCTGGTCCTGAGCCGACGCGCCGGGGTGCCCGCCGTGGGGCTGCTCCGGGCCGCCGCCGAGGACGTCCGGGACGACGCCGCGGCCGCCGGGCTGGCAGCGGCGGAGCGGCTGGCGGTCCGGCTCGTGCTGCCGCTGGGCGTCTGCGTCCTGCCGGCCTTCGTCCTGGTCGGGGTCGTCCCGGTCGTGGTCGGGGTCCTCTCCTCCACCGTGGGCGGTCTCCGCTGAACCGTCCACAGACCGGCCGTCCGAGCGCCGGAGGCCGCCGCCGGTGCACGACTGTGGATGCACCACAGAGGAAGGGGAACCCATGATCGACTCGACACCTCGGACGGACTCGGCACCTCGGACCGAGCCGGCACCTCCGGCCGGGCGGGCCGGCGCGCACCGACCGCGCACGCGACGACTCCGGGAGCGGATCGCCGACGACCGAGGCTCGGCCACCGCCGAGTACGCCGTCGTCATCCTGGCCGCGGTCGCCTTCGCCGGCGTGCTCGTCGCCGTGATGCGCTCGGGTGAGGTCCACCAGATCCTGACCGACCTCGTCCGCGGGGCACTCGTCCCGTGACCGCGTCGGCTCCCGTCGTTCGCGACCGCGGCAGTGTCACGGTCGAGTTCGCCGTCGGGCTCCCGCTGGTCGCCCTCGTCCTGGTCTCGCTGGTCGCGGGAGTGGTGGTCGTCGACCGGGTCGGGCGGCTCCAGTCGGTCGCCGGGACGGCGTCGCGGGCGCTGGGACGCGGCGACGACCGGGGCGCGGATGCCGCGCTCGCTGCCGCTGCCGCTGCCGGTGTCTCGTCCCGGGTGCGGCAGGAGCACGGTCTGGTGTGCGTGGACGTGCAGGCGACCTCGGGCGGCCCGTTCTCGGTCCTGCCGCTCCGTGCGACCGGCTGCGCGGCGGCAGGCGGTCGCTGATGCGGACGGACCGGGGCTCGGCGACCGTCGCGCTGG
>NZ_RBLU01000216.1 GCF_003989515.1 Curtobacterium sp. HSID17257
TCGCCGAGGACGCCCGTCGCGCCGCCGCCGACCTGGACCGCGAGACCGAGCACCGCCGCAGCGTGTTCGAGGCCGAGCACGCTCGCCGCACCGAGGACCTCGACCGTGAGGAGACCACGCGTCGCGCCGCGCTCGAACGCGAGCTCGCCGAGGCCCGTGCGGCCTGGGAGCGCGAGCGCGACGGACAGCGACGCGCCCACGAGCTCGCGCTCGAGACCGGTCGGGCCGAGCTCGAGTCCGAGGTCGAGCGTGGCCGCGCGGCGCTCGAGGCGGAGACCGACCACCGTCGCCGCGAGCTCGACGCCGAACTCGGCGCCGCCCGCGCGCGCTGGGAGCGCGAGGTCGCCGAGGCCCGCGCCGCGCTCGACCAGGAGCTCGAGGCCGCCCGCGCCCAGCTCCGGGTCGACGAGGAACAGACCCGCGCCGAGAACGCCCGTCTGGTCGAGGAGACCGCAGCGCGGATCGCCGCCGAGCTCGAGGACCACCGCGCCCGGATCGAGCGCGAGCGTGCCGAGGCCGAGTCCGCGGCCGAGCGTGCCGTGCGGGAGCACACCGACGAGCTCGCCGCACGCCGCGAGCGCGAGCACGCCGAGGTCGACACCGAGATCGCCGACCGTCGCACGGCGGAGCTCTCCGACCTCGAAGCGGAACGCACCGCTCTGCAGCAGGAGGTCGCCACGGTCCGGGCCGACCTCGCGAAGGAGCGCGACGAGGTCCGTGCGGCGATCGTCCGCGAACGGGACGAGGCCCGCGCCGCGCTCGAGTCCGAGCTCGCCGCCCGGCGTGACGACGCCGAGCAGGACTACCTGCAGAAGCACCGTGAGACGGTGACCGAGACGCAGCGGTACCTCGACGAGGCGAACCTGCAGCTCGCCGAGGCCACTCGCCGGGCTTCCGAGGCCCGAGAGCGCGCCGAGCGGCTGCAGCAGGAGGCCGACGACCTCGAGCGCACGAGCACCGCGCAGGCCCAGGAGCGCGCCCGCACGATCGTGAGCGACGCACAGGAGCGTGTCCACCGCATGATCGCCGAGGCCGAGGAGCGGTCGGCAGCGGCCATCGCCGAGTCCGAGGACCGGCTCGCCGCCATCCGCACCGAACGCGACGCGGTCGCCGGCTACCTGGAGAACCTGCGCGGTGTGCTCACGCACGCCACCGGGCTGCTCGACGACCCCAGGGGGAACGGCCGACCGTCCGACGCCGACGCCGACGCCGACGCCGACGAGGACACGACCGCCCGCTGACGGCGGCACCGGTGACCCGGCCTGGAGGCGCACCCCGCGCCTCCAGGCCGGGTCACGTCGTCCGCGGCACCTGTGGTGCTCGCCGGTCACCTCCGGCCGTCGGCTCGCCGCGCGCATGCGTGGCGGCGCTGGCCGGCCCGCAGTGGCGGCC
>NZ_RBLU01000217.1 GCF_003989515.1 Curtobacterium sp. HSID17257
TCATGACCGCCGCGGGGACCGCCGCGGGCTCGACGTCGCCGGTGCGGACGGGACCGACCGGGCTGCTCGTACCGCGGGTCCTGAGCATCGCGGGCACCGACCCGACGGGCGGCGCCGGACTCCAGGCGGACCTCAAGGCCATCGCGGCGCACGACGGCTACGGGATGGGCGTCGTGACGGCCCTGGTCGCGCAGAACACCCACGGCGTCCGGTCGGTGCACGTCCCCGACGTCGGGTTCCTCCGCGAGCAGCTCGACGCCGTGTCGGACGACGTGGTGGTCGACGCCGTCAAGATCGGGATGCTCGGCACCGTCGAGGTCGTCCGCACCGTCACCGACTGGCTCCGCGCACGCCGCCCGCCCGTGGTCGTCGTCGACCCGGTGATGGTCGCGACGAGCGGCGACCGGCTGCTCGACCGGCAGGCCACGGCCGCGATGGGCGACCTGCTCGCACTCGCCGACCTCGTGACGCCGAACCGGGCGGAGCTGACCGACCTCGTCGCGCTCGCCGGGGGCACGGCCTCGAGCCCCGTCGATGCAGCACGGCTGGTGGCCCGCCGCTGGGACGTGCTGGTGCTCGCGAAGGGCGGGCACGACACCGGCCCGACCGCCGACGACGTGCTCGTCCGACCCGACGGCACCGCGCGCACCTTCCGGGGGCCGCGCGTCGACACCGCCAACACGCACGGGACGGGGTGCTCGCTGTCGAGCGCGGTCGCGACGCTGGTCGCACGGGACGGCGACTGGGAGCTCGCGGTGGGCGAGGCGAAGACCTGGCTCACCGACGCGCTCCGCGGTGCCGACGCCCTGCGGGTGGGCACGGGCAACGGACCGGTCGACCACGGCGCCCGCACCCGAGCCGCCCTGCCCCCGGTGACGTGGACGGACCGCTGGTGGGCGGACGTCGCGGAGACCCTCGAGACGACGCTGTCCTGCGCCTTCCTGGTGGGCCTCGCCGACGGCTCGCTCCGACCGGACGTGTTCGCCGGGTACCTCGCCCAGGACGTCCACTACCTGCGGGCCTACGAGCAGCACCTCCGGAGGCTGGCGGCGGCCACGGACGGCGACACTGCAGACGACGACGCCGCGGCGTTCTGGGCCGCGGCCGCCGCGGGCTGCGCCGACGAGGCACGCGACCTGCACCACCGCCGCCTGGCCGGCACCCACGCCGACGACCCGGTCCACCCGACGTGCGCGGGGTACCTCGCCCACCTGCAGGACGCCGCCGACAGCGGGTCGGTCGGGGTGCTCGCCGCCGCCGTGCTGCCGTGCTTCCGGGTCTACGCCTGGGTTGGCACGCAGCTGGGCCGCGCCCCGGAGGGACACCCCTTCGCGGACTGGCTGGGCGCCTACGGCGACCCGGCGTTCGCGGCGGCGAGCGCCGAGGCTACCGCACCGAGCGGAATAGCGTCGGGGTGGGAAAGAGTGTGCCTCTCTCGTTCGAGTTCCGCTGTGGGCGGTGGAGTGCACACAAGCGCAGAGA
>NZ_RBLU01000218.1 GCF_003989515.1 Curtobacterium sp. HSID17257
CAGCGGGCCGGCGCGCAGCCGACCGCTGCGCAGCGTGCGGCCGCCCCGGTGACGACCCGGCAGACCACCAGCGCCGCCGGCCGGACCGCCGCATCCCGGACCCCCGGCACGCGGTCCGACACAGGCGACTTCGAACGTCTGATGCAGCGGAACACGGTCGACCCCCGTGTGCTCGAACGGTCCGCCCGTCGGCGCCGGAACCCGATCGTCGGCAAGATCGCCCTCGGGCTCGCCGTCGTCTCCGCAGCGGTCGACGCCAGCGCCTTCGCGGTCTTCATGGGCGGGGACACCACCTTCGCGTTCGGCATCTGCTTCGTGGTGGTCTTCCTCACCCTCATCGCGGCGGTGCTCGGCTTCATCGCCGCGGTCGGTTCGTTCGGTCGCTGGTACGGCGCGGTCGGGGTCGTGCTCGCGTTCTTCGCGAACCCGGTCATCCTCATCGTGCTGCTCGTCGTCCTCGCCCCCGAGGCCCTGGCCGGCACGTAGCGCTCGCGCCGGGGTCGCACCCCGGCGATACGGTGGGGACATGGCTGCTCCCGTCTCCGACCTGTTCGACCCCGACGTCTGGACCGCCGCTCCGGTCGCGGAGCACTTCACCGACATCACGTACCACAAGCACGTGTCGCAGGGCATCGTCCGCGTGGCCTTCGACCGGCCCGAGGTCCGCAACGCCTTTCGTCCGCGCACCGTCGACGAGCTCTACCGCGCCCTCGACGACGCCCGTCAGGACCCGCACGTCGGCGTCGTCCTGCTCACCGGCAACGGTCCGAGCCCGAAGGACGGCGGCTGGGCGTTCTGCTCCGGCGGCGACCAACGCATCCGCGGCCGCAGCGGTTACCAGTACGTCGGCGACGAGGGCGCCCCGCCGGAGGGCGTCGACCCCGCCGCCGCCCAGGCGTCGATGGGCCGGCTGCACATCCTCGAGGTCCAGCGCCTCATCCGCATGATGCCGAAGGTCGTCATCGCCGTCGTGCCCGGGTGGGCGGCGGGCGGCGGGCACTCCCTGCACGCCGTCGCGGACCTGACGATCGCGAGCGCGGAGCACGGTCGGTTCAAGCAGACCGACGCCGACGTGGGCTCGTTCGACGGCGGGTACGGCAGCGCCTACTACGCCCGCCAGATCGGTCAGAAGCTCGCGCGCGAGGTCTTCTTCCTCGCCGAGGAGTACTCGGCGCAGCGCGCCTACGAGATGGGCGCGGTGAACAAGGTGGTCCCGCACGAGGACCTCGAGCGCGAGGCGATCCGCTGGGGCGAGACGATCCTCGGCAAGTCCCCGACAGCGATCCGCATGCTCAAGTACGCCTTCAACGCGGTGGACGACGGCATGGTCGGCCAGCAGGTCTTCGCGGGCGAGGCGACGCGCCTCGCCTACGCCTCGGACGAGGCGGTCGAGGGTCGCGACGCGTTCCTCGAGAAGCGCAAGCCCGAGTGGACCTCGTTCCCGTGGCACTACTGACCCGCGGGTCCCGACGGTGAGCCGCCCGCTGGTCCCGGTCGGCGCCTCCGACCCGTCGGCGGTGCTGCGCGGCCTGGAGGCTGCGCTCGCCGGCGGTCCCGGTGTCGTGAAGGAGTGGGCCACTATGTGTATAGCTCGCTGCCCGTCGCTTCGTTAAAATACAACACGTCGC
>NZ_RBLU01000219.1 GCF_003989515.1 Curtobacterium sp. HSID17257
CGGCCGGGTGCACGGTGCCGTCGGTGGCGCGCACGACGCCGCGGATCACCGTGGCGACGACGCGGCCGGCCCCGTCCTCGACGAGCTCGGCGAGCGCATCGGGCACGGTCCGGGCGTCGACGTCGAACACGGCCAGGTCGGCACGTGCCCCGACGGCCAGGTGTCCGACGCGGTCGGGCCCGACGGCGAGACCCATCGCGTGGGCGCCGCCGAGGGTCGCCGCTGCGAGCAGCCGCTCGTGCAGGTCACGGTGCCCGTAGCCCTGGGCCCGGGCGATCCGGTGCAGCGCCGTGACGTCGGCCATCGGGTCGAGGGACGGCGACGACGACAGCGAGTCGGTGCCGATCGCGATCGGACTGCCCTCGCGCAGGTAGTCCGCCACGGGCGGCGGATCGAGGCCGATGACGGCGTTCGACCGCGGGCAGAGCGCGACCGCGGTGCCGCGCGCCCGCAGCAGCGCCCGGTCCGAGGCCGTGACGTAGACGCCGTGCGCGATGTGGCAGTCGGGTCCGAGCACCCCCAGGCGGTCGACGAACGCGGTGGCGCTGGCGCCGAACCCGAGCGCGCGCATGGCCCGAAAGGACGGCACGTTCGCCAGGTGCCAGTCCGCGGTGTGCCCGATGCCGTCGACCCCCTCGAGCCCCGGGACCGGCCCGAGCGCGACCCGCTCCCCCTCGAACGCCGCCTCGCCCAGGTGCAGGTGCAGGCGGAGCCCCCGCTGGCGCACGATGTCCGGCAGTTCCAGCAGCGGTGCGACGTCGAGGGAGTACGGCGCGTGCGGCGACAGCCCGGCTCCGGGCGTGGTCGGGATGCGGGCGAGCTCGTCGAGCACCTGGGCGCGCCCGTGGGACTCCCACGCCGCGTTCTCCCAGTCCATGACCTCCCAGTAGGCGATGCCGCCGAGGCCGTGCTGCTGCAGGACGTCGGCCGCCTCGATGTCGGTCACCACGTCCGCGATGCTCGTGACGCCCGACGCGATCGACGCGAGGGCACCCGCGGACGCCTCCGCCCGCCAGTCGTGCGGGAGCGCGTAGTCCACGTTGAACGCGGCCGCCCAGTCCTCGAACCCCTCGTACTGCCGCTGGCCGACACCGGACATGCCGGTGTACTGCAGGTGCGTGTGGGCGTTGACGAGACCCGGCAGGAGGGCGCCCCGCCAGCGGCGCTCCGTCCAGGGGCGTCCGGCGGCGTCGAGCTGGTCGACCACCCACGAGCGGTCGCCGACGTGCAGGATCCGTCCGTCCTGCACCGCGACTGCACCGTCGGCGATCGGCGGTGCCGTCATCGGCACGACGACGCGCGCCGTGTG
>NZ_RBLU01000020.1 GCF_003989515.1 Curtobacterium sp. HSID17257
TCCGTCCCGGTCGCGCAGCCGCAGACCGCGCCGGCCACGCCCCCGGCCGCCGTCCCGCCGTCGACCGCTGCGTACGGGTACGCGGACTCGGTGACCGAGCACCTGCCGGTGGTGCCCGCGGTGGCGACCACGAGCCTCCAGGCCGTCCCAGCGACGTCCGGCCACGCGGTCGACCCCGCGTCGCACCCCGAGATCGGCTTCACGCGCCACGCTCGCGAGGTCGCCGACGCCGACCTCATCACGGCGCTCTCGCAGGTCGTCTACCAGGGCGCCTCGGACCTCCACGTCACCGCCGATGCACCGCCGACCGTTCGGGTCGACGGCTCGCTGCGACCTGCGGTGCCCGGGGGACCCTGGGCACGCAACAAGGTCATCGCCGCACTGAAGACGCTGCTCACCCCCGAGCAGGCCGGCCAGTTCGACCACGAGCAGGAGCTCGACTTCGCGTACTCGCTGTCGCCGGAGTTCCGCTTCCGCGTGAACTACTACCAGCAGCGCGGCAACTGGGGCGCGGCGTTCCGCATCATCCCGACGAAGATCAAGACGCTCAAGCAGCTCGGCATCCCCCAGCACGTGGGGGAGTTCGCGAAGCTGCCCCGCGGGCTCGTCCTCGTGACCGGACCGACCGGATCCGGCAAGTCGACCACCCTCGCCGCACTCATCGACCTGGTCAACGAGACCCGTGCCGACCACATCGTGACGGTCGAGGACCCGATCGAGTTCATGCACGACCACAAGAAGGCGATCATCAACCAGCGCGAGGTCGGGGCGGACACGCACTCGTTCGCAGCCGCGCTGAAGCACGTGCTGCGACAGGACCCCGACGTCATCCTGATCGGTGAGCTCCGCGACCTCGAGACCATCTCCGTCGCACTGACCGCCGCCGAGACCGGCCACCTCGTCTTCGCCACACTGCACACGCAGAGCGCTCCCGGCACCATCGACCGTGTGATCGACGTGTTCCCGCCGCACCAGCAGGGGCAGATCCGCACCCAGCTCGCGGCGACGCTCGAGGGGGTCGTGTGCCAGACCCTCGTGCCGAAGGCGAACGGGTCGGGCCGTGTCGTCGCCACCGAGATCATGAAGACGACGCCCGCGATCGCGAACCTGGTGCGCGAGGGCAAGACCTACCAGATCACCTCGGCGATGCAAGCCGGCCGCGACGCCGGGATGCACACGATGGACCAGGACCTCGCCGAGCTCGTCAACGTCGGCACCGTCACCCGCGCCGCCGCGATGGAGAAGGTGCACGACGAGGACGGCTTCGACCGGCTCGTGCAGCGCGTCGAGTCGCCGTCCGACTCGTCCGCCGCGGCGATCGCTGCGTCGGAGATCGACTTCGGCGACAAGTACTCCGGAGGGCACTGATGTCACTCGCGTTCGACTACCGGGGCCGTGACGGCGCCGGCAAGCTCGTCAAGGGCCGGCTCGACGCTGCGTCCGAGGGTGCGGTCGTGCAGCGGCTCCGCACGATGGGTGTCTCGCCGATCGCGATCACCGAGGCGAAGCCCGGCACCGGACTGCAGACCGAGATCAAGATCCCGGGGTTCGAGAAGGGCGTCGGGCTCAAGGACCTCGCGATCATGTCGCGCCAGGCGTCGACGATGCTGTCGTCCGGACTCTCGCTGCTCCGTGCGCTGACGATCCTGGCCGACCAGACGGACAACAAGAAGCTCAAGGACATCCTCGGGAAGGTCCGGGACGACGTCGAGCGCGGTGTCTCGTTCTCCGACGCCGTCGCGAAGTACCCGGTCGACTTCCCGCCGATCATGATCAACATGATCCGTGCCGGAGAGACGGGCGGGTTCCTCGACCAGGCGATGGACTCGATCGCGACGAACTTCGAGAAGGAACACAAGCTCCGATCGACGATCAAGTCGGCCATGACCTACCCGGTCGTGGTGCTCGTGATGTCGCTGCTGGCCGTCGTGGTCATGCTCATCTTCATCGTGCCGATCTTCCAGGACATGTTCGCGTCGCTCGGTGGTCAGCTGCCCCTGCCGACGCAGATCCTCGTGCAGTTGTCGCATGCGATGCGGTGGGCCGGGCCGATCCTGGCGGTCGTGGCTGTCGTCGGCTGGCTCTGGTACCGAGGCAACAAGAACACCGATCGGTTCCGCGCCTTCCGCGATCCGGTCCTGCTCCGGATGCCGGTCTTCGGACAGCTGACCAGGAAGATCGTCATCGCGCGCTTCGCGCGGAACTTCTCGAACATGATCGGGGCCGGCGTGCCCATCCTGCAGGCGCTGCAGATCGTCGGGGAAGTGTCGAACAACTTCGTCGTGCAGAAAGCATTGACGCGCGTCGCGGAAAGTGTCCGGAAAGGCGAGTCGATCGCCGAACCGCTCGCCAAGGAATCGGTCTTCCCGGCGATGGTCGCGCAGATGATCGCGGTCGGTGAGGACGCCGGTTCACTCGAGGTGATGCTCGAGAAGATCGCGATCTTCTACGATTCCGAGGTGGAATCCACCACGGAATCCCTGACCTCGCTCATCGAACCGTTGCTCATCGCATTCCTCGGCGTGGTGGTCGGCGGCATGATCGTCGCGCTCTACCTGCCGATCTTCCAGATCTCCTCGCTCGTCAAGTAACTCGACGACGCGCACCCTCCGTTCGGGGGTCGGTCAGGAATTCCGCACCCCCGGTACTGGGGGCATTTCGCAACGCAGATCACCCCCGTTCTCGGGATTATGCCCGGAAAACGCCGTCAATACGCTTGCCAGCGGCGGCGGAGCACTCTGCGGCACATCCCCATCGCATTCCCGAGAAGAATGGAATCCACCATGTACTTCGCTCTCATGGGCAAGCTCGACGCTCGCCGCAAGGGCCTCCTCGAGGACAAGGAGAAGGGCTTCACGCTCATCGAACTCCTGGTCGTCGTGATCATCATCGGCATCCTCGCCGCGATCGCCATTCCGGTGTACCTCAACGTGCAGAACAACGCGAAGGACGCGTCGGTGAAGTCCGACCTGGCGAACGCGAAGACCGCGGTGATCGCGTTCCAGACGGATAAGAACGGCACGCTGCCGACGACGGCGGAGTTCGGAACTTCGGCGACGATGACGCCGTACGGCTACACGAAGAGTGACGGCACGACGTTCACCTACGTCCCCGCGGCGACCGGAAGCTCCTTCTCCATCTGCGCGGTCGGCGACACCAAGACCAGCTGGAAGATCACGGACACGACCGCAGCGGCCAAGGGCACGTGCTAGTCCTCTGACCCTGTGGGGGCGACCTGTCCGCGGACGGGTCGCCCCTCCGTCGCACTGACCATCACCGAGGAGGTGACCGTGATCCGCAGACTGCAGCGCGTGCTGCGCCCGGTCGACCGGTCGGCCCGTGAATCGGGCCTCTCGGTCATCGAGGTCATGGTCGCCATGATGGTCTTCGCCGTGATGAGCGTCGGGATCGCCTACGGCATCGCCAACACCCTCCAGCTCACCCAGACGAGCCGTGGCCGCGAGACCGCGGTGGCGCTCGCCTCGCAGGACATCGACTCGATGCGGCAGACGGCGGCCGCGACGACCGCCGGCATCTTCAAGGTGGTGAGCGCGTCCGGCGCGACGAACACGAAGACCCTCGGTGGCGTCACGTACCAGGTAGACCGGTCCGTCCGGTGGGTGCAGAGCGACGGTGCGAGCGGCGCGTGCGGCACGTCCAACGGCAAGCTCGCCTACAAGAGCGTCGTCGCGACGGTGTCGTGGCCGAACGCTCGAGGCGGCACGTCCTCGACCTCGATGACCTCGGCGATCGCCCCGAGCGACGCGGTCACCGACCCGGGCTACGGCACCGTGATCGTTTCGGTCGCGAACGCATCCGGTGCGCCGTTCCCCGGCGTCGCCGTCTCGCTGACACCGATCGCGGGCAGCGGCGCGATCGCGCCGAGCACCGCGCCGCTGCCGACCGACTCCCAGGGGTGCTCGTACGCGGTCAACGTGGTGCCGGGCGACTACACCGTCACTGCCACCGTCGCGGGCGGCATCGACACCGACCAGAAGCAACCCTCCCAGCAGACGCCGATCACGGTCGCTGCCGGCGCGAGCGCCCCCGTCCCGTTCGTCTACGACCGCGCGAGCCAGCTGACCCTCCTGTACGCGCAGACCTACGGCGCGACGCTCCCCACGAACATGCCCACGGTGCTGTCGAGCACCGGTGGCGGGCTCGACACGGTGACGCCCTGGGACACGACGAGCTCGACGCTCGCGATCACGTCAACCTCGACGCCCTCGCTCCCGGTCTTCCCCTTCACCTCCGGGTACACGGCGTTCGCCGGCCCGTACTCGAACAGTCCGAACTCCAGGGTCAACTGCCTCAGCCCGAGCGCCGCAGCGTGGACCGCACCGAACGCGGACGGCGCGGTCGGAGCCACGCCTGACGTGATCACGACGAGTGCGGGGGCGCCCGCGAGTGGGTCCGTGCGCATGGGCGTCGCGACGATCAAGGGCGTCAAGGGGCGCTACGTCACTGCGGTCTCCTCATCGACCCCCGGGCCGGGCGACCCGGGCTGCACCGCGGGCATGACGATGAAGTTCCCGGTGTCGACCGCGGACACCGCCACCATCGCTCTGCCCTTCGGCACGTGGACCATCTCCTCCGGGACGACCTTCGGGTCGACGTCGCGCAACGAGATCGCCACGAACGCCTCCAACGTCGCGCCGGTCACCCCCGGGTCGGTCAACCGCAAGACCGCGCTCATCGTCATCAGCTACGACAACACGCTCACCCTCGACCCTCGTGGACAGACCTCGTGACGCGGATGCTGGGCAGGCTGCGCCGCGAGGACGACGGCGTCGGCCTCATGGAGCTCATCGTCGCGATGAGCATCTCGATGGTGATCCTCGTCGCGGTCGGTGGGTTCTTCACCGCGACCCTGCGAGCCGGGTCGACCAACACCCGCTCCGACCAGAACGCCCGCTCCGCGTCGATCGTGATGAACTCGCTCACCCGGTACGTGCACGCAGCGAGCCTGCTCCCGGTGGCCGACGGCACGTACGCCGCCGCGATGACGCAGGCGGACGGCTCGAGGATGACGTTCACCGCCTTCGTGAACCTCGACGGCAACGCCACCGACGTCCCGGTGCAAGTGCGGTACTCGCTCAACGGCGCGAAGGGCCTCGTGCTCGACCGGTGGACGGGTACCACGACGAAGGGGTTCACGACCTTCCCAGCGCCGACACAACCGCCCACCACCTCGACCGTCCTCGGCGGGGCGGTGTCGTCCCCGACCGGTGACGGTGACCCGCTCTTCACCTACCTCGGCGCCAACGGCACCGCGTTGCCGACCCTCGCGGACGGGTCCCTGGCCGCGTCCCAGCTCGGAGCGGTCCGGGCCGTCCGCGTGAACCTCGAGCTCGGCGCCCCGGCTGCGGACACCCCGGGCAACACCCACATCCAGAACACGCTGTACCTGTTCAACGTGGCCTACGGCACGAGCACCGGAGCGACGCCGTGATCGGCCGGATCAGCACGGCACTCCGCCGGACGCACGGCGACGAACGGGGCATGGCCCTGGCGAGCGTCGTGATCTTCGGCACGGTCATGCTCATGCTCGTCGCGACGATGGTTGCGGTGTCCACGTCGGGCGCGGTGAAGTCGGCCACCGACCGGAACTTCCAGAACGCCATGGCCGCGGCCTACGCCGGCCTGGCCGACTACCAGTCGAAGCTGTCCAACGACAACGGCTACGCCCTGTACGGTAACGCGGCGGCACAGTTCAGCAAGACCAGTGGATCGACGTTCACGGGTGACGACGACAACCCGGCGTTCACGAGCAGCGGCTCGCAATGGGCGTCCGTCGTCGGCTCCACGGACCAGGTCTTCCGCTACGAGGTCGACAACGCCGACTACTCGTCGAAGGGCGTGCTGCGCGTCCGCGTCACCGGGAAGGCCGGCGGGAGCGTCCGGTCGCTCGTGGCGAACCTCAAGGGCGACGGCTTCATCAACTACCTCTACTTCACGAACTACGAGTCGTCGAGTCCGGCAATCTCCGGCAGTGACTGCACGACCGCCTACCAGTGGCAGGGCGGGGTCTCGAACCGGTGCCAGGCGGTGCAGTTCGCCGGAACGGACGTCCTGAACGGACCGATCCGGACGAACGACGTCTTCACCGCGGCGTGCACGACGACCTTCAACGGCAGCGTCGAGCAGCACGACACGCGAGTGCGACCGTCGAGCGGGACCTGCGGCGGCCAGTTCCTCGGCGGTGACCCGTCACCGGTGCCGTACCTCGGGCTCCCGGCGCTGAACTCAAACATGTCGCAGGAGACCAGGACCGACATCCCGGCGACGGTTCCCCGCCCCGGGTGCCTGTACACGGGGCCGACCCGGGTCACGTTCCTCGGAGGCGGCAAGATGACGGTCTGGTCGCCCTGGTCGAAGGCGACGCAGATCCGGGTGGACAGCGGGTCCGGCAAGGTGTCCGCGAGCGCGGACACCGCGAAGGCGGCGTCGCTCTGCGGGTCGATCGACGCCCTGCAGAGCCAGGGCGGCGCAACGATCCCCACACTGCCTGCCAACCTCATGTACGTGCAGGACGTCCCGTCCGCGACGAACAACGTGAACACCTGGTCCGGGACCTTCCCGTCGAAGTACACGAACACCTACTGCACGACCACGGTCACGGTCGGGGCGAACGGCAGGGCGACGACGAAGGCGAACCAGCCGTTCAGCAACGGACAGGGCTACCCGGCGGCAGGGGAGTGGGTGAACGGCCGGAGCGCCGGTCGCAACAACACGACGCAGACCGGTTCCGCGCCGGACACCTACTCGTGCACCGCCGGGGACGTCTTCGTCAGCGGTCCGTTCGCCGGCGCGATGACGATCGCCTCGTCGGGAACCATCTGGGCGACCGGCAGCGTGACCTACAGCGATCCGACCACCGACATCCTCGGCCTGGTCGGCCAGAACGCGGTCGAGGTGTACAACCCGACGAAGTGCACCTCCTCCGCGTACGACGGAACCGCGTGCAACAACTCCGGGATCGCGCTGCTGAACCGCTCGAACGGGGATGGCATCACCATCAGCGGTGCGATCGCGAGCAACGCCGGGACGTTCTGGAACCAGAACTACGACGTCGGGCCGAAGCTCGGCGTGCTCAAGGTCGTCGGCTCCATCGCGCAGAACTGGCGCGGTCCGGTCGCGACCACCGGGAACACCGGCTTCTCGAAGAACTACGTCTACGACCAGCGGCTGCTCACCACCGCCCCGCCGAAGTTCCTGCAGCCCGTCTCGACCTCGTACGGCGTGACGACCCAGGTCGAGGTGCAGGCCGCCTACCAGGTGGACGGCGCCTGCGCGACGGCGAGCACGGGAGCCTGCCGGTGAGCGCCGCCTGGGTCATCGCCGCCCTGGCCGGAGTGCTCGGCCTGGCGATCGGTTCGTTCCTCAACGTCGTCGTGCACCGCGTCCCTGTAGGGATCTCCGTCGTCGCGCCGCCGAGCGCATGCCCACGGTGCGACCACCCCATCCGCCGGCGGGACAACGTCCCGGTCCTCTCGTGGGTGCTGCTGCGCGCGAGGTGCCGGGACTGCGCCGCGCCCATCTCCGCCCGCTACCCCGCGGTCGAGGCGGTGACCGCCGTCCTCTTCGTGGTCGTCGCCCTCGTCGTCCCGCAACCGCTGGGCGCTGCGACGCTCGGCGAGGCCTTCGGCCGGACCGTGCTGCTCGGCGCGCTGCTCTTCCTGATGGCGGTGAGCGTCGCGCTCTCGCTGATCGACCTCGACACGCACCGCCTGCCGAACGCCGTCGTCTACCCGGCTGCCGTCGTGCTGCTGGTGCTCCTCGGCGCGGTGTCGGCGGTGTCCGGGGACTGGGGGGCCCTGCTGCGCGGTCTCCTCGGCGCGGTCGTGCTCGGCGGGACGTACCTGGTCCTGGCGCTCGCCGTCCCCGGTGGGATGGGGCTCGGCGACGTCAAGCTCGCCGTCGTCCTCGGCCTCGTGCTCGCGTACCTCGGATGGGGACCCCTCGCAGTGGGAGCTTTCGGCGGCTTCCTCGTCGGCGGTACGGTCGCGATCGCACTGGTCGCCATCGGTCGCGCTCGGATGGGCAGCGGGGTCCCGTTCGGGCCGTCGATGCTCGTCGGCGCGTGGATCGGCATCGTCCTCGGCGCACCCCTCTGGTCGGCCTACCTCGGGCTCCTCGGCCTCTCCTGACCCTCAACGAAAGCAGCACCATGGGAAAGAGCATCGTCGGCGTCGACATCGCCGCGTCGTCGATCCGCGCGGTCGAGGTCGGGGACGCCGACCGTGGCCGCCCCGTCGTCCTCCGGGTCGCCGAGGTGTCGACACCCGAGGGGTCGGTCAGTCGCGGCGAGGTCCTCGAGCCGAACACGGTCGGGGCCGCACTCCGACAGCTCTGGTCGACGGGCAGGTTCCGTTCGCGCGACGTCGTCCTGGGCATGGGGAACCAGCGGGTCCTCTCGCGTGACCTCACCGTCCCGCACGCGCCGCTCGCGCAGATCCGTGAGAGCCTCCCGTTCCAGGTGCAGGACATGCTGCCGGTCCCGGTGGGGGACGCGATCCTCGACTTCTACCCGGTCAGCGAGGGCGTCGACGAGTCCGGTCCGGTGATCCGAGGCCTGCTCGTCGCAGCGATCAAGGAGGCCGTGCTCGCGAACGTCCGCGCCGTGCGGCTCGCAGGCCTCAACCCGGTCGGTGTGGACCTCATCCCGTTCGCCCTCACGCGGGTGCTGAGCCCTGCGCAGGCGCAACACGGAACGATCGCCATCATCCAGGTCGGCGCGGACACCACGAGCGTCGTCCTCGCGACGGACGGTGTGCCGCAGTTCGTCCGCATCATCCCGTCCGGCGGGGACGACATCACCCGGTCGCTCGCCGGCCGACTCGACATCCCCTTCGCCCAGGCCGAGGCGGTGAAGCGGCACTTCGGGATCGGACCGGGCGCCCGCACGCCGGACGACGCGCGAGCTGTCGCGGCGGTGTTCGACACGGTCAACGAACTCGTGACGAGCCTCCGCAACACCATCAACTACTACGTCAACACCCGCCCGGACGAGGTCGTCGCCGGCATCGCACTCGTGGGTGGCGGCGCCCGGCTCATCGGGCTCCGCGAGGCCCTCGCCGACACGACGCACCTGCCGGTCACCACCCCGTCCGCCTTCCTCGGCGCGGGCTTCGGGCGGGCTGTCCGCGAGGAGGACGTCCTCGCGCACGGTGACTCGGTGGCCGTCGCCTACGGACTCGCAGTGGGGAGCAAGGCAGCATGACCAGCACGCAGGAACGCACGGAGGCTGCGCAGGGTCGTCGCGGCCGCGGGGCCCGTCGTGGTGCCTCGGACTCGACCGCGGGACGCGCGCCCCGGGTCGACCTCCTCCCGGCAGAGGTCTACGTCGAGCGTCGGCAGCGGGCGCTGACACGGCGCGCATGGCTCGGTGTCGTCGTCGTCGGCGCTGCCGTCCTGCTCGCGAGCGGCGGGGCGATGGCGAACCAGATGGCGACAGCGGCCTCGCTGACCGCCGCGCAGGCAGAGACCACGACGCTGCTCGCCCAGCAGCAGCGGTACGCGGAGCTGCGGGCAGCGGAGCGCGACTCCGACCTCCTGGAGTCGGCCCGGACCGTCGGAGGGTCGACCGAGGTCGAGTGGGACGGGACGCTCGGCGGCATCCGCGACGTCCTGCCGGCAGACCTCGCGATCAGCGGGATGACCGTCGCTTCCGCGACCGCGACGGAGCCGTTCGGACAGGCTGCCGATGGAGGTCCGCGGCCGAGGGTCGCGACGCTCGCGCTGACCGTGGCGTCGACGACCATCCCGTCCGTACCGGACTGGACCAGCCGCCTGTCCGGCCTGACCGGCTACCTGGACTCGTCGATCTCGTCGATCTCGTACGACCAGGACCGCGGCGAGTACACCTCCGTCATCGAGCTCGAGCTCGACGCGCGGGCCTACGACGGCAAGTACGACAAGGACGCCGACCGATGACGAAGCACCACCTGTCCCTCGTGATCGCCCTGGTGGTCGGTGTCGCGGTCCTGGCCGGCGGCTGGTTCCTCGGCGTGCAGCCGCAGCTCGCCGGGGCCGCGTCGAACCGGGTCCAGCAGGCGACCATCGACGCGACCAACGACAAGAACCGCGCCGAACTCACCCGTCTCGCAGCGGCCTTCTCCGGCCTCGATGCGACGAGGGCGGAACTCGAGCGGCTGCGGGCCTCGGTCCCGTCGACCGTCGACTCCGAGTCCTTCGTCCGCGAGATCGACGCAGACGCCGCTGCGGCCGGGGTGCAGGTCACGAACGTGACCATCGGGGACGCGACCCCCTACGCGCCAGCGAGCGCGGAGTCGGCCAGTGCGGAGCCGGCGAGCGCGGTGACGGCCACCCCGGGAGCGACCGCGGACGGCGCCGAGGAGACTCCGTCGGCGCAGGCTGCCACGGATCCGTCCATCACCGACGCGAACTTCTCGCTCGTACCCGTCACCGTCGCGGTCCAGGGGTCCTACGACCAGGCGCTGGCGTTCACGAAGGCGATGCAGTCCGGGTCGCGACTGTTCCTGGTCTCGGGGATCGCAGCAGCGAGCGAGGAGGAGGGCGACTCGCCCCCGATGCAGTCGCAGTCGTGGTCGCTGTCCGGGTCGGTCTACGTCTTCACGGGCACCTCGTCGAGCGCCTCGACGAACGGCTGACACCCCTCCGCAGAGCCCCCCGCGAAGTGGGTGCGACACGCCACGCCGCACCCACTTCCGCGACACCCGTCGCTGTGCCTACGATGCTCCCGACGCCGCACTCGCGGCTGCTCACACCCCTCTCGGACGGTCGCCTCAGGACGGCCGTTCCTCGTCGTGCCCGGAGTCGCGCGTGTTGGTCGGAATCGTGGAGTTCCTCGGCTGGTTCGGAGCCGTAACCGTCCTCGCAGGTTACCTGCTGTTCTCACTGGGCAAGATCCCGAACGGGCCGCTCTACCAGTCCCTCAACCTGGTCGGCGGGCTCTCCGTCGCCGTCAACGTCGCCGCGCACCACGCGGTCCCGTCGACGATCGTGAACGGCGTCTGGGCGGTCATCGCCGTGGTGGTCCTGGTGCGGATGGGCCGCGCCCGTCGCGCCGCCCGACGCGGGGTCTCGGAGACTCCCGCGGTCACCGTCCTGCACGTCGAGCCGCCGACGACGACCGCGGTCCTGCCGGTCGTCGGGCCCGCGCTGCGGGACCACGAGGCGGAGTCGACCCTGCTCGACCCGGAGGTGGCCCCGGCGGAACGCGACCACGAGGCGGAGCAAGCCCAGTGGAACCACGAAGCAGCCCCGGCGGGACGCGACCACGAGGCGGAGCCCGCGCAGCACGACCGCGCCGAGCCGCGCCTCCAGGACGGCACCGCGGCCCCCGTCGCCCCCATGACCGAGTCCGTCCCGGTCATCACCGCGACCATCGCGCTCGCGCTCGTCGCGGCGGCACAGCACCACGCGAGCCAGGAGCGCCCCCAGGGCCAGGAGCACCCCCAGGGCCAGGGCCAAGGCCAGGCTCCCGTGCCGGAGCGCGACGCCGAGCAGGACCGCGAGCACGCGCAGGAGCGCGCTGCGCGGTGACGCGGCGGCGCCGGAACCCGCCACCCAGGGCGCCCGGCAGTACGATCGAGCCATGTCCCGGTGGCTGATCGCGACGATGACGTCGGTCCTCTTCATCGCCCTCGTCGTCGCGGTGACGGGCTTCGAGGCCCTGCTCGCCGACGTCGAGGCGATCCCGCAACCGGACGCCGGCCCGTACCTCGGTCCGGCGATGGTGGTCGCGGCGGCCGCGGTCGTGTTCCTCGCCACGGCGGCGGGGATCCGCGAGGGCAACCCCGGTGTCACCGCACTCGTCGCTGCTGCGGGCACCTACCTGGCGATGCTCGCGACGGGAGCGGTGGGCTACTCGATGACGCGGGGGGACGGGACCGAGCTCCTCGTGTTCCCCGCGGGTTCCGCGCTGAGCCCCTTCGTGGTCGGCTCGGTGGTCGTCGCCCTGCTCTGCGTCCTCGGCGGTGTCTCCGCCGCCCGGTACCAGGCCCGGTCGCGGGGGACCGCGCGGCGGTAGGATCCCGGAGCACGCACGAGGCACGACGGGGGACGCATGACCGACAACCAGCCGGGCGGGTGGGCACAGGTCCCGCACGTCGACACGCTCCGGGGCACGCAGGAGCCGCCGGTGCCCGTCGCCGCCCCTGCCGCACCTCGCCCGCGTCGCCGGATGCGGCGTGGCGCACTGGTCGGGATCATCGCCGGCGGTGCAGCCGTGGTGCTGCTGCTCGTCACGGGCGTCGTCGGGTACGCGACCCAGTCCTCCTCGCACTCGGCCGACCGGCCGGTGCGGGCCTTCCTCGACGACCTGACCGCGGGCCACGTGGACGACGCGCTGCGCCTGGCGGGTGTCGACCACGACGACGCGGACGTGCTGCTCACGGACGCCGCCTACGCGAAGGCGACGGACCGTGTCACCGGGTACCGCATCGCAGCGACCCGCACCGACGGTGACACCGCCACCGTGCGCGCGTACCTGCGACAGGGCGGCCGGGACGTCGCCTCCACCTTCACGCTCGACCGCACGGGGACCGACTGGGGGGTCTTCCCGGTGTGGGAGCTCCAGGCGCCGGACCTCGGACGGGTCCAGGTCTCGGTCCGCGGCCCCGGAGGGACCACGGTCGAGGTCGCCGGGCAGCGCGTCCGGACGTCCGACGACGGCATCGCGAACCTGACCGCCCTGCCGGGTTCGTACGCCGTGGCGGTCGACGGCGGGAAGTGGTTCACGGCAGCGGGCGCGACCGCGCGCGTCCCCGGCTTCAGCACGACCGGTTCGGTGCCGGTGTCCATGACCACGGAGCTCACCGACGACGGGAAGCAGGCCGCCCAACAGGCGGTCGACCGCTGGGTCGACGGGTGCATCGCCTCCACGGACCCGGCGCCCGCTGGCTGCAGCTTCTACGCCTACGGCGAGGACCCGGCCTACACCTACACGAACCAGAAGTGGACGCTCGAGCAGCGCCCGCAGGTCACGGTCGGCGGATGGCTGTCGCGTGGGTGGACGGTTTCGACGTCGACCTTCGGTCGCGCCACCTTCACCGCCGACATCTCCGGGCCCGACGGCGTCGGCACAGCATCGGCGGGTCCGATGAACGTCAACGCGAGCGGGTACGTGTCGGGCTTCTCCGACGACGGCGCGACGTTCGAGTCCGCCGTCGGCAACGGTTCGTCCGACGCGGGTTCCTGACGCGGACGGGTCCGGTCCGGCGGTCGCCGCCTGGAGGCCCGCCCCACCATCGCCGACAGGTCCGGACGCGCGGTCGCCGGCCCGGAGGCTCGTCTCGCCACGGCAGCGTCGGCGCGCTCCGGGCGCGACGCGCCCGGATTGATTTCGCCGTGTGACGCGGGTAGTCTCTACCGGGTGTGCGCCCTCGGGCGCGCCCGAAATCCCGGGTCATCATCGTCGACCTCGACGAGACCGTACCGGGTCATCCATCCCACGACCTCCCTCCGCCGTCAGGCGGTGATCAGCGTGGGATGAGGAAGCCGACGGAATGCGTCGGCCAGAGCACGAGCGAAGAACCAGGAGAACAGTTGCCTACCATCCAGCAGCTCGTTCGCAAGGGTCGTACGCCCAAGGTCGTCAAGACCAAGGCGCCGGCACTGAAGGCGAACCCCCAGCAGCGTGGTGTCTGCACCCGCGTCTACACCACCACCCCCAAGAAGCCGAACTCGGCCCTGCGCAAGGTCGCTCGTGTCAAGCTCTCGAACGGCACCGAGGTCACGGCCTACATCCCCGGTGAGGGCCACAACCTGCAGGAGCACTCGATGGTGCTCGTCCGCGGCGGTCGTGTGAAGGACCTCCCCGGCGTGCGGTACAAGATCATCCGCGGTGCCCTGGACACCCAGGCCGTCAAGAACCGTAAGCAGGCCCGCAGCCGCTACGGCGCGAAGAAGGGTTGAGTTAGATGCCTCGTAAGGGTCCCGCCCCGAAGCGTCCCGTCGTCGCCGACCCGGTGTACGGCGCGCCGATCGTCTCGCAGCTCGTCAACAAGATCCTCCTGGACGGCAAGAAGGGCCTCGCCGAGCGCATCGTCTACGATGCACTCGAAGGCGTCTCCGCCAAGAACCAGCAGGACGCCGTCGCGACGCTGAAGAAGGCGCTCGACAACGTCCGTCCGACCCTCGAGGTCCGTAGCCGCCGCGTCGGTGGCTCGACCTACCAGGTCCCGGTCGAGGTCAAGCCGCACCGCGCGAACACCCTCGCGCTCCGCTGGCTCACCTCGTACGCCAAGGCCCGTCGCGAGAAGACGATGACCGAGCGTCTCATGAACGAGATCCTCGACGCGTCGAACGGTCTCGGTGCCGCGGTCAAGCGCCGTGAGGACACCCACAAGATGGCCGAGTCGAACAAGGCCTTCGCCCACTACCGCTGGTAATCCCGGCTCGGTAGTCCCGGCTCCGATCGGGCGTCGGTGGTCACGCACCACCGACGCCCGCCCGGGCGCCACCCTCTCCTACAACTCTTCCGGAGGAACCTGTGGCACAGGACGTGCTCACCGACCTGAACAAGGTCCGCAACATCGGCATCATGGCGCACATCGATGCCGGCAAGACCACGACGACCGAGCGCATCCTGTTCTACACGGGCATCACGCACAAGATCGGTGAGGTCCACGACGGCGCTGCCACGATGGACTGGATGGCGCAGGAGCAGGAACGCGGCATCACGATCACGTCGGCCGCGACGACCTGCTTCTGGGACAACAACCAGATCAACATCATCGACACCCCCGGTCACGTGGACTTCACGGTCGAGGTGGAGCGCTCGCTCCGCGTCCTCGACGGTGCCGTCGCCGTCTTCGACGGCAAGGAGGGCGTCGAGCCCCAGTCCGAGACCGTGTGGCGTCAGGCGGACAAGTACGACGTCCCCCGCATCTGCTTCGTCAACAAGATGGACAAGCTCGGCGCGGACTTCTACTTCACCGTCGACACGATCATCAACCGCCTCGGTGCGGAGCCGCTCGTGCTGCAGCTCCCGATCGGTGCCGAGAACGACTTCGTCGGCGTCATCGACCTCATCGAGATGCACGCCAAGGTCTGGCCCGGCGACGCCAAGGGTGACGTGACCATGGGCGCCCAGTACGAGGTCCAGGAGATCCCCGCGGACCTCAAGGACCGCGCTGAGGAGTACCGCGCGAAGCTGATCGAGCGCGTCGCCGAGACCGACGACGCCCTGCTCGAGAAGTTCTTCGGCGGCGAGGAGCTGACCAAGGACGAGATCAAGGGCGCGATCCGCAAGCTCACGATCGCTTCCGAGGTCTACCCGGTCCTCTGCGGCTCGGCCTTCAAGAACCGCGGCGTCCAGCCGATGCTCGACGCGGTCATCGACTACCTCCCGTCCCCGCTCGACGTGCCGCCGATGATCGGCCACGACGTCAAGGACGAGGAGAAGGAGATCATCCGCAAGCCCGACGCCACCGAGCCGTTCTCGGCCCTGGCGTTCAAGGTCGCGGTGCACCCCTTCTTCGGTCGTCTGACCTACGTCCGCGTGTACTCCGGCTCGATCGAGTCCGGTGCCCAGGTCATCAACTCGACCAAGGGCAAGAAGGAGCGCATCGGCAAGATCTTCCAGATGCACTCCAACAAGGAGAACCCGGTCGACAACGTGACCGCGGGCCACATCTACGCGGTGATCGGCCTCAAGGACACCACCACCGGTGACACGCTCTGCGACCCGACCGACCAGGTCGTCCTCGAGTCGATGACGTTCCCGGAGCCGGTGATCGAGGTCGCCATCGAGCCGAACACGAAGGCCGACCAGGAGAAGCTCTCCACGGCCATCCAGAAGCTCGCGGAAGAGGACCCGACGTTCCGCGTCGAGCTCAACGCCGAGACCGGTCAGACGACGATCAAGGGCATGGGCGAGCTCCACCTCGACATCCTCGTCGACCGCATGAAGCGCGAGTTCAAGGTCGAGGCGTCGGTCGGCAAGCCGCAGGTGGCCTACCGCGAGACCCTGACCAAGGTCGTCGAGCGCTACGACTACACGCACAAGAAGCAGACCGGTGGTTCCGGCCAGTTCGCGAAGGTGCAGATCGCCCTCGAGCCGATGGAAGTCACGGCCGAGAAGGTCTACGAGTTCGAGAACGCCGTCACCGGTGGTCGCGTCCCGCGTGAGTACATCCCGTCGGTCGACGCCGGTATCCAGGACGCCATGCAGGTCGGCATCCTCGCCGGGTACCCGACCGTCGGCGTGAAGGCCATCCTCAAGGACGGCGCGGCGCACGACGTCGACTCGTCCGAGATGGCGTTCAAGATCGCCGGTTCGATCGCCTACAAGGAGGCCGCCCGCAAGGCCGGCCCCGCCATCCTCGAGCCGATCATGGCCGTCGAGGTGCGTACTCCCGAGGAGTACATGGGCGACGTCATCGGTGACCTGAACTCCCGTCGTGGCCAGATCGCCTCGATGGAGGACGCCTCGGGCGTCAAGGTGGTCCGCGCGAGCGTGCCGCTGTCCGAGATGTTCGGCTACGTCGGGGACCTCCGGTCCAAGACCTCTGGTCGTGCGGTCTACTCGATGACCTTCGAGACCTACAGCCAGGTCCCGGCCAAGGTCGCCGAGGAGATCATCGCGAAGAACAGCGGAGAGTAACGCTCCGGCGTTCTCTCCACAGGCGAGGGTGCCCGGCGACGGGCCCCTCGTCACCAAGTACAGTTAGACACACACCCTGCACGCCAACGGTTCACGGAACCGGGGGCATGCTCTCCGAGTCCTGAGGAGGACCCACAGTGGCCAAGGCCAAGTTCGAGCGGACCAAGCCGCACGTCAACATCGGAACCATCGGTCACGTCGACCACGGCAAGACCACGCTCACGGCGGCGATCACCAAGGTTCTGCACGACCAGTACCCGGACCTCAACGAGGCCCGTGACTTCGCTCAGATCGACAGCGCTCCCGAGGAGCGCGACCGCGGCATCACGATCAACATCTCGCACGTCGAGTACCAGACCGAGAAGCGCCACTACGCGCACGTCGACGCTCCTGGTCACGCCGACTACGTGAAGAACATGATCACCGGTGCGGCGCAGATGGACGGCGCGATCCTCGTGGTCGCCGCCACCGACGGCCCGATGCCCCAGACGCGTGAGCACGTCCTGCTCGCCCGCCAGGTCGGCGTCCCCTACATCGTCGTCGCGCTGAACAAGTCCGACATGGTGGACGACGAGGAGATCCTGGAGCTCGTCGAGCTCGAGGTCCGTGAGCTCCTCGGCTCGCAGGAGTTCGACGAGGATGCCCCCGTCGTGCAGGTCTCGGCGCTCAAGGCGCTCGAGGGCGACGAGAAGTGGGTCAAGTCCGTCCAGGACCTGATGTCCGCCGTCGACGAGAACGTCCCGGACCCGGTGCGCGCCACCGACCAGCCGTTCCTCATGCCGATCGAGGACGTCTTCACGATCACCGGTCGTGGCACCGTCGTCACCGGTCGTGTCGAGCGTGGCACGCTGGACCTCAACTCCGAGGTCGAGATCGTCGGCATCCGCCCGACGCAGAAGACCACGGTCACGGGCATCGAGATGTTCCGCAAGCTGCTGGACAAGGCTGAGGCGGGCGACAACACCGGTCTCCTCATCCGTGGCCTCAAGCGCGAGGACGTCGAGCGCGGCCAGGTCGTCGTGAAGCCGGGTTCGGTCACGCCGCACACCGAGTTCAAGGCGAACGCGTACATCCTGACCAAGGAAGAGGGCGGTCGTCACAACCCGTTCTACGCGAACTACCGTCCGCAGTTCTACTTCCGCACCACGGACGTCACCGGCGTCATCACGCTGCCCGAGGGCACCGAGATGGTCATGCCCGGCGACACCGTCGCCATGTCGGTCGAGCTGATCCAGCCGATCGCGATGGAGGCCGGCCTCCGCTTCGCCATCCGTGAGGGTGGCCGCACGGTCGGCGCCGGTACGGTCGAGGAGATCGTCAAGTAACTCCCGGTTCTCCGGAAGACACTGCGCCAGCGGGGTCGGGCCTTCGGGTCCGGCCCCGCTTCGTCGTGCCCGGCGGACGTCCGGTCCGTCCCGGGCGCGTTCCCGGTGACGGGTCCCAGGCGTCGGCGGGCAACATCGTCGGAGTGACCCGTCTCCGCCGCTCCGCGACCAACGGTCGTGGCTACCACCGTGTCCGCAGCGGCAAGGGCTTCTCGTACCGCGACCCGGACGGGAAGACCGTCACCGACGCCGTCGTGCGACAGCGCCTCGACGACCTCGTGATCCCTCCGGCCTGGGACGACGTGTGGATCTCGCCGTACGAGAACGGGCACATCCTCGCGACCGGCAAGGACGGCGTCGGCCGGCGTCAGTACATGTACCACCCCGGGTGGCGCGAGCGGATGGACCGGATCAAGTACGACCGGGCACTCGCCCTCGCGGAGTCGCTGCCGTCGGCGCGACGGATGGTCACGCAGGACCTGCGGCGGCCCGAGCCCGACCGGCGGCGTGCCCTTGCCGCGGCCTTCCGGATGCTCGACCAGGGTTCGCTCCGGGTCGGGTCCGAGCGCTACGCCACCGAGCACGGCAGCCGCGGCCTGTCGACGCTGCTGTGTGCGCACGCCCACGTGTCCGGCGACGACATCGAGCTCGACTTCCCGGGCAAGAGCGGGCAGGAGTGGTCGTCCACGATCCACGACCACGACCTCGCGCGGGTGATCGCCGGGATGAAGCGTCGTGGACCGAACGCGCGCCTGCTGTCCTTCCGTGCCGAGCGCGGTGCCGAGTGGGAGCCGCTCGCCGCCGAGGACATCAACGAGTACGTGAAGGAGCGAGCCGGTGACGAGTTCACCGCGAAGGACTTCCGCACCCTGCACGGGACCGTCGCGGCCGCGGTGGACCTGGCGCGTACCGGCCCGCAGTCGAGTGAGGCCAAGCGCAAGAAGGCCGTCTCGCACGCCGTGAAGGCCGCGAGCGAGGAGCTGGGCAACACCCCGACGGTGTGCCGGCAGAGCTACATCGACCCGCGCCTGCTCGACGCGTACCAGCACGGCGAGACCATCGACCCCGAACGCCTCCACGCCGCCGAGTCCGAGGTGCGTGCCCTGCTCTACCGACAGTGACGGAAGGGGGCGGATCATGACGTACGGTTGGACACCGTGCCCGATCTCCCCCACCCGGGCACGGAAGGACCTCTCCCAGTCGTGACCGACGAGTGCATCCACGGTTTCCCCACCGAACTCTGCGACATCTGCTCGCCCCGACAGGCCGAGGTGCCTGCAGTCCCCACCACGCCGACGCCCCGTCGGACCCGCATCACCACCGACCTCCGCTCCACCCCGGCCCCCGCGCGCGGCTCCTCGTCGCTCCGGTCGCCGGCTGCTCCTGAACTGCCGGAGCCCCGCGTGTTCGCGTCGCTCCGGGCGCACCACGCCACCCACGTCGACAACCTGGCGTCCATCGTCGGCGAGGGCGCCGTCCTCGCCGCCGACACGGCCACTCCGGTCGTCGACGTCAGCTCTGCCGAGACGCGTGCCGCGCGCGCCGAGGCGACCGCTCCCGACGGTGGCTCCGTGTCGGGTCACGTCCCGTTCACGCTCTCGCCGGACGCCACACGCTGGGACGAGCTCCGCCGCGGCGCCGAGGGCGCCCGCTGGTCCGACGCCGCCCGACGCACGCGTGCCACCGAGTACGTCGTGCTCGTCGTGCCGGTGTCCGCGTTCGGCGCCTCCGTGATCGTCGCCGACCAGGACGCCGAGGCCGACGACGTGCGCTTCGCGGTCGGACCGGAGGCAGCGACGAACCTGATCCGTCGCACCGACTTCACCGACCCGGAGATGCACGGCCTCGAGCTGCTCGCCGGGCCCCGTGTGCCGTTCTCGTCGATCGCCGTCATCGGGGTGCCGAACGACCGCGTCCGACAGCAGGTCAAGACGCTGCTCGCCGAGCACCGCGTGACCGGTCCTCGGGTCGCGGTCTTCCCGCCGTGGTTCGTCCCGCCGGTGCCCGAGGAGTTCTGACCCGGTCGGACGCCCTCCCTGCCATCGTGCCCGCTCGGCCTCGCCGAGCGGGCACGATCCGTTCCGCCGACCTCGACGGAGTCACTCGACGGAAGGTGTCGGGTCCCGTCTGGCCGCGCCGAGCGGGCGAGATCCGTCACGCTGAGCCCCCGGACCCGACCGATCCCACCCGCGCGGCGCTCGGCGCGCGGCGTGTCCTGCCCGCTCGCGGACCGCCACCGGACCCGACGTGCGCGGGCCCGCGCCCGTCGAGTCGAGAAGGGTGCCGAGGGCGGACCGACCACCTCGGGAAGGTGCGCGACGCGCCCGGGGTGCGCCGCGCCTCCAGGCCGGGCAGAACCGCGCCGTTCCGGGGGAGCGCGCCGTCCCGAGCCCCGCGGAACCCGACGACACGCCCGGGTTGCACAGGTGCCGTGCCTATGCGAGACTTGTCCGGTTCCGAATTCCGCGGGCGTTCGCGCGCGCAGGATCACTGCTCTGGCAGTGCACAATCCCTCCGTCCAGCGGAGCTGGGTTGGGCCGCAGGCAGCAGAACACGATCGAGTCCCCACCACCACCCCGGGTGCACCTGTGCCCGGAGTGCGGGGAAGCGACATGCCCACGCTGGACGGCCACGGTCGCCCTGCGCGGTTGACAGGAGAACAGCGGTCATCCCCCGAGGATGCGGCCGGTTGGTTCAGGAAAACAGCCAAGCCCTGCAGGAATGCACGGTGACGGCGGCGTCAGGCGGCCCGAGGGTGCGCGGCGCAGAGAGGACAGAGAGACACATGGCGGGACAGAAGATCCGCATCCGGCTCAAGTCGTACGACCACGAGGTCATCGACACGTCGGCCCGGAAGATCGTCGACACGGTGACCCGTGCCGGTGCGACCGTGGTCGGCCCGGTGCCGCTCCCCACCGAGAAGAACGTGGTCACCGTGATCCGTTCTCCCCACAAGTACAAGGACTCGCGCGAGCACTTCGAGAAGCGCACGCACAAGCGGGTCATCGACATCGTCGACCCGACGCCGAAGGCCGTCGACTCGCTCATGCGACTCGACCTCCCGGCCGACGTCAACATCGAGATCAAGCTGTAAGGGGGACTGACCGATGGCGAACTCAACCAAGACCGTCAAGGGCCTCCTCGGCAAGAAGCTCGGGATGACCCAGGTGTGGGACGAGAACAACAAGTTCATCCCCGTCACCGTGATCGAGGTCGGCCCGAACGTGGTCACCCAGATCCGCAACGTCGAGCGCGACGGCTACGAGGCGATCCAGATCGCCGCCGGCGCGATCGACCCGCGCAAGGTGAACAAGCCGGCCGCCGGCCATTTCGAGGCTGCTGGTGTGACCCCGCGTCGCACCCTCACCGAGATCCGCACCAACGACTCCGCCGAGTACACGCTCGGCCAGGAGCTCACCGTCGACACCTTCGAGGCCGGCCAGAAGGTCGACGTCGTCGGGACGTCGAAGGGCAAGGGCTTCGCCGGTGTCATGAAGCGCCACGGCTTCGCCGGTGTGTCCGCTTCGCACGGTGCCCACCGCAACCACCGCAAGCCCGGTTCGATCGGTGCTTCGTCGACCCCGTCGCGCGTCTTCAAGGGCATGCGCATGGCCGGCCGCATGGGTGGCGAGCGCGTGACCGTCCTCAACCTCACGGTGCACGCCGTCGACGCCGAGAAGGGTCTGCTGCTCGTCAAGGGCGCCGTCCCCGGTGCTCGCGGTCGCTCCGTCTTCGTCCGCACCGCCGTGAAGGGTAAGTGATCATGGCCACCGAGACCGCAACCACGATCGACGTCCTCGACGCGACCGGAGCCGTCGCCGGCAGCATCGAGCTGCCCGCCGAGCTCTTCGACGTCGAGACGAACGTCCCGCTGATCCACCAGGTCGTCACCGCGCAGCTCGCCGCCGCGCGTCAGGGCACCCACAAGACCAAGAACCGCGGCGAGGTCCGCGGTGCTGGTCGCAAGCCGTTCAAGCAGAAGGGCACCGGCCGCTCCCGTCAGGGTTCGGTCCGCGCTCCGGAGCACACCGGCGGTGGCGTCGTCCACGGACCGACCCCGCGCGACTACTCGCAGCGCACCCCGAAGAAGATGATCGCCGCGGCTCTGCTCGGCTCGCTCTCGGACCGCGCCCGCGGTGGCCGCATCTCCGCTGTCGAGTCCTTCGTCCCGGCTGAACTGCCCTCGACGAAGACCGCTCGCACGCTCATCGAGAAGGTCGCGCCCGTCAAGAACGTGCTCGTCGTGCTCGAGTCGGCCGACGAGCTCACGCTCAAGTCGGTCCGCAACCTGCCGAACGTCCACGCGCTCTCGTACGGCCAGCTCAACGCCTACGACGTGCTCAAGGCCGATGCCCTCGTCTTCAGCAAGAGCGCACTCGACGCCTTCATCGCGTCGAAGACCGCGAAGGAGATCTCCGCATGAGCGGCTTCAACAAGGACCCGCGCGACATCATCATCTCGCCGGTCGTCTCGGAGAAGAGCTACGGCCTGATCGACCAGGGCAAGTACACGTTCATCGTGGACCCCCGCTCGAACAAGACCGAGATCAAGCTCGCCATCGAGAAGATCTTCGACGTCAAGGTCGCGAGCATCAACACGCTGAACCGTCCGGGCAAGACCCGTCGCACGAAGTTCGGCCTGGGCAAGCGCAAGGACACCAAGCGCGCCATCGTGACGCTCAAGTCCGGTTCGATCGACATCTTCACGGCTGTCGGCTGAGGACCAGAGGGATAAATCATGGCTATTCGTAACTACAAGCCGACGACCCCCGGTCGTCGCGGCTCGTCGGTCGCCGACTTCGCTGAGATCACCCGTTCGACGCCGGAGAAGTCGCTGCTTCGTCCGCTGCCGAAGACCGGTGGCCGCAACAGCTCGGGCCGCATCACCACCCGCCACATCGGTGGTGGCCACAAGCGCCAGTACCGCGTGATCGACTTCCGTCGTCACGACAAGGACGGCGTGGACGCCAAGGTCGCACACATCGAGTACGACCCGAACCGCACCGCGCGCATCGCGCTCCTGCACTACGTCGACGGCACGAAGCGTTACATCATCGCGCCGAACAAGCTCAAGCAGGGCGACGTCATCGAGCAGGGCCCCGGCGCCGACATCAAGCCCGGCAACAACCTGCCGCTGCGCAACATCCCCGTGGGTACGGTCATCCACGCCATCGAGCTCCGCCCCGGTGGCGGCGCGAAGATGGCGCGTTCGGCCGGCGCCTCGGTCCGCCTCGTCGCCAAGGACGGCCCCTACGCGCAGCTCCGTCTGCCGTCGGGCGAGGTCCGCAACGTCGACGCCCGCTGCCGCGCCACCATCGGCGAGGTCGGCAACGCCGAGCAGTCCAACATCAACTGGGGCAAGGCCGGCCGCATGCGCTGGAAGGGCGTCCGCCCGACCGTGCGTGGTGTCGCGATGAACCCGGTCGACCACCCGCACGGTGGTGGTGAGGGCAAGACGTCCGGTGGTCGTCACCCGGTCAGCCCCTGGGGCCAGGCCGAGGGTCGTACGCGCAAGCCGAACAAGCCGAGCGACAAGCTCATCGTCCGTCGCCGTAACGCCGGCAAGAAGCGCAAGTAGGAGTTCAGAAGATGCCACGCAGTCTGAAGAAGGGCCCCTTCGTCGACGAGCACCTGCTCCGCAAGGTCGTCACGCAGAACGAGGCCAACACCAAGAACGTGATCCGTACCTGGTCGCGTCGCTCGATGATCGTCCCGAACATGCTCGGGCACACGATCGCCGTGCACGACGGCCGCAAGCACATCCCGGTGTTCGTCACCGAGTCGATGGTCGGTCACAAGCTCGGCGAGTTCGCGCCGACCCGCACCTTCCGTGGTCACGTGAAGGACGACAAGAAGGGCCGTCGCCGCTAAGGCGGGGACGAAGAGGAGGAACGAAATGGTGGAGTCGATCGCACGCGTGCGACACATCCGCGTCACGCCTCAGAAGGCCCGTCGCGTCATCGAGCTGATCCGCGGCAAGCAGGCTCACGAGGCCCTCGCCATCCTGAAGTTCGCCCCCCAGGGCGCTTCGGAGCCCGTGTACAAGCTGGTCGCCTCGGCGATCGCCAACGCACGTGTCAAGGCGGACTCGACGAACAGCTTCCTCGACGAGCGCGACCTCTACGTGAGCCGCGTCTTCGTCGACGAGGGCACGACCCTGAAGCGGTTCCAGCCGCGTGCCCAGGGCCGGGCCTTCCGCATCAACAAGCGCACCAGCCACATCACGGTCGTCCTCGCGACGCCGGACGAGGCCGAGGTCGCCGCGACGAGCAAGAAGGCGAGCAAGTAATGGGCCAGAAGGTCAACCCGTACGGCTTCCGTCTCGGGATCACGACGGACCACGTCTCGCACTGGTTCACCGACAGCACGAAGGCCGGTCAGCGCTACGCCGACTACGTGGCCGAGGACATCAAGGTGCGCGAGTACCTGAAGAAGACCCTCGACCGCGCCGGTGTCGCCCGCATCGAGCTCGAGCGCACTCGGGACCGCGTCCGCGTGGACATCCACACCGCGCGTCCGGGCATCGTCATCGGTCGCCGTGGTGCCGAGGCGGAGCGCGTCCGTGGCGAGCTCGAGAAGCTCACCAAGAAGCAGATCCAGCTCAACATCCTCGAGGTCAAGAACCCCGAGACCGAGGCCCAGCTCGTCGCGCAGGGCATCGCCGAGCAGCTCTCCGCTCGTGTCGCGTTCCGTCGCGCCATGCGCAAGGGCCTGCAGGGTGCACAGCGCGCCGGCGCCAAGGGTGTCCGCATCCAGGTGTCGGGTCGTCTCGGCGGCGCCGAGATGTCGCGCTCGGAGTTCTACCGCGAGGGCCGCGTGCCCCTGCACACGCTCCGCGCCAACATCGACTACGGCTTCTACGAGGCGCGCACCACCTTCGGTCGCATCGGCGTGAAGGTATGGATCTACAAGGGCGACATCACGAACAAGGAGCTCGCTCGCGAGCAGGCGAACCAGCGTTCGTCGCGCCCGGAGCGTCGTGGCGGCCCCCGTGGCGAGCGCGGCGACCGTCGTGGCGGCGACCGTGGCGGCCGTCAGCAGCAGGCCCCGCAGGACGCGCCGGCCGGCGCAGGAGTTGAGGCGTAACCATGCTTATTCCCCGTCGAGTCAAGCACCGCAAGCAGCACCACCCGAAGCGCTCGGGTCAGGCCACCGGCGGTACCAAGGTCAGCTTCGGCGACTACGGTATCCAGGCCCTCACCCCGGCCTACGTGACCAACCGTCAGATCGAGTCCGCTCGTATCGCGATGACGCGTCACATCAAGCGTGGCGGCAAGGTGTGGATCAACATCTACCCGGACCGTCCGCTGACCAAGAAGCCGGCTGAGACCCGCATGGGTTCCGGTAAGGGCTCGCCCGAGTGGTGGGTCGCCAACGTCAAGCCGGGTCGTGTGCTCTTCGAGCTCTCCGGCGTCAACGAGGACATCGCCCGCGAGGCGCTGACCCGTGCAATCCACAAGCTGCCCCTCAAGGCACGCATCATCAAGCGCGAGGAGGGCGACGCGTAATGGCGATCGGTTCCAAGGAGCTCCGTCCCACGGAGCTCGACACGTTCGAGAACGAGCGTCTCGCTGACGAGCTGAAGAAGGCCAAGGAGGAACTCTTCAACCTCCGCTTCCAGTCGGCCACCGGCCAGCTGGAGAGCCACGGTCGTCTCCGTGCCGTCAAGCGCGACATCGCACGCATCTACACCGTCCTCCGCGAGCGCGAGCTCGGCATCCGTGCCACCCCCGCGCCCGTCGAGACCGCCACCAAGGCCAAGAAGACGAAGAAGGCTGACAAGCCGGCCGAGTCGACCGAGGCCGCTACCGCCGAGGAGAACTGATGGCGAACGAAGAGAACAACTCCGCCGCCTCGACCCGCGGCTACCGCAAGACGCGTCGCGGCTACGTGACGAGCGACAAGATGGACAAGACCATCGTGGTCGAGGTCGAGGACCGCGTGAAGCACGCGCTCTACGGCAAGATCATCCGCCGCACGTCCAAGGTGAAGGCCCACGACGAGCTCGGCACCGCTGGTGTCGGCGACCTCGTCGTGATCAGCGAGACCCGTCCCCTCAGCGCCTCCAAGCGCTGGCGCCTGGTCGAGATCCTCGAGAAGGCCAAGTAGGCCCCGGCCTGCTTCGGAATAGGAGACAGCAGTGATTCAGCAGGAATCCCGCCTGAAGGTCGCCGACAACACGGGTGCCAAGGAGATCTTGACCATCCGCGTGCTCGGTGGCTCGGGTCGTCGCTACGCCGGCCTCGGTGACGTCATCGTCGCCACGGTGAAGGACGCCATCCCCGGCGGCAACGTGAAGAAGGGTGACGTCGTCAAGGCGGTCATCGTTCGCACCAAGAAGGAGACCCGTCGTCAGGACGGCTCCTACATCAAGTTCGACGAGAACGCGGCAGTGATCCTCAAGGCCGACGGCGACCCGCGCGGTACGCGCATCTTCGGTCCGGTCGGTCGCGAGCTCCGTGACAAGAAGTTCATGAAGATCATCTCGCTCGCGCCGGAGGTGCTGTAAGCCATGGCGAACATCAAGAAGGGTGACCTCGTCCAGGTCATCACGGGCGCCAAGCAGGAGCGTGGCGGCGACCGTGGCAAGCAGGGCAAGGTCATCGAGGTCCTCAAGGACAAGAACCGCGTCGTCGTCGAGGGCGTGAACTTCGTGACGAAGCACGTCCGCGTCGGCCAGACGCAGCGCGGGTCGAAGACCGGTGGCATCGAGCAGCACGAGGCTCCGATCCACGTGTCGAACGTCGCCATCGTCGACCCGAAGACCAAGAAGCCGACCCGCGTCGGCTTCCGTACCGAAGAGGTGGAGAAGGACGGCGTGAAGAAGACCGTCCGCGTCCGCTACGCCAAGAAGTCGGGTGAGAAGCTCTGATGACCGACACGACTGCCGCGCCGGAGACCAAGGTCGAGCCGCGCCTCAAGCAGAAGTACAAGAACGAGATCAAGACCGCTCTCACCGAGCAGTTCGGGTACGCGAACGTCAACCAGGTCCCCGGCCTGGTCAAGGTCGTCGTGAACACCGGTGTCGGTGAGGCCGCTCGTGACTCCAAGGTGATCGACGGGGCCGTCAAGGACCTCACCGCGATCACCGGTCAGAAGCCGGTCGTGACGAAGGCCCGCAAGTCCATCGCGCAGTTCAAGCTGCGTGAGGGCCAGGCCATCGGCGCGCACGTCACCCTCCGCGGCGACCGCGCGTGGGAGTTCATCGACCGCCTCGTCACCCTCGCCCTGCCCCGCATCCGCGACTTCCGCGGTCTCAGCGACAAGCAGTTCGACGGCAACGGCAACTACACGTTCGGTCTCACGGAGCAGTCGATGTTCCACGAGATCGACCAGGACCGCATCGACCGCGTGCGTGGCTTCGACATCACCGTCGTGACCACCGCGAAGACGGACGACGAGGGCCGCGCGCTGCTCCGCCAGCTCGGCTTCCCGTTCCGTTCGGCCGACCAGACGGTCTAAGATAGTCCGGGCGCTGCGGGCCGGAGGATTCACGTCCTCCGGCCCGCACGCACGAACACCGGCCGACGGCGACAGCCGCCGGCCCCCAGGTCTCCGGGATCCGCTCGGAGACCACCCGATCGCTCAGGTCGGCATTCGTGGAACGGGTGTCGAAACCAGGCGAAGAATGGACGACCATCATGACGATGACCGATCCGGTCGCAGACATGCTGACCAGATTGCGGAACGCGAACTCGGCGCACCACGACGCCGTCTCGCTCCCCAGCTCCAAGCTGAAGAAGAACATCGCTGAGATCCTCAAGCGCGAGGGTTACATCAGCGAGTGGAAGATCGAGGATGCCCGCGTCGGGCAGACCCTCACGATCGACCTGAAGTACGGCCCCGAGCGCGAGCGTTCGATCGCCGGCATCAAGCGCGTCTCGAAGCCCGGTCTCCGGGTCTACGCGAAGTCGACGGAGCTCCCCCAGGTCCTCGGTGGCCTCGGCGTGGCGATCCTCTCGACCTCGTCGGGACTGCTCACCGACCGTGAAGCCGAGCAGAAGGGCGTGGGTGGGGAAGTCCTCGCCTACGTGTGGTGATCGACAATGTCTCGAATCGGACGTCTTCCCATTGACATCCCCGCGGGTGTGACCGTCGCCATCGACGGCCAGACCGTCGCGGTCAAGGGCCCGAAGGGCGAGCTCGCGCTCACCGTCGCGGAGCCCATCCAGGCCAAGGTCGAGGAGAACCAGGTCCTCGTCACCCGTCCGGACGACGAGCGCAGCTCGCGTGCGCTGCACGGCCTGACCCGCACCCTCATCGCGAACAACATCGTCGGCGTGACCCAGGGCTACTCCAAGGGCCTCGAGGTCGTCGGTACCGGTTACCGCGTCGCGGCGAAGGGCAGCAACGTCGAGTTCGCGCTCGGCTACTCCCACCCCATCACGGTCGAGCCGCCGGCGGGCATCAGCTTCGCCGTCGAGGGCAACAACAAGCTCACCGTGTCGGGCATCGACAAGCAGGCCGTCGGCGAGGTGGCTGCCAACATCCGCAAGCTGCGCAAGCCCGAGCCCTACAAGGGCAAGGGTGTCCGCTACGCGGGCGAGATCGTGCGCCGCAAGGCCGGAAAGTCAGGTAAGTGATCATGGCTCTCGGTATCCGAGGAAAGAGCAAGTCGGCCGCCAAGGCGCGCCGTCACAACCGTCTCCGCAAGAAGATCACCGGCACCGAGGCGCGTCCGCGTCTCGCCGTCACCCGTTCGTCGCGTCACGTGTTCGTCCAGGTCATCGACGACGCGAAGGGCCACACCCTGGCCAGCGCATCGACGATGGAGGCCGACCTCCGTTCGTTCGACGGCGACAAGACGGCCAAGGCCCGTCGCATCGGCGAGCTCGTCGCCGAGCGTGCGAAGGCCGCTGGCGTCGAGGCCGTGGTCTTCGACCGCGGTGGGAGCAAGTACGCCGGTCGCGTCGCCGCGATCGCCGATGGTGCCCGTGAAGGAGGGCTGAACCTGTGAGCGACATCGCGAACAACAACGAAGCGGCCGAGACCGAGACCGAGACCGCTGCTGCGACGGAGACCGTCGCCAAGGCCGCGGCCGGCAAGGAAGCGGAAGCCCCTGCCGTCGCCGAGCGTCCGGTCGAGACCGCCGCGGGCTCCGCGTCGAACAACCGCGACAACGCCGACCAGCGCGGCCGTCGTGGCGGTGGACGTGACCGTCAGCAGGGTCGTGACCGCAACAACCGCGGTGGCGACAGCCAGTTCCTCGAGCGCGTGGTGACCATCAACCGCGTCTCGAAGGTCGTCAAGGGTGGTCGTCGCTTCAGCTTCACGGCGCTCGTCGTCGTCGGTGACGGCAACGGCCTCGTCGGTGTCGGCTACGGCAAGGCGAAGGAAGTCCCGACCGCGATCTCGAAGGGCGTCGAGGAGGCGAAGAAGAACTTCTTCCGCGTCCCGCGCGTCGGCAACACCATCCCGCACCCGGTGCAGGGTGAGGCCGCTGCCGGTGTCGTCCTGCTGCGTCCGGCCGCTGCCGGTACCGGTGTCATCGCCGGTGGTCCGGTCCGCGCCGTGCTCGAGTGCGCCGGCATCCACGACGTCCTGAGCAAGTCGCTCGGTTCGTCGAACACGATCAACATCGTGCACGCGACCGTCGAGGCGCTGCAGCAGCTCGAGGAGCCCCGCGCCGTCGCGAGCCGTCGTGGCCTCGACGTCGACCGGGTCGTCCCGGCTCGTCTGCTCCACGCCGAGGCTGCGGCGCTGCGTGCCGCGACCGAGAAGGCAGGTGCGTGATGGCGATGCTGAAGATCACGCAGACGAAGTCCGTTATCAGCGAGAAGCAGTACCAGCGCGACACCCTGCGCAGCCTGGGCCTCAAGCGCATCGGCCGTACGGTCCTGCGTGAGGACAACGCCCAGAACCGCGGGTACATCGCGACGGTGGCGCACCTCGTGAAGGTCGAGGAGGTCGACGCATGAGCGACGAGAAGAACGAGCGGGTCCAGGTGCTGAAGCTGCACCACCTCCGCCCGGCTGCCGGTTCCAAGAAGGACCGCACCCGTGTCGGCCGTGGTGAGGGCTCGAAGGGCAAGACCGCCGGCCGCGGTACCAAGGGCCAGAAGGCTCGCTACCAGGTCAAGGTCGGCTTCGAGGGTGGGCAGATGCCGCTGCACATGCGCACCCCGAAGCTCCGCGGGTTCAAGAACCCGTTCCGCGTCGAGTACCAGGTCGTGAACCTGGACAAGATCGCGGAGCTCTACCCGAACGGTGGCGACGTCACCGTTGCGGACCTGGTCGCCAAGGGCGCCGTCCGCAAGAACGAGAAGGTCAAGGTTCTCGGTCAGGGTGACATCAGCGTGAAGCTCACGGTCTCGGTCGACAAGGTCTCGGCGTCCGCCGCCGAGAAGATCGTGGCTGCTGGCGGAACCGTCTCCCAGTAACCCCCGTCGGCGGCCCGTGCGTTTGCGCACGGGCCGCCGTTACGGTTTCCTTGACAGTGGCCGGCGTCCGTCGGCCAGGTCGGCGCTGCCGATCGACACCGTGATGACCCCGATCGGGTCGCCGGTCCCAGAAGTTCGGAGTCCTCGTGTTCAGAGCGGTCGCGCGCATCATGCGCACCCCAGATCTTCGCAAGAAGATCGGCTTCACCCTCGCGATCATCGCGCTGTTCCGTCTCGGGTCGTACATCCCCGCGCCGTTCGTCGACTACACCGCCGTGCAGAGCTGTCTCGCCAGCGCGTCGTCCTCCGGCGGCCTCTACGACCTGATCAACCTCTTCTCCGGCGGCGCGCTGCTCAAGCTCTCGGTCTTCGCGCTCGGGATCATGCCGTACATCACGTCGTCGATCATCGTGCAGCTGCTGCGCGTGGTCATCCCGCACTTCGACGCCCTCTACAAGGAGGGCCAGTCCGGCCAGGCCAAGCTGACGCAGTACACGCGCTACCTCACCATCGCGCTCGGTGTCCTGCAGTCGACCACCCTCATCACGGTCGCGCGCTCCGGTGCTCTGTTCGGCACGAACGCCTCCGCCTCCTGCTCGTCGATCATCTCGAACGACAGCTGGTACGCGATCATGCTGATGGTCGTGACGCTGACCGCCGGTACGGGTCTCATCATGTGGATGGGCGAGCTCGTCACCGAGCGCGGCATCGGCAACGGCATGTCGCTGCTGATCTTCACGTCCATCGCGGCGCAGTTCCCGTCGGCGCTCTGGGCGATCGAGCAGTCGCAGTCCTTCGAGCTCTTCCTCTTCGTCATCCTGGTCGGCCTGGTCATCATGATGGCGGTCGTCTTCGTCGAGCAGTCGCAGCGGCGCATCCCGGTGCAGTACGCCAAGCGCATGGTCGGTCGTCGCACCTACGGCGGCAACAACACCTACATCCCGATCAAGGTGAACATGGCCGGCGTCGTGCCCGTCATCTTCGCCTCGTCGCTGCTGTACCTGCCGGCCCTGGTCGCGCAGTTCAACCAGCCCTCGGACGGCTCCGAGCCGGCCGCGTGGGTGACCTGGATCCAGAACAACCTGACCTCGGGTGACAACTGGTTCTACATGGTCCTGTACTTCCTGCTCATCGTCGGGTTCACGTACTTCTACGTCGCGATCACCTTCAACCCCGAAGAGGTCGCCGACAACATGAAGAAGTACGGCGGCTTCATCCCGGGCATCCGGGCCGGTCGTCCGACGGCCGAGTACCTCGACTACGTCCTGACCCGGGTGACGTTGCCCGGCTCGCTCTACCTCGGTCTCATCGCGCTCATCCCGCTGGCAGCACTGGCGCTGTTCGGCGCGAACCAGAACTTCCCGTTCGGCGGCGCGAGCATCCTCATCATCGTGGGTGTCGGTCTCGAGACCGTGAAGCAGATCGACTCGCAGCTGCAGCAACGTCACTACGAAGGGCTTCTCCGTTGAGCGCACGTCTCATCATCGTCGGACCTCCCGGAGCCGGGAAGGGCACCCAGGCCGGTCGGATCGCCGAGGGCTTCGGCGTCCCCGCGATCTCCACGGGTGACATCTTCCGCAAGAACGTCTCCGAGGGCACCCCGCTGGGTGTGCAGGCGAAGGCGATCATGGACGCGGGCAACTACGTGCCCGACGAGCTGACGAACGAGCTCGTCAAGTCGCGGCTGAGCGAGCCGGATGCCGAGCAGGGCTTCCTGCTCGACGGCTACCCGCGGACCGTGGGGCAGGTCGAGTACCTCGACGCGCTGCTCGCCGAGCAGGGCACCGGGATCGACGCCGTCGTGCAGCTCGTCGCCGACCAGGACGCGCTCGTGGCGCGACTCCTGAAGCGTGCCGAGGAGCAGGGCCGCAGCGACGACAACGAGGAGACGATCCGTCGTCGCCAGGAGGTCTACACGGAGCAGACGGCCCCGATCGTGGCGGCCTACGCCGAGCGCGGTCTCGTGGTCGACGTCGACGGGCTCGGCGGGATCGACGAGGTCGGTGACCGCATCCAGGCGGCGCTGACGTCGCGCGGCCTCACCGCGGGCGTCTGACTCCCGTCGTGCGGCGTCGGAAGCCCTCGATCTACAAGTCGCCGGAGGAACTCCGGGCGATGGTCCGCCCCGGGCTGCTCACCGAGGCTGCCCTCGGTGCGGTCCGTGCCGCGATGCGTCCCGGCATCACCACGGGCGAGCTCGACGCGATCGCCGAGCGCACGATCCGTGACGGTGGCGGTGTGCCGAACTTCCAGCTCGTCCCGGGCTACCGGCACACCCTGTGCGTGTCGGTGAACGACGAGATCGTCCACGGGATCCCCGGGGACCGCGTCCTCGCATCGGGCGACATCGTCTCGGTCGACGCCGGTGCCGAGGTCGACGGGTGGAACGGTGACAGCGCCTTCACGACCGTCCTGCCCGGCGGGGACGCCACGTCCACCACGGCTCGGCAGTCGCTCTGCGACACGACGGAGCGCGCCCTCTGGCACGGCATCGCCGCGCTCGCGCACGCGCGGAACCTCAACGAGGTCGGCGCCGTGATCGAGGACGCCGTCGACGAGACGGGGACCTGGGGCATCGTGGAGGACTTCACGGGGCACGGGATCGGCCGCTCGATGCACGAGGACCCGCCCGTCTTCAACTACCGTGTCCGCGGTGCCGGCCCGGCCGTCCGACCCGGGCTGGTCGTCGCGATCGAGCCGATGGTGACGGCCGGGACGATCGACAGCTCGACGGACGACGACGAGTGGACGATCAGGACGCTCGACGGCTCCGACGCGGCGCACTGGGAGCACTCCGTCGCCGTGCACGCGGACGGCATCTGGGTGCTCACCGCCTCCGACGGCGGCGCCTCGGGTCTCGTACCGCTCGGCGTCACGCCGGTCCCCGTCCCGTAGGGACGACCGCCGCCGTTCCGCCCCGGCGGATCCTTCCGCGCGCCCGGCCGGGAGGCTCGCCCCGACTCCGCGGGTCGTCTCCCGTCACCGACGCTGGCCGGTACCGGCTCCGGTACGAGTGACCGCGCCGGCGCCGGTTCCCGACGGGCTCAGTTCCCGACGGAGCAGGTCTGCTCGGAGGCGGACTGCCCGGAGATGTTCGAGGGCAGCGGCGTCGCCGTCGGCGTGCCACCAGCCGGCGCAGCACCGGACGGCGCACCGCCCGAGGTGTCACCGCTGCCGGCCGGCGCCTCGCCGGGGGCCGTGTCCGTGCCCGGCGTGCTGCCCGCGGTGGGGGACTCCTCCGACGCGCGGCCGGTCGTGGAGTCGCTGAGCGAGGTCTTGCGGTCCTGCTGCAGCACGACGTTGAGCTCGTGCGCAGCCGCCTCGTCGACGAGCACGTGCGCGGTGTCGGACGGGTCGTCCACGACCGGGTACTGCACGAACAGCATGTCCGACGTGCTCATGCCCCGGAGCGTCGAGGCGAGCCCGACGAGCGTCCGGGTCTGCGCCAGACCGTCCGAGAGCGTCATGTTCGACAGTGCCGCACCGGCCAGCTTGTAGAGGGTCACCGGGTTCGACAGGGTGCCGTCCGAGGCCACCTTGCGGAGCAGGGCCGACAGGAACACCTGCTGCGAGCTGATGCGCGCGAGGTCGCTGCCGTCGCCGACGCCGTGTCGGCTGCGCAGGAACGCCAGCGCGTCCTGGCCCTCGAGCGTGTGCTGTCCGGCGGCGAGGTGCAGGCCCGTGTACGAGTCGTCGATCGGCTTCGCCACGCAGACGTCGACACCGCCCAGGGCGTTCGACATCTCGATCACGCCGTTGAAGGTGATGAGCCCGGCGTACGGGATGGTGAGCCCGGTGAGGTTCTCGACGGTGTCCACGGCGCAGGAGATCCCGCCGCGCCCGAGCGACTCGTTGATGAGCTCCCGGTCGACGGCCGGGTACGAGGTGCCGGTCTCGGGGTTCGTGCACGCCGGGATCGGCACCTTGAGGTCGCGGGGGAAGCTGACCGCCGTGAGCTGCTGGTGGTCCTGCGAGATGTGGACGAGGATCGTGACGTCGTTGCGGGCGCCCTCGACGTCCTCGTCGGAGTCGAACTGCCCGACGCGGGTGTCGCTGCCGAGGAGCAGGATGTTCGCCCCGCCCTGCATCGCGGTGATGTCGGCCGTCTTCGCGGTGTTCTGGTCGTCCTTGCTGAGCTCGACGGTGTGCGGTGCGGCGGCGAGCTGCGCGCCGGCGATGGCCGCGACGCTCGTGCCGCTGACCAGGACGACGGCGACGGCGGCCGCGACGAACCCCAGCAGCGTGCCCCATCCGCGACGGCGCGGCAGCCGGCCGTGGCGGGCGAGGGGGCGGCGGGGTGCTTCGGGCACGTGGTCTCCGATCGGTTCTCCGGCGCAGGTGCCGGACGGTCAGCGATCGCCAGGCTACGGCGGTGGGCCCGGTCCGCAACCGGGAAGCGACCGAGGATCCACTCTGGACCGTTCAGCCGGCGCCCGACAGCCCCAGACGGAGGGACCCGGCGCGGCCGGTGACCCGCCGGCACTTGGCAATCTGCGCTCGATCCCATACGATTGATCTTTGGTGTGTCATGCCCTTCGGCGTGGCGCCCGACCCGCAGACCGGCTCGGGGATCACACCGGTAATCCAACCAAGCGACAGTGAGGCTATGGCCAAGAAAGACGGCGTCATCGAGATCGAGGGCTCGGTGCTCGAAGCTCTGCCCAACGCGATGTTCCGCGTTGAGCTGACCAACGGACACAAGGTCCTCGCGCACATCTCCGGGAAGATGCGCCAGCACTACATCCGTATCCTCCCCGAGGACCGCGTGATCGTGGAGCTGAGCCCGTACGACCTGACCCGCGGCCGGATCGTCTACCGCTACAAGTGATCCGCGAGCTGGAAAGGAACGGCTCGGCGAACCCGCCGGGCACGAAGCCAGCGAGCAACAGGAAGCAATCATGAAGGTCAACCCCAGCGTCAAGCCCATCTGCGAGCACTGCCGTGTCATCCGCCGCAAGGGCCGCGTCATGGTGATCTGCAAGAGCAACCCGCGCCACAAGCAGCGCCAGGGCTGAGCTCCCAGCAGGACCCACAACTCAACACTGCACACGCAGTACCAGAACCCCGCCGCGACCTCGGTCGTCGGCGGGGGGACACCTCGGGGCGGAGGCCCGGGCACCGGTACTGCGCCACACCTCCACCGAAAACAGGAGCAGCCAGCACATGGCACGTCTAGCAGGCGTCGACATCCCGCGCGAGAAGCGCGTGGAGATCGCACTCACGTACATCTACGGCGTCGGCCGGACCCGCGCGGTCCAGGCACTCGCCGAGACCGGTATCTCCGGTGACATCCGCGTCAAGGACCTGACCGACGACCAGCTCGTCGCCCTCCGTGACTTCATCGAGGGCAACTTCAAGGTGGAGGGTGACCTCCGCCGCGAGGTCGCAGCCGACATCCGCCGCAAGGTCGAGATCGGTAGCTACGAGGGTCTCCGCCACCGTCGTGGTCTCCCGGTGCGTGGTCAGCGCACCAAGACCAACGCGCGTACCCGCAAGGGACCGAAGCGCACCGTGGCAGGCAAGAAGAAGGCCCGATAGGAGATCATCATGGCTACCCCCAAGACTGCCGCGCGCAAGCCGCGTCGCAAGGAGAAGAAGAACGTCGCCGTGGGCCAGGCCCACATCAAGAGCACGTTCAACAACACCATCGTCAGCATCACCGACCCGTCGGGTGCCGTCCTCAGCTGGGCGTCCTCGGGTGCCGTGGGCTTCAAGGGTTCGCGCAAGTCGACGCCGTTCGCGGCGCAGCTCGCTGCCGAGTCCGCTGCGCGTCAGGCGCAGGAGCACGGCGTCAAGAAGGTCGACGTCTTCGTCAAGGGCCCGGGCTCGGGTCGCGAGACCGCGATCCGTTCGCTCCAGGCCGCTGGCCTCGAGGTCGGCTCGATCAACGACGTCACCCCGCAGGCGCACAACGGCTGCCGCCCGCCGAAGCGTCGCCGCGTCTGACGCGAGGAGCAACCGGCCGTTCCCCGCTCGTCCCCTGACCGGGGCGAGCGGGGCCGGCCATTCCTGGTCGTTCGATCGCGCACGTCGGGCCCTCCCGGCCCTGCGCTGCGCGTGATCACAACTCAACAGACCCGTCGGGGCCCGGTCGGCCCCGTCGTACCGCCGAGTGTCATATAGCGGACACTCCGCCGAAAGGAATCCCACAGTGCTCATTGCACAGCGCCCCACCCTGACCGAGGAGTCGATCTCCGAGTACCGCTCGCGCTTCGTCATCGAGCCGCTCGAGCCGGGCTTCGGTTACACCCTCGGCAACTCGCTGCGCCGCACGCTCCTCTCCTCGATCCCCGGCGCGGCTGTCACCAGCATCCGCATCGACGGCGTCCTCCACGAGTTCAGCACCGTCCCCGGTGTCAAGGAAGACGTCACCGAGATCATCCTCAACATCAAGAGCCTCGTCGTCTCCAGCGAGCACGACGAGCCGATCACCGCGTACCTGCGCAAGCAGGGTGCCGGTCAGGTCACCGCGGCGGACATCTCCGCTCCGGCCGGCGTCGAGATCCACAACCCGGACCTCGTCATCGCGACCCTGAACGACACCGCGCGGTTCGAGCTCGAGCTGACGATCGAGCGTGGCCGCGGCTACGTCTCGGCGACGCAGAACCGTTCCGAGTTCAGCGAGGCCGGGCAGATCCCGATCGACTCGATCTACTCGCCGGTCCTCAAGGTCACCTACCGCGTCGAGGCGACGCGTGCCGGTGAGCGCACGGACTTCGACCGCCTGGTCGTCGACGTCGAGTCGAAGCCGGCGATCTCGCCGCGCGACGCCATCGCCTCGGCCGGCCGCACGCTGGTCGAGCTGTTCGGTCTCGCCCGCGAGCTGAACACGGCGGCCGAGGGCATCGAGATCGGCCCCGCGCCGGTCGACGCGGTGCTCTCGAACGAGCTGCAGACCCCGATCGAGGACCTCGACCTGTCGGTCCGCAGCTACAACTGCCTCAAGCGGGAGGGCATCAACACGGTGTCCGAGCTCGTCGCCCTGTCGGAGACGCAGCTCATGAACATCCGCAACTTCGGTCAGAAGTCGGTGGACGAGGTCAAGGACAAGCTCACCGAGCTCGGCCTGTCCCTCAAGGACACCGTCCCCGGATTCGACGGCGCCCACTTCTACAGCGGGTACGACGAGGACGAGTCCAACTGACCTCGCGCTGACGCGCACGCGCACCGATGAGTCGGTGCGCACCACCATCACCACTGGAGAACTGACATGCCGAAGCCCACCAAGGGCCCCCGCCTCGGTGGCGGCCCCGCCCACGAGCGCCTGCTCCTGAGCAACCTCGCCAACGCCCTCTTCACGCACGGTCGCATCACGACCACCGAGACGAAGGCCAAGCGCCTGCGTCCCGTCGCCGAGCGTCTCATCACGTTCGCGAAGCGTGGCGACCTGCACGCGCGTCGTCGTGTGATCGCTCAGCTGCGCGACAAGTCCGTCGTGCACACGCTGTTCACCGAGATCGCCCCGCAGGTCGAGGACCGTCAGGGCGGCTACACCCGCATCACGAAGCTCGGCTTCCGCAAGGGTGACAACGCGCCGCTCGCCTCGATCGAGCTCGTCCTCGAGCCGGTGTCCAGCACGCCGGCCCCGGTGACGCGCACCGCGGCCCCGGCTGCTGCCGCTCCGGCCGAGGAGACCCCGGCCGAGGAGACCCCGGTCGAGTCCACGGAGACGACCGAGGAGTCCGCTCCGGTCGAGGCCGAGACCGAGACCCCGGCTGCCGCCGAGGTAGAGGCCGACGCCGAGGCCAAGTCGGACGACGCCAAGTAGGTCCAGCACCACCGCACGGAACCCCCGCGACGCACGTCGCGGGGGTTCCGTCGTCCCTGCGGGGCGCGTGCCGTCGGACGGGAGGGTCGGGACGGCGCCGCCACGGGCCTCCCGTCCGGAGCGCACCCGCGTGCCCTCCCAGCGTCACCGCCGTACGGTGATCGCGACATGGCGAGAGCGGAACGGATCACCGGCGCAGGGCGCCGACTGTGGCGGTGGAGTCGGGACTCCGGCACGCAACCGCGGTTGCTGCTCGCCGGCAAGGCGGCACTCGCCGCCACGATCGCGTGGACCCTGGCGAAGTACGCGCCGGGCATCGCCGCCGAGTACCCGTACTACGCGCCCCTCGGCGCGATCGTCGCGATGCGCACCACGGTCTTCGCGGGGATCCGCGCCGGTGTCCAGACGCTCGTCGGCATCACCCTCGGCATCCTCATCGCCGGGTTCACGATGCTCGTCGGCGACCCCGGGGTCGTCGCGGTCGCGCTCGTCGTCGGTCTGGGCGTCCTGGTGTCCGGGTTCCGGATCCTCGGCGAGGGGTACTCGTGGGTGCCGATGGCGGCGCTCTTCGTGCTGCTCATCGGCGGCGGCAACGCCGAGGGCTACTCGTTCGCCTACGTCGTGCAGATGGCGATCGGCATCGCGATCGGCCTCGCGGTGAACTTCGCGGTGGTGCCGCCGCTGCACTTCTGGGACGCCGAGCGGCGCATCGACCAGGTGAACGGTGTGCTCGCGCAGCAGCTCGACGACCTGGCCGACGTGCTCGACGAGGGGGAGCCCGACACCGGGGCGTGGGACCGCCAGCAGGAGCGGCTGGACAAGGCGATCGCGGACGTGCGGGACCGTGTGTCGACGGCGCAGGAGGCCCGCCGGATGAACCCGCGGAGCGTGCTGCGCGGACCGCGGGCACGACTGCAGACCGACGGAGCGCGCTTCCGGGCGCTCGAGCGCGTGGCCTGGTACACGACCGACCTCACGGAACTGGTCGCCCGGTCGGGGCCCGTCGCGGAGAACCTCGGCCGGCCGGACCCGGCGTTCGCGGAGCCGTTCGCGGCCGCGCTCCGGAAAGTCGCCTGCGTGGTCCGGGGCGACTGCCCGGAGGACGGTGCCGACGAGTCCATCGCCGACCTCGAACGGGCGCTCGACGCCAGTGACGCGGACCCGTCGCAGGTCACGGTGACCTCGAGCGCGATCGTCGCGCTGCGCGGCGTGCTCGAGTCGGAGAAGCGCGCGACCGCCGACGTCGACACCTCGACCGGTCCGTCCGGCAGACGCGGCTGAGTCCCGTCCCGTGCCGTCGTCGCGGTCCGGTGCGGGTCGTCGGTAGGATCCGAGGGTGCCCGTCGCGCCCCGTGTCGCCGTCCTCGGACCGGTGTCGGTCGCCGGCCCGGACGGCGCTCCGCTCGTGGTCCCGGGGGCCCTGGCCAGGTCGTTCCTGACCGCCCTGGTGCTCGCACCCGGCCACACGCTCGGCACCGCGACGCTCATCGACGAGCTCTGGGGCGAGGACCGGTCGAAGGGCGCTCGCGCAGCCCTGCAGACGCTCGTGTCCCGCCTGCGCCGGACGACGGCCGAGGGAGTCGTCGTGTCGACCAGCACCGGGTACGCACTCGGTGGCGACCCGTCCGACGTCGACCTGGTGGCGGCGGAGCGGACGGCGCTCGACCCGGCCGCCGACACCGGCACCGTCCGGGCCGCCCTCGACCGGTGGCGCGGCGCCCCGGGTGTCGACGTCGACGGGGACCTCGGCGTCGCGCTGGCCGACCGGGCCGCTGCTGCCGAGCACGCGCTGCGTCGACGCCTCGCGGCCCTGCTGTTCGCCGACGGCGACCCGGCCGCGTCGGCCGCCGCCTGGCTCGCCGAGGTCGACGCCGCGCCCTACGACGACGCGGCCGCCGGTGGAGCGATGCGCGCCCTCGACGCCGACGGGCGCACCTCCGAGGCGCTGGCGGTGTTCGCCGCGTACCGGGAACGGTTGGCGGACGGACTCGGGGCCGACCCGTCCGCGGAGCTCGTCCGGCTGAACACGGAACTCCTCAGGCGATCGACGGCCGTGGAGGGCCACCCCGTCCGGCGCACCGGACTCCGCGCCGCGCCCAACGAGCTCGTCGGACGAGGGGACGACGTCGCCCACGTCGCCGCACTGCTCGGCGAGCACCGCCTGGTCACGGTGCTCGGACCGGGCGGGCTCGGCAAGACCCGGCTCGCGCAGGCCGTCGCCACCGAGCTGCCCCCGACCACCGGCGTCATCGTCTGCGAGCTCGCGCCGATCGGCGACGCCGAGGACCTGCTCCCCGCACTCGGCGCCCTGCTCGGGATCGCCGAGGTCCGGACGGCCCGCATGCTGCAGGACGCGGTGGTCACCGACCTGTGGGCACGGGTGGTCCGGGCCCTCGACGACGGCCCGACCGTGCTCGTGCTCGACAACTGCGAGCACCTGCTGCAGGCCGTGGCCCGCTGCACGGCCGACCTGCTCGCCGCCGTGCCCGGGCTGCGGGTGCTCACGACGTCCCGGGCTCCCCTCGCGATCGCCGGCGAGGTCGTCGCGCCCCTCGGTCCGCTGCCGGTCGAGGCGGACGGGGCCGCCGTCCGGCTGTTCACCGAGCGAGCCCGTGCCGCCCGGCCCGGAGCGGTCCTGCCGGTCGACGCGGTCCGCCGGATCTGCACCCGGCTCGACGGGTCGCCGCTCGCCATCGAGCTCGCCGCCGCCCGGATCCGCGGCATGTCGGTCGACGAGGTCGAACGACGACTCGACGACCGTTTCGCCCTCCTGCGGGGTGGTGACCGCAGCGCCCCGGAACGGCACCGCACGCTGCTCGCCGTCATCGAGTGGAGCTGGCGGCTCCTCGACGAGGGCGCCCAGGACCTGCTGACCCGGCTGGCGCTGTTCCCCGACGGGGTCGCAGTCGACGCCGTCGAGGCGGTGGCCGAGCCCGCACGGCGCCAGGACGCGCTCGACGACCTCGCCGACCTCGTCGAGCAGTCGCTCGTGCAGCTCGTGGAGACCGAGGGGGAACCGGTCCGCTACCGTCTGCTCGAGACCGTCCGGGAGTTCGGTGCCGCACGCCTGACGGAGCGGGGCACGACCGAGGACGTCCGCGCGGCGATGACCGCGTGGGGCCGGGAACTGTCGGCTGCGCGGAACCTGTTCGCGCTGCGGGGGCCGGCGCAGCTCGTCGCCTTCACCGAGGTCCGCCGCGAGGCCGACACCCTCGTCACCCTGCTCCGCTGGGCGCTCCGGGCCGACGACGTCCCGACGGTCACGCACGTGTTCGCTGCGCTCGGCGGGTACTGGACGCTGCGCGGGCTGCACCGTGAGCTGGTCGGGACGGCGCCGGACGTCGTCGCCGCCCTGCGCTCGTGCATCCCGGGCCCCGCGGACCGGACCGCCGCGATCGTCGGGCTCGTGCTCTGCGGAGCCACGTCGGCGTTCACCGACCTCCGCACCACGGCGCGGTCGATCTCGGGCCTGCGGACCCTGCACGTGACCGGTCGTGCCGAGGACCCGGTCGTCGATGCGCTCGCGACGCTGCTGCTCTCGATCGGGCGTCCCGAGCAGGGCTTCGCCGAACTGACGCGCCTGCGCGCCGACCCGGACCCCGCCGTGGCGTGCCTCGGCACGATGCTGAGTGCGCCGCTGGCCGAGAACGCCGGTGACCCCGTCGGGGCCCTGCGGTACGCACGTCGGGCGAAGGAGCTGGCGGTGGCGACGGGTGAGGCCTGGACCACCGGCACGGTGGCGGTCACGCTCACCCAGCTGCTCGCCCAGTCCGGCCGCTACGCGGAGTCCCTGGCCGAGGCGGTCAGCGCCCGCGAGCACCTGGAACGCTTCGGCGCCGACGACGACCTGTACGAGATCGGCTGGACCGTGGGCCTCGCGTCCGCCGCGACCGGGGACGTCGACCGTGCCCGCTCGATCGCAGCGGACCTGCGGCACCGGCCTGCGGCTGGCCGCGGGGGCTTCGAGGACCGTGGACTCATCGCGGTGCTCGCGGTCGCGATCACGGCCGAGTGCGACCGCCACGAGGGGCACCTCGACGCGGCGGCGGCCGGGTACACCGAGGCGTGGGA
>NZ_RBLU01000021.1 GCF_003989515.1 Curtobacterium sp. HSID17257
TAAAAAAAAAAAACAAGAATATAATGTAGAGTGGTACTGATTCACACTATACTACAGTTGTGTAGTAACAGTCGTTCATAGCGTCATGAACGTCGATGTGACTCACATCACATCACTATATTCATGTGCACAGTCACTGTATCACAGTGCTATTGTTTGTTGAGCCCAGTACTTAGTGTTCCCATATCTTCGACATCCTGTAGGACGCTTCAGCTAGTCGCACTGTCACCACATTAATGGATAGAAGGAGGCGGGAGAAGAAGGAACTGGACAGCAGAGTGGTGGGTGGTCGAGACAGTTGGAGTGAGGTAGTGTAATGGGTGACATGTTTATAGTGCAGCGAGGAGAAAGTGATAGAACTGATTGAAGCATGTGAATGAGTGAATATGATATAAGTGTATTGGTGTATGATTACACAGTATGTTCACACACTGGGGTAGAAGAGTAGTTTTTTTTTTTTT
>NZ_RBLU01000001.1 GCF_003989515.1 Curtobacterium sp. HSID17257
TCCGGGGTCGCGTCGGCCGTCACCGCCGCGACCGCCTCGTGCACCGTCACGGGCGTGCCCACCCCGACCGGCGAGCCGACCTCGAGCACGCTGGTGCCGACGGCCCACGGTGCGGTCGCGAGCTGCTCGACGAGCCGGACGAGCAGCGCCTGTCGGGCGGCACCCTCCCCGCGCAGCGCGACGATCCCGCCCACCCGGCGAAGGTCGACCACGACCGTCTCGTCCTGGCGGGTCCCGAGCGACACCGCCGTGGCGAACTCGGCCGGGGCTCCGCCGACGAGCGGGACCGTCTGCAGCGCCCACATCGGCGCCGACCAGGTCCGACCGTCCGGCGTGGCGGTCCACGGTGCCGGCGGCGCGATCGTCGGCGAGGCGACGTCGATCCGCACGGTTGCCCCGACCGTGATCCGCACCGCTCCGGGGAACAGCACGCCCGCCCCGGCGCACGAGGCCTCGATGCCGCGGAGCACCCGGTCGACGGCCCAGGCGGCGGCCGGGTCCCGGCGGACCTGGTCGGCCCAGACGAGGGCGTCGGTCGAGGTCCGGCGGCGCAGCGCGACGAGGGTCGGCACCACGACGGCCAGCGCTCCCAGGAGCACGACGACCGACATCGTGAGCAGCAGGTGCGACTCGGGGGCGAGGAACGACCAGGTCATGCGCGGGCCTCGGCGATCTGGGAGATCCGGCGCTCGAGTGCGGTCGGCTCGGTGCCGGGCACGTCCGTCCAGCGGAAGGTGGTCATGACGGCGTCGAAGAGCATCACCAGTGCGTCGGTGAGCTGCTCGGCGGCCTCGGGGTCCGCCGGGTCGCTGCGGCTGATCGCCGAGAACGACATGAGCACCCACCGACCCGGACGGTGCGGGACGGGGATCGAGTACGTGACCTGGCGGTCGTCGACGACGGGCAGGTCCGCGCCGACCTCCGGGAGCTCGGCTGCGACGTCCGCGCGCCGGACCGTCTGCTCGGTGCGTGCGGCGGTGCCGCCGTCGACCTCGCGCAGCCCCGTGTCGTCGGGGTCGAGCCGGGTCGGCAGGGCTTCGGCGAGAAGCTGCGCGACGACCTGCTCGGGGGCCTCCTCGGAGTCGTCGTCCACCTCGGACTCGATGATCGACACCGGGGGCGTGTAGCCGTCGACGGGCTGGACCGGCATGTACACCGCGGTCGCGCCGCTGTCCCCGGCCTCGACCACGGCGCGCAGCAGGCGCTTCCGCATCTCCTGTCGCAGGGGTTCCGCGCGGTCCCGCGGCAGGTCGTCCGGCAGCGCCCGGGCGATCACGGTGCGGACGATCTCGCCGAGTTCCCCGCGCTGGTCCTCGCCGGCGGGCAGGCGTGCCCACCCGGGCGGGACGACGACCAGGAACGACGCGGTCGGAGCGGTCATGCGTGCACCTCGTTCTCCACGGTGGCGAGCAGGTCGACGACGAGCGGTGCGAAGACCGGGACGAGCCCGAGGTCCGTCGTCCGCCAGAGCACGTGCGTGTCGACGCCGTCGGCCCGGCGGACGGCCGTGACGCTCGCCCAGATCGCGCCGTCCTCGTCGAGGTCGTAGCGGGTGACGACGGGCCCCTCGCCCCCGACGTGCCCCGGGAGCTCGTCGACCGACGGCGGCTCGACCGGCAGGCCACCGGTCGCTCCGGCCAGCTCGAGCAGCTCGGTGGTGCCGCCCTCGGCGAGCCCGACGGTGACCACGACGGGCAGCGGCCAGTTCCCCGGCACCGCGAGCGAGGCGACGAGCCACTGGCCCGGCCCGAGACCGGCGCGGAACGCCAGCAGGGTGTCGAGTGCCGCGACGGTGTCGAGTCGCTCGTCCGTCCGGTGCTCCGGACGCTCGTCGTCGAGCCGGACGACCGCGTCGAACAGCTCGAGCGTCTCGGCACGCCAGGCGGTGTCGACCTCGTCCGGGTGCGGCACGAGGAGCCAGGTGGCGCCGTCGGTGGTGATGCTCGACGAGACGGTGGCGGTGGTCACGGTGGTCCTCTCGGGGGTGCAGCGGGGGTCAGCGCTGGGCGGCGGGGACGGTCGGCAGGTCGGTGACGGGGTGCTTGTGCTCCGCCACCCACTCGGTCCACGGCCGCTCCTGGTCGGCGCCGATGCCGATCGGGCCGATCACCAGGCCGGCGATCGCGTTGCCCTTGCCCCAGGCGCTCATGAAGCCGTTCGCGCCGGCGTGGTACCAGGGCGCCGCGGTGACGCCCGACCGGAGGCGGTTCAGCTTCTCGAAGTCACTCAAGCGGTCGCGGGTGAACTGGAAGTCGACGCCACCCAAACGCTCGCCCCAGTCCTTGAGCCCACCGCGGGTGCCGACCTCGGTCCAGAACTGCTTCTTGACGAGCTTCGCGTCGTTCGCGACGACCTTGTGGATCTTCGCGACGTTCCACCAGTTCGGGTTGTCGGAGAACTTCGCCGCGAAGTCGGCCTTCGTCCCGATGGACTCGACCTTCGTCCGTTCGAGGTTCCGCTTCGCGCCGTGGAGCACCTGTGCGAGCGTGTCCCGTTCGTTCCGGAGCGTGACGATCTCGCGTCGGCCGGCGTTCCGGCCCGCCGCGGTGGTCGCTGCTGCCTTGCGCGCACGAGCGGCCGTGAGCGACGTCTTCACGGCCTCCAGGTCGGCCTTCCGCGCGGTGACCTCGGCCTTCGCCGTCCCGAGCGCCTTGTCGAACTTCGTGGTCATCGCGCCCTTGGTCGCCTTGATGCCGTTGCTGACTGCGGTCGAGGTGACCTTCGTGATCGCGGTGCCGAGTCCGAGCGTCAGCACGCCGACGACGGCCATGACGAGGTCGAAGACGTTGCCCTCGCCCATCGCGAAGGTCGCCGCCTGCGCGATCAGGGTCATCCCCGCGGAGATGGCTCCGAGGATGGCGCCGATGCCGAGGCCCGGGATCAGGAAGGCGAAGACGGCCAGGACGATCCCGATGATGGTCAGGATCTTGATGAGCATGTGGATGAACTTGTACCAACCGGAGTCGTGCAGGCCGTCGTGCCAGCCGTCCCGCATGGTGCTCGCGGCCGTCCGACCCGCGGCGCTCAGCTGGTCGCGGGCGTCCTGCAGCTTCCGCTTCGCCGCCGCGACCGCGCCCTCGGCACCGGAGATCCGGTCGGCGCGCTTCTGGCTGTCCGCGGTGTCCTCCGGCGTCGGCTCCTTCCCGCCCGCCTTCGCATCGGCGACGGGGTCGGCGAGTCCCTGGTCCGAACCGAGGTCGCCCTTCGCGTCGATCGCGTCCTGCAGCGCCTGCCACGAGGTCCCCATGACGGTGCCCGCCGAGCGGTCGCTCTCGTCGCCGACCGCGGCGGCGAAGCCGGTCAGGGCCTCGCCCGCCGACCGGTAGCGTCCGGTCATCTGCTTCAGGGAGCCGGCGACGTCCTTCGCCCGCTTGCGGACGGCATCGACGGCCTCACCCTTGCCGACGGACTCGTCGCCGCTGCCGACCTTCTCGAGCGTCGCGGCGGTGGTCTCCATCGACTCCGCCATGTCCCGGTAGTACGCCGCGAGCTCGAGCACCTTCGCCGGCTGCGTCGTGATCGGGTCACCCGGCTCGTCGAGCGCGGCCCAGTCGCCTGCGCGGCCGGCCATCAGGCGGACTCCTCGTGCGACTGCAGGCCGTCGGTCAGCTGCTGCTGCAGGTCGCGCCACGTCTCGACCGAGTTCTGCAGGTTCTTGTCGAGCTTGTCGACGTTCTTGCGGATCTTCTCGCGGTGGAGCTTCCAGTCCTTGCTGAAGTGCGAGAAGGCGTCCTGCAGGTGGGACTCGCCGAAGACGCCGTGGTACTGGTCGTCGTCGGACTTCTGGTGTTCGAGCTCGTCGTTGATGGCGTGCACCTTCGCGGCGCTGTCGCTGAGCTCCTGGCTGATCACGAGATCGGACACGGGTACCTCCGAGGGAACGGGACGAGAACGGGACGCGCCCCGGCCGACATCGCTGACGGCAGCGTCGACCGGGGCGCGGGGAGCGCGCTACTTGATGGCGTTCGCGAGTTCCTGGTCGGTCTGCTGCAGCGCCTCGGCCGCCTTGTTCAGGTACATCGACATGCCCTCGAGACCCTCGATGGTCTTCGTCGCACCGTCGTTGAACTCCTGGTACGAGCTCCCGAACGCGACCGACGACTGGTCCGTCACGTAGCCGCCGGAGATCAGCGAGTCCACCAGGGACTTCAGCTCCCGCAGCTTCGAGGTGATGTCCTGCTCACCGTTCACGAGTCGGGTCGCGGCGTCCTGCATCTCGCCGTAGGTCACGTTCAAGTTGGGCATGGCCTGCTCCTGTCGTTCGTCGCGCCCCCCGGTCGAGGGACACCGGGAACGTTATTCCAGAGCGGAACCATCTCGGGGGGTACATTTCTCGACGCGGTCCACCCGGGGGCGTGCACAGTGATGTGCACATTCCAGTACATCGCCGTCGTATCGGGCTCGGTACCGAGCGGTATTCACATGCCACCGCCGTGTCGAGACTTGCGAGTATCGGCGTGTCGCGCTTCGGGAAGCGGTCCGTTGTCCCCCGGAAGCCGGACAGGCTCCGGCGCGATCAGCCCGTGGTGAGCGCCGCGTTCGCGTCCTTCCAGCCCGGGACACGCTCCTGGTCACTGCCCCAGCCGGTCGGCTTGATGCCCTGGCCGTAGACGAACGTGTTCGCCCAGCTGGCCACGACGCGACCTCCAGCGGCCCACGAGTGCCACGTCGGCGACGCGGCGATCGGCACGCCGTACTTCGACCACATCTCCTTCTGCATCTTCGTCATCTCGAACTGCCGGTCGACACTGAACAGGCGCTCCCACTGCCAGCCCTTGCCGTCCTTGCCGAAGACGTCGAGCACCTTCGCCTTGTCCTCGTTCCAGAGCGCCCGGCTCGGCCGCCACCAGTTCGGCTTCTCCTTGAAGCCGTCGAGCACGTTCTTCGTCCTCGCGGCCGTGAAGGTCTGCTTCACCGTCGCGATCTGCCCACTGAGTTCCCGCATCTCGGACCGTGCCGCGGAGTACTCGCTTCCCGTACGGGCGCCGAGTGCCTTCGTGATCTGCACGGAGCGCAGGTCCTGCAGGTTCCTGATCTTGTCCAGCGACGTCTTCTGGAAGCCGGCGAACCCCTTCGCGAGCCCGGCGGTCTTCAGCGTCGAGACCGCCTTCGTCAGGGCTCCACCGACGCCGACGAGCACCAGACCGACCGCCGAGGTGATCACGTCGAGCCAGGAGCCCTCGCCCATGCTCGCGAGCGCGATGTTGGCGACGAGGGTCACGGACGCCGCCACGGCCGCCATGAAGGTCAGGATCCCCACGCCGGGGATCAGGATGGCCAGCGCGGCCAGGGCGATGCCGATGTAGGTGAAGATCTTGACCAGGATCTTGAGCAGCTTCGAAAAGAACGCCTTGATCTTGTCGCCGAGGGTGTCGTGCAGGCCGTCGTCCCAGGCCGCGCGGATCGTCGACGCTGCCTGGCGGCCGGCACCGTTCAGGGTGTCGACGGCGCGTCGCAGCTTCGCGGTCGCCGCGTCCGCTCCCGCCCGTGCGTCCTCGGTCGCGCGGTGCTTCGCGTCGACCGCCCCCTGCTCGTCCGCGGTCATGGGCGGGGCGTCCTGCGCCCGACCCTGCGACGGGTCGACCATGCTCGCGGCCCGCGACCCGGCTGCCGACGCGTCCTCGGCCTCACGCAACGCTGCGGCGGACTCGTCGAGCGCGGTCTCGAGCGACGGCAGGTACCCGGTCAGGGCGTCCCGGATCGCGTCGTAGCGGCCGGACATCTTCTGCAGCGAAGCAGCGACCTCGCCGCTCTTCTTCCGGACGGCGTCGGCGGACTCGCCCTTGAACTGCGACTCGTCGCCCTCGCCGATGCGCTTCAGGACGTCCGCCTCGCTGCGGATCTCGTCGGCGATCGACCGGTAGTAGTCGACCAGCTCGTGGACCACCTGCGTGTCCGCGACGATCGGGTCCGAGGCCTCGCCGACGAGCGACCAGTTCCCTCCGCGGGCGGGCATCAGGCGGCCGTCCCGTCGGTGTGGCCCGTGTCCGTGCGTTCGGTCGTGAGCTTCTCCGCCAGGTCGTGCTCGAGCGCCGACCAGTTCTCGACAGACTTCTGCATCTTGTCGTGCAGGTCCTTCACCGCGCCCGTCATCTTGCCGCGGTGGATCTTCCAGTCGCCGGAGAAGTCGTGCATCGCCCGCTGCACGTCGTGCTGGCCGTAGACCGCGGTCAGGGCACGGTCGTCGGACTTCTGGTGCTCCAGCTCGTCGGAGATGTGCTGGAGCTTCGTGGCCGAGTCCTCGAGGACGGCCTTGGTGATGATGAGGTCTGCCATGGGTGCTCCCGATCGCTGCCCGTGCCGGTGTGCCGGTGGAAGGTGGGACGGGCGGCCCGTCAGTGGGCCGCCCGTCGTCCGGAGCGGTCTGTGGTCGACCGCCCGGTGCCCCGCGCTACTTGATGGCGTTCGCGAGTTCCTGGTCGGTCTGCTGCAGCGCCTCGGCCGCCTTGTTCAGGTACATCGACATGCCCTCGAGACCCTCGATGGTCTTCGTCGCACCGTCGTTGAACTCCTGGTACGAGCTCCCGAACGCGACCGACGACTGGTCCGTCACGTAGCCGCCGGAGATCAGCGAGTCCACCAGGGACTTCAGCTCCCGCAGCTTCGAGGTGATGTCCTGCTCACCGTTCACGAGTCGGGTCGCGGCGTCCTGCATCTCGCCGTAGGTGACGTTCAAGTTGGGCATGTCGTGCTCCTGGTCTCGATGTCGTTCGCCTCCGGTACCGGAAGCCGAGACGACGGTACCGGCGCGGATGCCCCCGAACGGGGGTGTTCGAGGGCTGTTCACCTGGAGTTCCGCAGCACGAGAGGGCGATGAACGCGCCGTGCACGGCCGACCGTCCGACGGGGGTGACCCCGCGCACACGACGAAGGGCGGGCCTCCCGGAGGAGACCCGCCCTTCGACGGTGGTGACGCTGCTTACTTGGCGGCGACGACCTGCAGGGAGATCACTGCGGTGATGTCCTCGCGCAGACGCACGGTGGCCTCGTGGTCACCGACGGTCTTGATGGTCGCGGGGACCTCGACCTTGCGCTTGTCCAGCGACCCGACGCCCTGCGCCTGGACGGCGTCGGCGACGTCGCCCGGACGGACGGAGCCGAAGAGACGACCGTCCTTGCCGGCCTTCACGGTCAGCTTGATGGTCGCGTTCTCGAGCTTCATCTTGAGGTCCTGGGCCTCTTCGATGGTGGCGAGCTCGCGAGCGGCACGGGCCGCACGGATCGACTCGACCTGCTTCTCGCCGCCCTTGGACCACGCGACAGCGAAGCCCTGGGGGATGAGGTAGTTGCGGGCGTAGCCGTTCTTGACGTCGACGACGTCACCGGCGGAACCGAGGCCGGAGACCTCGTGGGTGAGGATGAGCTTCGACATGGGAAGTCCTCCGATCAGCGGCCGGAGCCGGCGTAGGGGAGGAGCGCCATCTCACGGGCGTTCTTCACGGCACGGGCGATGAGGCGCTGCTCCTGGACGGAGACGCCGGTGATGCGACGGGCGCGGATCTTGCCACGCTCCGAGATGAACTTGCGAAGGGTCGCGACGTCCTTGTAGTCGATGACGCCGACCTTGATCGACTTCGCGGGAGCGGCGTTCTTGCCGCCCTTGCCGCGAGGCTTCCGGCGGTCGCCGGTGCTCTTTCCAGCCATTGTTTGTCCTTAGAGAAGAAGAAGTTGTGTGTCCGTCAGACCGCTGAGGATCAGAACGGGGTCTCGTCGTCGTACGAACCGCCGGGCTGGCTCCACACGTCGTTCGACTGTGCGTTGCCGCCCTGCTGGCCGCCCTGGGGCGACCACGGTGCGTCCGACTGACCACCGCCGTTGCTGTTGCCGTTCCAGCCGCCGCCGTTCCCGCCCTGGCCGCCACCGGAAGCGTTGCCGCCCCCGACCTGGCCACGACCGCCGCCGGAGCCACCCGCAGCACGGGTGACCTGTGCGGTCGCGTAGCGGAGCGACGGGCCGATCTCGTCGACCTCGAGCTCGATGCTCGTGCGCTGCTGGCCCTCACGGTCCTGGTAGGAGCGCTGACGCAGACGACCCTGCGCGATCACGCGCGAGCCCTTCGTCAGCGAGCCCGCCACGTGCTCGGCGAACTCGCGCCACACGCTCGCACGGAGGAACAGCGCGTCGCCGTCCTTCCACTCGTTCGCCTGACGGTCGAACGTGCGAGGGGTGGATGCGATGGTGAAGTTCGCCACCGCGAGCCCGTTCTGCGTGTAGCGCAGCTCGGGATCCGCGGTGAGGTTGCCCACCACCGTGATGACGGTTTCGCCGGCCATGACCTACTCGGCGCTCGCGGTCGCGTTCGCGGCCTTGCGGGCCGCGCGGGCCTCGTCGCGCTGCTTCTGCGCGGCGACCTGGGCGATCGCCTCTTCGGCGCGGAGGACCTTCGTGCGGAGCACGGCCTCGGAGAGACCGAGCTGACGGTCGAGCTCCTTGGCGGCCTCGGGGGTCGAGGTGAAGTCGACGACGGCGTAGATGCCCTCGGACTTCTTCGCGATCTCGTAGGCCAGGCGACGACGGCCCCAGACGTCCACGTTGTCGACGGTGCCACCGTCGTTGCGGATGACCGCGAGGAACTTGTCCAGGCTGGGAGCGACGGTGCGCTCGTCGATCTCGGGGTCGAGGATCGCCATCAGTTCGTACTGGTGCATGCGGAACCCACCTCCTTTGGTCTCGGCGGCTCCGGGCGGTTCCCGGAGCAGGAGGGTTGATGCATGTGTCCGGTCGCGCAGGAGCGCGCGGACAACCCCGCTAGCCTAGCTCACGGCCTGGAGGCGCGCCACCGGCTGTGCAGAGCGGCTCCGGCCCGCCAGGCGGTCGCGTTCGATCCGGCGGTCGCGGCCGGTTCAGGCCGTCGACTCGCGCTCGGCCCACCAGGCGCGCAGGCGAGCCTCGGCCTCGTCCGCGCCGAGGGGACCCTCGTCCATCCGCACCTCGAGCAGGTGCCGGTACGCCTCACCCACGGCACGCCCCGGCGGGATGTCGAGGATGCGCATGATGTCGTCGCCCGTCAGGTCGGGACGGATCGCGTCGAGCTCTTCCTGGTCGGCCAGCGCCGCGATGCGGTCCTCGAGGTCGTCGTAGGCGAAGCCGAGGCGGTCGGCCTTGCGGCGGTTCCGCGTCGTGACGTCCGAACGGGTGAGCTCGTGCAGACGCTCGAGCAGCGGACCGGCGTCGCGGACGTAGCGGCGGACGGCGGAGTCGGTCCAGGCGCCCTCGGTGTAGCCGAAGAACCGCAGGTGCAGTTCGATCAGGCGGGACACCGCGGCGATGGTGTCGTTGTCGAACCGCAGCGCCCGCAGCCGCTTCTTCGCGAGCTTCGCGCCGACCAGGTCGTGGTGGTGGAAGCTCACGGCACCGCCGGGCTCGAGCTTCCGGGTCGCCGGCTTGCCGATGTCGTGCAGCAGCGCCGCGAGCCGGAGCACGGTGTCGGGTGCCTCGCCCGGGTGGCGCTCGGCCTCGTACCCGATCGCCTGGGACAGCACCGTCAGCGAGTGCTCGTAGACGTCCTTGTGGTGGTGGTGCTCGTCGATCTCCAGCCGCATCGCGGGGAGCTCGGGCAGGAAGCGCTCGGCGAGCCCGGTGTCCACGAGCAGGCGGATGCCGGGGACCGGCTCGGACGTGTTCAGCAGCTTCACGAGCTCGTCCCGCACCCGCTCGGCCGACACGATGTCGATCGAGTCGGCGAGGTCCGTCATCGCGCCACGGACCTCGTCGGACACGGTGAAGCCGAGCTGCGCGGTGAAGCGTGCGGCACGCATCATCCGCAGGGGGTCGTCGCGGAACGAGACGGGAGCCGCCTGCGGGGTGTGCAGTCGTCCGGCGAGCAGGTCCTCGACCCCGCCGTGCACGTCGACGAGCTCGCGCTGGGGGAGTCGGAGCGCCATGGCGTTCACCGTGAAGTCGCGGCGGAGCAGGTCGTCCTCGATGGTGTCGCCGAACGCCACCTCGGGCTTGCGGGTCTCGCCGTCGTAGACGTCGCTGCGGTAGGTCGTGATCTCGACCTGCTCGCCGGCGACCCGGGCGGCGATGGTGCCGAACTGCCGGCCGACGTCCCACGTGGCGCTCGCGATCGGCTCGACGATGCGCAGGACGTCGTCGGGGCGGGCGTCGGTCGTGAAGTCGAGGTCGGTGACCGCACGGCCGAGGAACGCGTCGCGGACGGGTCCGCCGACCAGGGCCAGCTCGTGTCCGGCGTCGGCGAAGGCCCGAGCGAGGGTGGCGACGGGCTCGGTGGCGGCGAGTGCGTCGAGTCGTTCGACGGCCTGGGCAACGGACTGCATGACGGCCCCCATCTTCCCAGACCCTCCGCGAGTTCTGCACAGACCGAGCGCGCACGGGTTCGTCCCGTGCGCGCCCTCGTACACTCGTGCTCGGCCGGAACCGACCCTCGGGCCCTCCTGTATGCACATCCTCCGCTCCACGCTCGCCGCCGCAGCCACGGCCCTCGTCGCCATCGGCCTCGTCGTCACGCCCGCCGGCCCAGAGGCCGCGCACGCCGCTGTGCACGCCGCTACCGCCGACCGCACGACGACCCGCACCGCGGCGCCGGCCGCTGCCGACCGGGGGAAGACCTCGCTCTCGATCGCCCCCGCGAACCGCGGGATCGTCCGGCGCGACCAGGAGCTCCAGCTCACCGTGACGGTGACGAACGACACCGACACCGAGGTCCCGGAGGGGTCGGTCGAGCTCGACATCTTCCGCTCCGAGAGCACGCGGGACGTCCTCTCCGACTGGCTCGCCGACACCAGCACGACCGGTTACCTCGGCGCCCCGATGGACTCCGCGGACGTCCCGGCGGTCCCGGCGCACCGATCGGTGACGCAGACGGTGACGATCGCGCCCGGCAACGTCGCCCTCGGCGGGTACTCCTCGTTCGGCGCCCGACGCATCGCCGCCGAGTACACCGCGGACGACACCTCCGCGGTCGCCCGGTCCGCGATCACCTGGTACCCGGACTTCCAGCAGACCCCGGTCGGCGTCTCGGTCGCGATGCCGATCACCCTCCCCGCCACCGCCGACGGCGTGATCAGCGCCGCCGACCTCGCCGCGGCGACCGCGGTGGACGGCACCCTCACGCAGCAGCTCGACGCCGCCGCCGACCACAACGTCGCCCTCGGCGTCGACCCGCGGATCATCGCCTCGATCCGGCTGCTGGGCGAGAACGCCCCCTCGAGCGCCCGCACCTGGCTCGACCGGCTCGAGGGGCTCCGGAACGAGACCTTCGCGCTGCCCTGGGCCGACGCCGACGTCACCGGGCTCCGACAGGCAGGTGCGGACGGCATCCCTGGCGTGATCTCCCTCGACCAGGAGGTCCGCGAGCAGAACTTCCCGGGTGCCAGCACGCCGACCCCGACCCCGACGACCCCCGACACCGGGACGGCGACGGCCACCGCCGGTGCCGCACCGGACGAGACGCCGGACGCGACGTCGTCCCCGTCGGACGACGCGACCGCCGGTACCCAGGACGACGCAGGCCAGGACGTGCCCGGCCAGGACGCGACGGGCCAGGACGGGACGGCACAGGACGGCGCCGACGGCGCGACCACCACGCTGCCGACCACCGCCAGCCTGCTGGACTTCCCGTACGCGCTCGACGACGTCGCCTGGCCGGTCGAGGACACCCTCGCTGCGGACGACCTGCCGGCGCTCGCGAAGGCGGGCACCGGGACGACGATCGTCGCGAGCGGCAACACCTCGGCCGGCCCGGACACCACCGTCGCGGCCTCCGAGCGCATCGGCGACCAGAAGGTGCTCGTCGCCGACCAGGGCATGTCGGCGCTGCTCCGCGAGGCGGCCACCGCGACCGACCAGCCCGACCACGACGCGGCGATGGCCGAGCTCACCGCGACCCTCGCCACCGCAGCCCGCTCCGGCAGCGCCCAGAGCCCCGTGCTCCTGACCCTCGGCCGCGAGTGGCCGACCGACTCCACGATGCTGAGCAGCGCCCTCGACGCACTCGAGGACACGCCCTGGGTCTCGCCGTCGGACCTGTCGACCGCGGCGCAGGCCACCGCCGGTTCCCTCACGCTCGCGCCCGCGGACGACGGCTCGGACCGCCTCGCCCAGCTGCGCCGACTGGTCGAGAGCGAGCAGGACCTCACCGCCTTCGCGTCGGCCGTGGACGACCCCACGCTGGTCACCGCGCCCGCACGTCTGCGGCTCCTCGCGCTGTCGTCCAACGCCTGGCGCGACGAGTCCGACGCCCTCACCACCGCGGTCGCCAAGCAGGTCCGGACCTGGACGCAGACCACCGACCAGGTCAGCATCCCCGACTCGAGTTCGCTGACCCTGCTCGGCGACCGTTCGTCGTTGCCCGTGTCGGTGCGCAACCGGTCGGAGTACCCGATCACGGTGCTCCTGGACGTCCAGCCGTCCAGTTCGGCGCTGCAGGTGGTCCGCAACGCCATCGAGGTGAAGCTCCAGCCGCAGTCCTCCACCCGGACGACCATCCCGGTCCGCTCGGTCGCGAACGGCAAGGTCAGCCTGACCATGTCGCTGACGACGACGACCGGGGTCACCGTGTCGGAGCCCACCACGGTCGAGCTGAACGTGCAGGCGCAGTGGGAGACGGTCATCACCGCCGTGGCCGCGATCGGTCTCGTCGCGATCTTCGGCTTCGGGATCTTCCGCAGCATCCGCAAGCGCATCCGGCGCCGCAACGGCGAGCTCGACGACGAGGACGACGACGACCCGAACCGTCCGCTCGCGGTCCAGCCCGATGCCCCCGGCGCCCCTGCCCGGTCGGGAGGCTCGTCCCACGTCGCACAGGCGGCACCCGCCGCCGCCGTGGTCGGCACCACTGCCGCGTCCGGTCCCGCGCGCGTCGCACCGCAGCAGGCCGGTACGCGCCCTGCGGACGCGACGGTGAACGACGGCGGCGAGCCGCGCCTCCAGGCCGGCCGTCCGGACCAGGACGACACCACGCCAGACCCCGAGGAGCCGACCATCAGCACGCAGCAGCAACCCGCCGTCGACGCGGAGCCCGCGGCCGAACGGAACCTCGGTCGGGCGAGTGCGATGCTCGCGGCGGGCACGATGGCGTCCCGTGTGCTCGGGTTCGCCAAGACCTTCGTCCTGGCCTTCGCGATCGGTCAGAACCAGTCGATCTCGGCGAACGCGTTCGCCGTCGCGAACCAGCTGCCGAACAACATCTACGCGCTCATCGCAGGCGGTCTGCTGTCGGCGGTGCTGATCCCGCAGATCGTCCGATCGATGCGGCAGAACGCCGACGGCGGAGCCGCCTACGTCAACAAGATCGTCACGCTCGGAGCGACCGTCTTCGTCAGCATCGCGGTGGTCGCCACTGCGATCGCACCGCTGCTCGTGCAGCTCTACACGTCGAACTCGTCCTCGGAGAACCTCGACCGCGCAGCGACCGACCTCGCCGTGGCGTTCGCTTTCTGGTGCATGCCCCAGATCCTCTTCTACGCGATGTACTCCCTGCTGGGAGAGGTCCTGAACGCCAAGCAGGTCTTCGGTCCCTTCACGTGGGCGCCCCTGCTCAACAACGTGATCGCGGTCGCCGGTCTGATCGTGTTCATCGCGATGTTCGGTACCGACAACAGCTCCGTCGGCGAGTGGACGCCGTTGAAGATCGCCGTCCTCGCGGGCAGCGCGTCCCTCGGCGTCCTCGCACAGGCCGCCTTCCTGCCGTTCTTCTGGAAGCGGGCTGGCCTGACGTTCCGGCCGGACTTCCGTTGGCGCGGCGTCGGCCTCAAGGCGACCGGGACCGCCGCGGCGTGGCTCTTCGCGATGATCCTCGTCACGCAGGTCGCCGGGATCGTCCAGTCCCGTGTGGCGTGGCTCGGTGGCACGGACGGGCCCGGCAACGCGGTGCTCGCGAACGCGTGGCTACTGTTCATGCTCCCGCACTCGATCGTCACCGTGTCGATCGCGACCGCGTACTTCACGCGGATGAGTCACGACGCGGACGCAGGTGACCTCGATGCGGTCCGTCGCAACCTCTCGCTGTCCCTGCGGATCGTGGGCCTCTTCACCGTCTTCGCCACGGTGGCACTGATGGTCGTCGCGGTGCCCTTCGGGCGCATGTACGAGGGACGGTTCGAGGACTCACTCGCCGTCGGCGCTGTCCTGGTCGCCTACATGCCGGGTCTCGTGCTGTTCAGCATGCTCTTCATCATCCAGCGCGTCTTCTGGGCCCTCCACGACCACCGGACACCGTTCCTCATGCAGTGTGTCCAGTCCGTGCTCTTCGTCGTCGGCGCTGTTGCCGTGACGGCACTCCCCTCATCGATCATCGGGATCGGTGTGGCCGCCTGCACGACCCTCGCCGGGTCGGCGCAGACGATCATCGCGCTCATCCTGGTACGCAAGCGCCTGTCCGGGATCGAAGGGCCCGTGGTCACCCGTTCGCACGTGCAGTTCATCATCGCCGCGCTCATCGCCGGCGCCGCTGGCGTCGTCGTCGTCACCTTCTTCGGAGCGTTCTCCGCAGACGGCTTCGCCATGTCCGACCGGACGGGCGCCCTCGTCACCATCGCACTGACCGGAGCCGTCATGGCGCTCGTGTACTTCGGTGTCCTGGTCGTCGCGAGGAACGGCGAGATCGCGAACGCGGTCAAGCTCCTCCGCGGCCGACTCGGACGCTGACCGGCGGCTGTCCGCCCACCGGCTGTCCGCTCACCGGCTGTCCGCTCACCGGCTGTCCGCCCACCGGCTGTCCGCTCACCGGCTGTCCGCCCACCGGCTGTCCGCTCACCGGCTGTCCGCTCACCGGTGGGCCGGAATGTCCCGCCGGTACCATGTGTTGACCCGGTCAGCACTCAACGGAAGGGCAGCGAGGCATGCGCCAGCTCATCATCATCGGTTCCGGTCCCGCCGGGTTCACCGCCGGCATCTACGCCGCGCGCGCGGAGCTCAAGCCCCTGATCGTCGCGTCCAGCGTCGAGACCGGCGGCGAGCTCACCAAGACCACCGAGGTCGAGAACTTCCCCGGCTTCCCCGAGGGGATCCAGGGCCCGGACCTCATGATCAAGATGCAGGAACAGGCCGAGAAGTTCGGCGCCGAGGTCCTGTACGACGACGCGGTCTCGGTCGACCTGACCGGCGAGGTCAAGAAGGTCACCGTCGGCTCCGGTGAGACGTACGAGGCCCTCGCGGTCATCTACGCGACCGGTTCGGCGTACCGCCACCTCGGCCTCGCCGACGAGGAGCGCCTGTCCGGCCACGGCGTGAGCTGGTGCGCGACCTGCGACGGCTTCTTCTTCCGACAGAAGAACATCGCGGTCGTCGGCGGCGGCGACTCCGCGATGGAGGAAGCGACGTTCCTCACCCGCTTCGCCGACAAGGTGACGGTCATCCATCGCAAGGACTCCCTGCGCGCTTCGAAGATCATGCAGGACCGCGCGATGAACGACCCGAAGATCGAGTTCGCGTGGAACAAGGAGGTCACCGGTATCACGGGTGACTCCGCGGTCGAGGGCGTCACGCTCCGCGACACGGTCACCGGTGAAGAATCCTCACTTCAGCTCGACGGACTGTTCATCGCCATCGGCAACGACCCGCGCACGCACCTGATCCACGGCCAGATCGACCTCGCACCCGAGGGCACCATCGCGGTCCAGGGTCGCTCGTCGCGGACCAACCTACCGGGTGTCTTCGCCGCCGGTGACGTCATCGACCCGACCTACCGCCAGGCGATCACGGCAGCCGGTTCGGGCACGGTCGCGGCACTCGACGCGGAGAAGTACCTCGCCGACCTCGACGACGCGCTCGTCGACCAGGCCGAGGGCGTCACGCCCGAGGGCCCGGCGATCATCGACGTCGAGGCCGCGCGGGCCTGACCCGGACCGGAATACCGCGGCGGCCCAGCCGTTGCACCAACTGAACTTCTCGAAGGAGCACACATGTCCAACGCAAAGGCCGTCACCGACGCCACCTTCTCGGACGAGGTCCTCAAGTCCGACAAGACCATCCTCGTCGACTTCTGGGCCGAGTGGTGCGGCCCGTGCCGCGCCGTCTCCCCGATCCTCGACCAGATCGCCGCGGAGCACGCCGACAAGATCGAGATCGTCAAGCTCAACGTCGACGACAACCCGCAGTCGGCCATGAACTACCAGATCACGTCCATCCCGGCGATGAAGGTGTTCAAGGGCGGCGAGGTCGTGAAGACCGTCATCGGCGCGAAGCCGAAGCCCGCACTCGAGGCCGACCTCGCCGAGTTCCTGGCGTAGGCACCGCGAAGCACACGACGGCCCTGCTCTCCCCGGAGAGCGGGGCCGTCGTCGTTCCGGGGGAGCGACGGGGGAGTGCCAGCTGGGCGTGAGCGGGCCACAGCTTCAGGATCGGTCCTCGTCTCCCACCGCGGATGCGGGGAGCGATGTCGTAGTGTGGCGGGAATGTCCCACTGAACGGAGCACACGATGACGAACGGCAACAGCCTCGACCCCTGGTACGACTCCTACGCCCAGCGGACCGCCGGGCTGAGCGCTTCCGAGGTCCGAGCCCTGTTCGCCGTCGCATCGCGACCCGAGGTGGTCTCGCTCGCCGGCGGCATGCCGTACGTCTCCGCGCTGCCGCGCGAACTCGTCACCGGGTCGATCGACCGCGTGATGACCGAGGACGCCGCCATGGCCCTGCAGTACGGCGGCGGACAGGGCCTCCGGTCCCTCCGCGAGCACATCGTCGACGTGATGAGCCTCGAGGGCATCCGCGCCAGTGCCGAGGACGTCGTCGTCACCACCGGCTCGCAGCACGCGCTCGACCTCGTCACGCGGTTGTTCATCGACCCGGGTGACGTCGTCCTCGCCGAGTCGCCCTCGTACGTCGGCGCCATCGGCGTCTTCCGCTCGTACCAGGCGGAGACCGTCCACGTGACGACCGACGAGCACGGGCTCGTCCCCGAGGCGCTGCGCGAGGCGATCGCGAACCTGCGGACGCAGGGCAAGCGGATCAAGTTCCTCTACACGATCCCGAACTTCCACAACCCGGCGGGTGTCACGATGAGCCGTGAGCGCCGCATCGAGGTCCTCGACATCTGCCGTTCGAACGGCATCCTCGTGCTCGAGGACAACCCGTACGGGCTGCTCTGGTTCGACGAGCCCGCACCGCAGGCGATCCGCTCGATCGACGACGAGGGCGTCGTCTACCTCGGCTCCTTCTCCAAGACCCTGGCCCCCGGCTTCCGCGTCGGATGGGCCCTCGCACCGCACGCCATCCGCGAGAAGCTCGTGCTCGCCAACGAGTCGGCCGTCCTGGCACCGAACTCGTTCGGTCAGTACGTCGTGAACGCCTACCTGGACGCCGCAGACTGGAAGGGGCAGGTCGACATCTTCCGGGGGCTCTACGCGGAGCGCAGGGACGCGATGATGGCTGCTCTGGGGGAGTTCCTGCCCGACCTGACGTGGACGAAGCCGAACGGCGGGTTCTTCGTCTGGCTCACACTGCCGGAGTCGCTCGACTCGAAGGGCATGCTGCCGCGGGCCGTGAAGGAGCTCGTCGCGTACACGCCGGGTACCGCCTTCTACGCCGACGGTCGCGGGGGCGGCAACATCCGCCTGTCGTTCTGTTACCCGACGCCGGACCAGATCCGCGTGGGCGTGAAGCGTCTGGCGACCGTCATCAACGACGAGCTGGAACTGATCGAGACCTTCGGTCACGCAACCCGCCCCAGTGCGGTCAGCGAGTCGCGGTCCACGGTCGTCGCGCCGCCGCCCAACGTCTCCTGACCAGCCCTTTCACCGCCAGTTCCCCTCGGAGGACCCTCGCATGGCCGAGCTCACCCGTCGTCACGTCGTCGTCGTCGCGGGAGGGATCTCGCACGAGCGCGACGTCTCTCTCCGCTCGGGTCGACGCGTCGCCGATTCACTGACGGGGTACGGCTGGCAGGTCGACCTCCGCGACGCCGACGCCGGGCTGCTGCCCGCTCTGCGTGCGTCGCGCCCCGACGTCGTGTGGCCGGCGCTGCACGGCGCCTCGGGTGAGGACGGGGCCCTGCGGGGCATCCTGGAGGCACTCGACATCCCGTTCGTCGGCTCGCGTTCGACGTCGGCTCGGCTCGCGTGGGACAAGCCCACCTCGTCCGCGCTGGTCGCGCGTGCAGGCGTGCGAACCCCGCGCTCGGTCACGCTGTCGCACGACGTCTTCCGGGAGCTCGGGGCGGTCGGTGTCCTCGACGCCATCGCGGCGGAACACCCCGTGCCCCTCGCAGTGAAGCCCGCCCGTGGTGGCAGCGCGCAGGGCGTCACGTTGGTCGAGGACCCGCACGACCTACCCCGCGCGATGGTGACGGCGTACACCTACTGCGACGACGTCGTCGTCGAACAGCTCATCCGTGGGACCGAGGTCGCCGTCGGGATCATCGACACAGGAGACGGTCCGGTCGCCCTGTCGGCGGTCGAGATCGTCCCGAAGAGCGGTACCTACGGTTTCGAGGCCCGCTACAACGCGGGGGAGACGACCTTCTTCACCCCGGCACGCCTCTCGGATGACTTCGGGCGAGCTGCAGCCGATGCTGCGGTCGCGGCGCACACCGCCCTCGGCCTGCGACACGTCTCCCGTGTCGACCTCATCGTGGACAGCGCCGGCACCCCGTGGTTCCTCGAGGCCAACGTGCTCCCGGGCCTCACGGAGACCTCCCTGGTGCCGCAGGCTCTCAGCGCTTCGGGGTTCGACCTCGGTTGGACGTACGCAGAACTCGCCGAGCAGGCCATTCGCGACCACCACGCCTGATCGTGATGCAGAAGGGCAGTGTTCCACGTGGAACGCTGCCCTTCTGCGTTGCAGCCGCCGGAGCCGTGACGCTCGTCGCGCTCGCGTTCGGTGAAGCAGTGCACGCCCGTGCCGCTCATCATGCCCGTGGTGAGCTCGGGGTAGCCCGGGCCGCCCTTGCAGGAAACGGTGCCGCGCGGCTATCCGGCAGGTGCAGCGTCATCGTCTTGGGCTTCGGCAATCGCGGGACTGGGCCGAATGTGGTGAACAGGTGGCGCGCACGAATCGCGTTCCGGACCGCACTGCGGCTCGCAGCGGCCGGAGCAGCCGTCACCATCATCTGCTGTGGCGGGGCAGTTCGCGGGGTCCACCCTGAGGCAGACCTCCTGGCGGAAGCCATCCGCGCTGACGGCTGGCGCGGTCCGATCCTGCTCGATCGAACGAGCACTTCGACGTGGGAGAACATCACCAACGCCCGGGAACTCCTTCCCGATCCGAGCGCGATCGCCATCTGCTCGAACGGGCTGCATGCTGCAAAGGCTCGCGAGTACCTCCGTCGTCAGGACGCCGCGTTGGCCCAGCGGCTCGTTGCTGCAGATGAATACCGCTTCGGCGAGATGACCCTCATCAAGCCGATCTTCGCTGCGGTCGGCCTCTGGAAGCTCCGTGGGGCACGGGACGTTTCACGTGGAACACCCGCGACGGCCGCGGATCCCCCGCACGTGGTCTCACGCCCCAGTCACTGACCAGCGGCGCCCCCGCGCCGACCAAACGCCTCGCTCGTCTCGATCCGGTGCAGCGTCTGGCGACGGCCGGCAGGGTAGAGCGCAGAGCACAGGACCGCACGGCTGGAGGCCTCGTCGCCGGGGTCTGGTGCCGGTGGCTCCAGACTTTGGACTTCCTGGGCTCTCCAGGTCGCGGTCCATGCGCTCGTACTCGCCCGATTCGATCTCGGGCGGGCGACTCCGGCGCCCGCAGTGTCGGCACTCGACACCCGCTGCACGTCGATCGGGTCGATTCACGGCGCCATCGCTCGCCACGTACGCGCAAGACGACCACTCGCGCCGGGTGCGCGCCATGATCCTCGGGGGAGTGACGCTGCCAGAACCAGCGCGGGGGCATCGTGGCGACTCGGTGAGGCTGTGACGCAGGCGTCCCGCTCGGAGGGCGATCGTGATGGATGCGTAGAGACCCCGCTCTGCCGGACATCGATCCAGACGACCACCCCGGCGACCTCCGCTCGAACGGCGGCGGCGGCCATCGCTACCGACGTTCCACGTGGAACAATCGCTTGCACCATGCCCATCCACCACGGGCGACTCAGCTGGCGCGCCTCAGGACGTCCTGAGGCGCTCTGCGCGCCGCAGAGTCCCGAGACGGGTCCGGATGTCGCCCGGGCGCCCTTGGCCGCTCAGTGGGGCACACAGGGGCAGCGGTGGGCCCGCCCGACGCGCTAGGGGTCAGCCCTGAGCGCTCGGTCCGTGCGGCAGCACCGTTCAGCCAGAGATCCCGGCCTCAGTCAGCGACGTCGCTGATCCCCAGCTCGGCGAGGATCCGGTTCAGGTCGTCGCCGTTGGCGAAGTCGATCGTCACCGAGCTCTTCCGAGCACCGACGGCGATCTTCACACGCGTGTTCAAGCGGTCACCGATGCGCTCGGCGAGGTCGTTGAAGTGCGCCTGACGCTTCGAGGGCTCCGTCTTCGGCTTCACCGGGGTCTTCGCCGCAAGCTGCTGAGCGATGGCTTCGGCGGCGCGAACGGACAGGTCCTCGTTGACGATCTTCTCGGCGAGGTACTCCATCGCCTCAGCATCGGGTGCCGCAAGGATGGCGCGCGCGTGACCAGCGGAGAGCACACCTGCCGCCACACGGCGCTGGACGGGGGAGGGAAGCCGGAGCAGGCGGATCGTGTTGGTGATCTGCGGCCGGGAACGACCGATGCGCTGCGCGAGCTGCTCCTGCGTGATCCCGAAGTCCGCGAGGAGCTGCTGGTACGCCGATGCCTCCTCGAGCGGGTTCAACTGGGCGCGGTGCAGGTTCTCGAGCAACGCGTCCCGCAACATCGCGTCGTCAGGGGTGTCCTTGACGATGGCGGGAATGGTCGCGAGCCCGAGCTCCTTCGTCGCACGCAGGCGGCGCTCACCCATGATGAGCTCGTACTGCGGCTCGGTCCCCGTGGCGCCGGCGATCGGACGCACGACGATCGGCTGCAGCACGCCGATCTCGCGGATCGAGTGGACGAGCTCCTGGAGTTCCTCCTCGCGGAACTCCTTACGCGGCTGCTGCGCGTTCGGCACGACGTCGAGCGGGTTCAGGTTCGCCAGACGCGCACCGGGGACTGCGACGAGGTCTTCAGCGGTCGTGCCTGCCGACGGTGCGGACGCCGGCGAACCCCCGGTCGGGAAGAAGACGTCGACCGGGCGGTCCTGCTGGTCCGAGGCCGTGGGGATCAGGGCGCCGATGCCTCGTCCGAGTCCGGTTCGCTTGGGTGCCATCAGTCCTGCGCTCCTCGTGCTGCGATCTCGGCTGCCGCCTCCAGGTAGGAGAGCGACCCGGACGAGTTGACGTCGTACGACACGACGCTCTGTCCGTAGCTCGGTGCTTCGCTGACCCGCACCGATCGGGGGATCACCGCCTTGAGCACCTGGTCACCGAAGTGCTCGCGGACGTCCGCCGCGACCTGGTTCGACAGGTTCGTGCGCCCGTCGAACATGGTGAGCAGGATCGTCGAGACGCGGAGGTTCGGGTTGAGGTGCCGCTCGATCAGCTCGATGTTCCGCAGCAGCTGGCTGAGACCCTCGAGCGCGTAGTACTCGGTCTGGATCGGGATCAGGACCTCCTGCGCGGCGACGAAGGCGTTGATCGTCAGGAGTCCGAGCGAGGGCGGGCAGTCGATGAAGACGTAGTGGTAGGGCTCGTCGAGCGACGACAGGTACTGGTCGAGTGCCGTCCGGAGCCGTTGCTCGCGAGCGACCAAGGACACGAGCTCGATCTCCGCACCCGCGAGGTGGATGGTCGCCGGCACACACCAGAGTGTCTCGGACTCGGGGGAGCGTTGCACCGCGTCTGCGATCGGCGCTTCGTCGACGATCACGTCGTAGACGCTCGTCACCTCGGCCTGGTGTTCCACGCCGAGCGCCGTCGACGCGTTGCCCTGCGGATCGAGGTCGATGACCAGAACCCGAGCACCGCCGTGGGCCAGTGCTGCGGCGAGGTTCACCGTGGTGGTCGTCTTCCCGACGCCACCCTTCTGGTTCGACACCGTGAAGACGCGTGTCTTTGCGGGGAGCGGGAACTGCTGCGTGGCGATCGCCCGGCGGCGCCGGTTCAGATCCGCGATCTCACGAGCCAGGGGCGTCGACGCGTCGTAGTCGGTCGATGAACTCAACGAAGACCTCTTCCCCGGGTCAGTGTTCCACGTGGAACGTCGGGCGTTCGATGTCCGGCGGAGCCGGACCCAGCCGCGGCGTCAGTCAACTGTAGCCCGGAAGACTCGCGTGGTCTCCTCGACCACACCGTCCCCGAGCTCGAGCACCTCGACGTCGGTCAGTCGCTTGCGCAGGATGACCTTCCGAGCCTTCTCGATCTCCTCGTCGACCCGCGCACCCTTCATCAGGATGAGCTGTCCACCCGAGCGGACGAGCGGCACCGTGAGGGGGATCAGCTTCGACAGCGCGCTCACCGCGCGTGCAGTGACCTGGTCGACCACGACCGCATCCGCGACGTCCTCGGCCCGCCCACGCAGGACGCTGACGTTCTCGAGGCCCAGTCGCTCGGACTCGGCGTTCAGCCAGTCACAGCGGCGTTCCATCGGCTCGATGAGCGTGAAGGAGACGTCCGGGCGGGCGATGGCCAGCACCAAGCCGGGCAGCCCAGCACCGGAACCGACGTCGGCGACGCGACCGTCGGCCTCCAGGAGGGGAGCCAGCAGGGCAGAGTTGAGGATGTGTCGATTCCAGAGCCGAGGGAGTTCGAGCGGACCGATCAGGCCCAGCTCCTCACCGCGACGAGCCAGCTCCGCGGTGAAGGACCGTGCGAGCTCGATGCGGTCGCCGAACAGCAGCGCAGCCGCCGCCGGCTCCTGCTCCAGGACCGGCGTGGCCTCGTCCGTCATCGCGTGACGACCGTGTGGCGGTCTCGTCCCTCGCCCTCGGACTCCGAGTGGAAGCCCTTCTCGGCGACCAGGTCGTGCACGAGCTTGCGCTCGTACGACGACATCGGGGGCAGTGCCGCGGTCGACGAACCCGCCTCGATGCGCTCGACAGCCGTGTCGACGAGGCGCTGGAGCTCGGTGGCCCGGGCATCGCGCGAGCCGCCGATGTCCAGGATGAGCCGGCTGAACTCGCCCGTCTCCGCCTGCACGGCGATCCGGGTGAGCTCCTGCAGGGCCGACACGGTGTCCGGCTTCGAGAGCACGCGCAGCGCGCCGTTCTCGTCCGTCACGGAGAGGTAGACCCGACCCGCACGCTCCTCGATCTCGATGTCACCGTCGAGGTCGCAGATGTCGAGGAGTTCCTCGATGTAGTCCGCTGCGATGTCCGCTTCGTCGCGGGTGTCGTCCGACTCCACGGGGGCGTCGACGGTGGGGGCGGTGTCCTGCTCGGTCACTTACTTCTTCCCGTTCTTCTTGGAGCGGTTCTTGCCGACGGGCTGCTGACGCTGCGTCGTCACCCGGACGGGCTCGACCTCGACCGCGGCCGAACCGGCACCGGCCTCAGCGAGCACCGGGGTGCCACGGCGCTGGGCCTTCTTGGCGAGACGGGCCTCGCGGGCGAGCGCTGCCTCGGAACCCGGGGTCGGCATGCTGCGGATCACGAAGTACTGCTGCGCCATCGTCCAGATGTTCGAGGCGAGCCAGTAGAACATGACGCCGAGGGGGAAGCTCAGACCGGAGATCACGAAGACCAGCGGGAGGATGTACAGCATCATCTTCTGCTGGCGGTACATCGGCGACGCCTTGGTCTCCGGCGACATGTTCTTCGCCACGAGCTGCAGCTGGGTGACGAACTGCGACGCGGTCATCACGACGATCATGAAGCCCGCGATGACCCGGACCTCCCACCCGGAGGCGTTGGTGAAGGTCTCGTGCAGGGGAGCGCCGAACAGGGCGGCGTTGCCGAAGTCCTGCGCCAGGGTGTTCGTGAGCAGGCCGATGCCCGTCTTGTTGATCTGCGCCTCGTGCAGCACCGAGTACAGCGAGAAGAAGATCGGCATCTGGATGAGCAGCGGCAGGCAGGAGCTCAGCGGGTTCGTCCCGGTCTCCTTGTACAGCGCCATGGTCTCGCGGCTCATGGCCTCACGCGAGAACTGGTCCTTCTTGCCCTTGTACTTGTCCTGGATCTTCTTCAGCTGCGGCGCCACCTCGAGCATGCGTCGCTGCGACTTGATCTGCCGGACGAAGATCGGGATGAGCGCGGCCCGGACCACGAAGGTCAGGAAGATGATCGACAGCACCCAGGTGATGCCGGCCGACGGGTCCATGCCGATGGACTCGAAGATCCAGTGGAAGGCCACGAGGATCGCCGAGACCACCCACTTCAGTGGCCAGAGGATCGTTCCGATGAAACCCATGAGGACGGTCACGCCTTTCGAGTGCGCTGGGGGAGCAGGACCGGACGACGGGCATCGCCGGACGGCTGGGGGTGCAGCTGGGACGGGGGGAGCACGAACCCGAACCGGGTCAGGCGGTAGGGACGATCACGCTCGCGCACGTCGTCGATCCCGCCTGCGGCCCACGGGTTGCACCGCGCGATCCGCCAGGCCCCCATCGCCGACCCGCGCACGACGCCGTACTGCTGGATGGCCTCGAGCGCGTACCGTGAGCACGACGGGTGGTAGCGGCAGACGTTCCCGTACAGGGGAGAGATGACCGCGCGGTAGGCGCGCAGCACGACGACGCACACGTTGCGCGGGAGCAACGCGACGACCCAGGCCAGTCGGTTCAACGCCAGCCGGGTCCACTGGATGCGGTTCATGCTGCCTTCTCCACCCCGCGCGCGAAGGAGCGCGAGACGTCTTCGAGAAGGGTAGGCCATCCGGCCTGCGCCGCGGCTGGCAAGGCCCTGATGACCACGTCGTGGCCGGTCGGCACCTCGGTCAGCAGTTCGTGGGCGATCGCCTTGAACCGTCGTCGGACCGTGTTGCGGGTGACGGCGTTGCCGACCGTCTTCGCGACGATGAACCCGAACCGCGTCGGACCGTCCGGACCGGGTTCGGCCCCGACGGGTCGACGGACCACGGATACGACGACGTGCGCCGTGGCGCTCCTGCGACCACGACGCACGACGGACCGGTAGTCGTCACCACGGACGATGCGGTTGGCGCGGGCCAACACGATCGCTACCGGGTTCCGATTCGGGACCGGATCAGGCGCTGCCCCGGGGGGCGGAGCCCGATCAGGCGCTGAGCTCGGTGCGGCCCTTGCTGCGGCGCGCGGCGAGGATGGCGCGGCCGGCACGGGTGCGCATGCGGGCGCGGAAGCCGTGCTTCTTGGCGCGACGGCGGTTGTTCGGCTGGAAGGTGCGCTTGCTCATGATGATCTCCACACGGCTGCGCTCGAGGACGGGCTCAGCGCGAGCCGACACGTATGTCTGGACAGCCGCTCGACGGAACCGAACGACACGACGGGCGCGACCGAATGGCCGCAGTCAACTGGTTAACGGTACGTGACGGCGGCGGTGAGGTCAAACGGCGCCGCGACCCGGGCGGGCACGGGGCACACGCACGATCATCATCCACATTGGGGAAAACGTGCGTTCGGTACGACTCGGCCGGACCCTTTACAGTGGGGTGATCGATCGGCCCGTTCCGCGGAGCGACGGGGGAGTCACCTCGACGTCCGCAGCCGGGTCGCCGTGGACAGGACTGTGGACAACCCTGTGGATCACCGCCACGGAGCGACAGCGGTCCGGCCCCGTGGATCGGCCGCGCCGGACACGCTCGTGGAGCACCTCCGACCGAGCGGGCCCGAGCCACGCCGCCTCCCGCGACGACCGGACGGGCTCGACGCGACGGGGACGACACGGGAGCGGCGGACCACCGCCGACGTCCGACACCAGCACACCGACACCAGACCAGGAGACCAGCGCGAATGACGATGCCGGCCGACCCCGTCGAGGACCTCTGGTCCTCCGTCCTGGGCCTCCTCTCCGAGGACGACCGCATCACCCCGCAGCTGCACGGCTTCCTCAACCTGGTCGAGCCGAAGGGCGTGCTCGCCGGCACGCTCTACCTCGAGGTCCCGAACGACCTGACGCGCGGCATGCTCGAGCAGCGGATCCGGGTCCCCATCACCGAGGCCGTCTCGCGGGTCGGTGACGACTCGGTCGCGAACTTCGCCATCACGGTGAACCCGGACATGGCGTCCGAGCCGCGCGTCGACCCCGTCGTCGCGAGCCACGTCCCCGAGTACGCCGAGCCCGTGCAGGCGCCGGTGGAGCAGAGCGCGGCGCCGCGGCAGTACATCGAGGCGCCGTTCGTCCCGAGCCAGATCGACTCCCCGGGCACCGGCGGACGCCCCGAGTCACGCCTCAACCCGAAGTACAACTTCGACAACTTCGTCATCGGCTCGTCGAACCGCTTCGCCCACGCCGCCGCGGTCGCGGTCGCCGAGGCACCGGCCAAGGCCTACAACCCGCTCTTCATCTACGGCGACTCCGGCCTCGGCAAGACGCACCTGCTGCACGCGATCGGCCACTACGCCGAGAGCCTGTACCCGGGCATCCGCGTGCGGTACGTGTCGAGCGAGGAGTTCACGAACGACTTCATCAACTCGATCGCGAACAACCGCTCGAACCAGTTCCAGCAGCGCTACCGCGACATCGACATCCTGCTGATCGACGACATCCAGTTCCTGCAGGGGAAGGACTCCACGCAGGAGGCCTTCTTCCACACGTTCAACACGCTGCACGACCACAACAAGCAGGTCGTCATCACGTCGGACGTCGCGCCGAAGCACCTGACCGGCTTCGAGGACCGGATGCGCTCGCGGTTCGAGTGGGGTCTGATCACCGACGTGCAGGCACCGGACCTCGAGACGCGCATCGCGATCCTGCGCAAGAAGGCGCAGTCCGACCACCTGCAGGTGCCCGACGACATCCTGGAGTTCATGGCGTCGAAGGTGTCGAGCAACATCCGGGAGCTCGAGGGCACGCTCATCCGCGTGACGGCGTTCGCGAGCCTGAACCGGACGGCCGTCGACATGGCCCTGGTGCAGACCGTCCTGAAGGACCTGATCACCCTCGACGACGACAACGTGATCGCGCCGACGGACATCATCAACCACACCGCGGAGTACTTCAAGCTCTCGGTCGACGACCTCTACGGATCGTCCCGGTCCCAGGCGATCGCCACCGCCCGACAGATCGCGATGTACCTGTGCCGTGAGATGACGAGCCTGTCGCTGCCGAAGATCGGGCAGCTGTTCGGCAACCGGGACCACACCACCGTCATGTACGCGAACAAGAAGATCACCGAGCTGATGAAGGAGCGTCGGTCGATCTACAACCAGGTCACCGAGCTGACGAGCCGCATCAAGCAGGACCGCCGCTACCGCTGACGCGGGCGCGAGCAGCTGACGCGGACGCGACCGGCTGACGGACGGGAGGCACGGTGCGACACGGCACCGTGCCTCCCGTCCGTCGTTCCGTCGTCAGCCGGGAGGCCCGCACCACCACCCGCGGATCGGCCCGCCTCGGCGCGTATCCACCATCTGAGACGGTTCCATGGGCCGAGTTTCCCCCAGTGTGGAAAGCCTGTGGATAACTGTGGAGGACACGCGGTCCGGTTGTTCACAGTTCTGACCTCACCTGTGGAGACTGGGGATGGAAGCGGATAGATGAGATTTGTTCATCCAGACGCTGCCAACACGCGACTCACAACTCACACGTGTGTAGTTCCCTGTGGAGAAGCGGGATGCACAGAGTTATCCACACTGTGCACAGGCGTTAACACCATTGATCCTGGTTAACGATGAAGTTCCGCGGGCCAACCTTGTGGACGGCGGGATGACAAGAAATCCGGGCCCTGCTCCGCTGTGCCACAATGGGGCGGCCGGACAGTCCAACCGATCGACAGGGGTCCCAGCTGTGAAGTTCGAGGTCAACCGGGACGTCTTCTCCGAAGCCGTCTCCTTCGCGGTGAAGCTCCTCCCACAGCGCACGACCCTCCCGATCCTGTCCGGAGTCCTCATCCACGCCGAGGGCGATCGGCTCACGCTGTCGTCCTTCGACTACGAGGTCTCGGCCCAGACGTCGATCACGGCGCAGATCGACGAACCGGGCACCGTGCTCGTCTCCGGCCGACTGCTGAACGACATCTCGAGCCGACTGCCGAACGCCCCGGTGACCTTCACCACCGAGGACACGAAGATCTCGGTCACCTGCGGATCGGCACACTTCACGCTGCTGTCCATGCCGGTCGAGGAGTACCCGACGCTGCCGGAGATCGGCGAGCAGACCGGGGTCGTCCCCGGTGACGCCTTCTCCGAGGCCGTGTCCCAGGTCGCCGTCGCCGCCAGTCGCGACGACGTCACGCCGGTCATCACGGGTGTCCAGCTCGAGGTCGGCGACAACGACCTGTCGCTCATCGCCACCGACCGCTACCGCGTCGCGGTCCGCACGATCGCGTGGGACTCCGGACGCGTCGGCTCCGACCCGCTGCACGCGCTCGTCCCCGCCCGCACCCTGCAGGAGGTCGGCCGCACGTTCGGGTCGGCGTCCACGGTGTCGGTCTCGATCAGCGGATCGTCGGACCGTGAGCTCATCGCGTTCCACGCCGACGACAAGACCGTGACCTCGCTGCTCATCAAGGGCAACTACCCCCCGGTCCGCCGGCTCTTCCCCGAGACGGTGAACGACCACGCGGTGATCAACACCGCCGAGCTCGTCGAGGCCGTCCGACGGGTGTCCCTCGTCCTGGAGCGCGAAGCGGCGCTCCGGTTCTCCTTCTCGGTCGACGGGCTCACGCTCGAGGCGATCGGATCCGAACAAGCGCAGGCGTCAGAGTCGATCAGTGCGTTGCTGACCGGGGAGGAAACGGTGGTCTCGCTGAAGCCCGCCTTCCTCCTGGACGGGTTGAACGCGGTGCACTCCGAGTTCGTCCGCATCTCCTTCACCAAGACGGAGAACCCCAACAAGCCGGGCCCGGTGCTCATCACCGGCCAGACCTCGCAAGAGGCCCCGGCGACGGACGGATACCGGTACCTGCTGCAGCCCAATCTCCTGCTGCGATAGCGCAACAGCCGTACCACTGCGCTGACGCGCCACTGGCCACCAGCGCGACGACGAACAGAAGAGGAAATCATGCACATCGGTCTTGTCGGCCTCGGTCGCATGGGCAACAACATGCGTGCCCGTCTCCGCAACGCAGGCATCGAGGTCACCGGGTACGACGCGAACCCCGCCGTCTCCGACGTCGCCGACCTCGGCGCCCTCGCCGCCGCACTGCCCGAGGGCAAGAAGCTCGTGTGGGTCATGGTCCCGCACGGCAAGATCACCGACGACGTGATCACCGACCTCGCCGGCGTCCTGTCCGAGGGTGACCTCGTCATCGACGGCGGCAACTCGAAGTGGCTGGACGACACGATCCACGCCGAGCAGCTCGGCGCGAAGGGCATCCGCTACATGGACGCCGGTGTGTCCGGTGGTGTCTGGGGCAAGGACAACGGCTACGGCCTGATGGTCGGCGGCGCTCCCGAGGACGTCGAGTTCGCGATGCCGGTCTTCGACGCGCTCCGCCCCGAGGGCCCCCGCGAGGAGGGCTTCTCGCACGCCGGCCCCGTCGGCGCCGGTCACTACGCCAAGATGGTCCACAACGGCATCGAGTACGCGATCATGCAGGCGTACGGCGAGGGCTACGAGCTCCTCGAGGCCAAGGACATCATCAAGGACGTCCCCGCGGTCTTCGCCGGGTGGCAGCGCGGCACGGTCGTGCGCTCCTGGCTGCTCGACCTGATGGTGCTCGCACTGAACGAGGACCCGAAGCTCGACGCGATCGAGGGCTACGTCGAGGACTCCGGCGAGGGCCGCTGGACCGTGGAGGAGGCCATCGAGCACGCCGTGCCGATGCCGACCATCTCCGCGTCGATCTTCGCGCGCTTCGTCTCGCGTCAGGGCAGCGCGTCCCCGACGATGAAGGCCGTCGCGGCGCTCCGCAACCAGTTCGGCGGCCACGCCGTCAAGAAGGCGTAGTTCAGGTAACCACCTGAGCTCGTCTCGGCCCGCGTGCACGTCGACCACTTGCAACTCACCGACTTCCGGAACTACCGGGAGGCGGACGTCGACCTCGCACGCGGGCCGAACCTGTTCGTCGGACGGAACGGACAGGGCAAGACCAACCTGGTCGAGGCCATCGGCTACCTGTCCACCCTCGGCTCCCACCGGGTCCCGACCGATGCGGCCCTCGTCCGCCAGGGCTGCGACGCAGCGATCGTGCGCGCTCGACTGGCCCACGAGGACCGCAGCATCCTGGCCGAGGTGCAGATCAACCGCACCGGGTCGAACCGAGCGCAGGTCAACCGCGCCGCGATCAAGCCCCGCGAACTGCCGCGCTACTGCACGAGCGTCCTCTTCGCCCCCGAGGACCTGGCGCTCGTCCGCGGGGAGCCCTCCGGCCGGCGGCGGATGCTCGACGAGCTCCTCGGCCAGATCGCCCCGCGGATGCAGGGGGTCCTCGCCGACTACGACCGGACGCTCCGGCAGCGCAACACGCTCCTGAAGACGGCGCGGTCGACCGGTGCCCGGTCCGGGTCGCTCGCGACGCTCGACGTCTGGGACGACCGGCTCGTCGCGTTCGGTGCCGAGATCATCGCGGCCCGTGACCACCTGACACGACGGCTCGCGCCGTTCGTCACCGAGGCCTACGCCACGGTCGCCGGCGAACGGCACGAGGCGACGATCTCGGGTGTGCTCAGCGTGCGGGGCGGGGACCCCGAGGACGCAGCGGCCACCGACCCGGTGCTCGGGACGCCGGACGAGCCGGTGTCCGTGGCCGCCGCGGCCGATGCCTTCCGGGGCGCGCTCGAGCGGCGGCGGAAGGACGAACTCGACCGCGGACTGACCCTCGTCGGACCTCATCGCGACGACGTGCTCTTCCAGCTGAACGGGTTACCTGCCCGCGGCTACGCCAGCCACGGCGAGTCCTGGTCGTTCGCACTCGCGATCAAGCTCGCCGGCGCCGCGGTGCTCCGCGCAGAGTCGACCCTGGGCGACCCGATCATCATCCTCGACGACGTGTTCGCCGAGCTCGACGAGTCACGGCGAGAACGGCTCGCGGGGGCGGTCGCCGACTACGAGCAGGTGCTCATCACCGCCGCGGTGTTCGGGGACGTGCCCGACCAGCTCGCCGCCCACACCGTCCGGATCGAGGCGGGCACGATCGTGACGGACGAGGCGCACACCTGATGCCGAAGCCCTGGAAGCCCTCCGAGCCCGCGCGGGTCTACCGCCACTTGCGGGCCGTGTTCGGTGACCCGTCCCTCCGCACCGTCGACGCCCGCCGACGCCGGTCCCGCGAACTCGACGCCGACACCGTCCCGTACGGCAAGGGGCGTGAACCCCGTGGACTCGGGGACGTCGTCGGTGCGCTGGCCCAGGAGCTCGGCTGGTCGGAGCCGCTCGCCCGCTCGGAGCTCTTCGTCGACTGGCCCGCGGTGGTGGGCGACGAGCTCGCCAAGCACTCCCGCCCGATGACCATCGACGACGGCACGCTCGTCATCCGCTGCGACTCGACGGCCTGGGCGACCCAGCTCCGCCTGATGCGTGCGACCGTCACCACGACGATCGCGGAGCGGCACCCGGGCGCGGGCGTGCAGTCGATCCGGGTTTCCGGGCCGGACGCCCCCACCTGGAAACGCGGTCCCAGGACCGTCCAGGGGCGTGGTCCCCGCGACACCTACGGTTGACGCGACGAAATCGTCCTCGGGGATGAAGAACACCCGTCCAGCGGGCGGATGAGCCCCGTGGAGAGGGGCTCCTGCGGTAGACTGGCGAGTGCAGTGTGCGGGCGTTCCGCGCGCAGGCAGGAGCAATCCCGACATGGCATCAGAATCTGACGACGACCGGACGATCCCGCAGGACGAGACCGAGCAGGCTCCACCGACGGAACCATCGTACGGCGCAGACCAGATTCAGGTGCTGGAGGGGCTCGAGGCGGTCCGAAAGCGCCCGGGCATGTACATCGGTTCGACCGGTCCCCGTGGTCTCCACCACCTGGTGCAGGAGATCGTCGACAACTCCGTCGACGAAGCGCTGGCCGGCTACTGCGACACGATCGACGTGGCCATCCGCGAGGACGGTGGCGTCCGCGTGGTCGACAACGGCCGCGGCATCCCGGTCGACACCCACGCGGCCGAGGGCGTCTCGACGCTCCAGGTCGTCCTCACCGTCCTGCACGCCGGTGGCAAGTTCGGCGGCGGCGGGTACGCGGTGTCCGGTGGTCTGCACGGCGTCGGTTCCTCCGTCGTGAACGCCCTGAGCTCCGAGCTCGACGTCGAGGTTCGCCGCCAGGGGCACGTCTGGCGCCAGAGCTACACCGACGGCGTCCCGGTCGCCCCCGTCTCGAAGGACGAGGAGACGGACGAGACCGGCACCACGATCACGTTCTGGCCGAACGCCGACATCTTCGAGACCGTCGAGTTCGACTACGAGACGCTCCGCACGCGCTTCCAGCAGATGGCCTTCCTCAACAAGGGTCTCCGCATCAGCCTGACCGACGAGCGCACCCCGGACGAGGGCGAGGAGTCGCGGAAGGACTCCTTCCGCTACGAGCGCGGGCTGCCCGACTACGTCGAGTACCTCAACGCGCAGAAGAAGGCGGACCTGGTCCACCCCGACGTCATCGCGATCGAGGCCGAGGACACCGAGCGCAAGATCGCGCTCGAGATCGCCATGCAGTGGAACACCTCGTACCAGGAGAGCGTCCACACCTTCGCGAACACGATCAACACGCACGAGGGCGGCACCCACGAAGAGGGCTTCCGCGCCGCGCTGACCTCCCTGGTGAACAAGTACGCCAAGGACACGAAGATCCTCAAGGAGAAGGACGACAACCTGACGGGTGACGACATCCGTGAAGGGCTGACGGCCGTCATCTCCGTGAAGCTCGGCGAGCCGCAGTTCGAGGGCCAGACCAAGACGAAGCTCGGCAACACCGAGGCCAAGGGCTTCGTGCAGCGGGTCGTCGGCAGCGAGCTCAGCCACTGGTTCGAGAGCAACCCGACGCAGGCGCGCGACGTCGTGCGGAAGGCGATCCAGGCGTCGCAGGCGCGGCTCGCGGCCCGCAAGGCGCGCGAGACCACCCGTCGCAAGGGCCTGCTCGAGTCGGGCGGCATGCCCGGCAAGCTCAAGGACTGCCAGTCGAAGGACCCGACGCTGTCGGAGATCTTCATGGTCGAGGGTGACTCCGCCGGCGGTTCCGCCGTGCAGGGCCGCAACCCGATGACACAGGCGATCCTGCCGCTGCGCGGCAAGATCCTGAACGTCGAGAAGGCCCGCCTCGACCGCGCCCTGGCCAACCAGGAGATCCAGTCGATGATCACGGCGTTCGGTGCCGGCATCGGCGAGGACTTCGACCCGGACAAGGCCCGGTACCACAAGATCGTGCTGATGGCCGATGCCGACGTGGACGGCCAGCACATCACGACGCTGCTGCTCACGCTGCTCTTCCGCTACATGCGTCCGCTCATCGAGCGCGGCTACGTGTACCTCGCGCAGCCGCCGCTGTACCGCCTGAAGTGGTCGAACGCCGCGCACGAGTACGTGTTCAGCGACCGGGAGCGCGACGCCCTCATGCAGGCGGGCATCGCCGCCGGCAAGCGCATCCCGAAGGACAACGGGATCCAGCGCTACAAGGGTCTCGGCGAGATGGACTACAAGGAGCTCTGGGACACCACGATGAACCCGGACACCCGCACGCTCCTGCAGGTCACGCTGGAGGACGCCGCCGCGGTCGACAGCGTCTTCGCGACGCTGATGGGCGAGGACGTCGAGTCGCGTCGCCAGTTCATCCAGCAGAACGCCAAGGACGTCCGCTTCCTCGACATCTAGTACCGGTCTGGAGGCGCGGTGCCAGCCGCGTCGACCAGTCCCGACCCCCTGTGGTCGCGCCCGGCGCGACCGACGGAACCAGTGCCTCCCGGCCGACGACCGGAGGGCCACCAGAAAGGTGACCAAGCCACATGGCTGACGACAACGAGAACGGCGCCGACGAGCAGCCCGAGATCGTGCACGGCGAGGTAGGCGACATCGTGGTCTCCGGCGACCGCATCTCGCAGGTCGACCTGCAGCTCGAGATGCAGCGGTCGTACCTCGACTACGCGATGTCCGTCATCGTCGGACGTGCGCTGCCGGAGGTCCGTGACGGCCTGAAGCCAGTGCACCGCCGCGTGATCTACGCGATGTTCGACGGTGGCTACCGACCGGACCGGGCGTTCTCGAAGTGCTCGCGCGTCGTCGGCGACGTCATGGGCCAGTTCCACCCGCACGGTGACAGCGCGATCTACGACGCGCTCGTCCGCCTCGTGCAGCCGTGGTCGCTCCGCTACCCGCTCGCGCTCGGTCAGGGCAACTTCGGGTCGCCCGGCAACGACGGCGCCGCGGCCCCGCGGTACACCGAGACCAAGATGGCGCCGCTCGCCATGGAGATGGTCCGGGACATCGACGAGGACACCGTCGACTTCCAGGACAACTACGACGGCCGCACGCAGGAGCCGTCGATCCTGCCGGCGCGCTTCCCGAACCTGCTCGTCAACGGGTCGGTCGGCATCGCGGTCGGCATGGCGACGAACATCCCGCCGCACAACCTGCGCGAGGTCGCCGAGGGCGCCCAGTGGGCGCTCGCGCACCCGGACGCGACGCGCGAGGAACTGCTCGGCGCGCTCATGCAGCGGATCAAGGGACCGGACTTCCCGACCGGCGCCCAGATCCTCGGCACCAAGGGCATCCAGGACGCCTACCGGACCGGTCGCGGCTCGATCACGATGCGCGCCGTCGTGAACGTCGAGGAGATCCAGGGCCGCACGTGCCTGGTCGTCACCGAGCTGCCGTACCAGGTGAACCCGGACAACCTGGCGATCAAGATCGCCGAGGGCGTCAAGGACGGCAAGCTCGCCGGCATCGCCGACATCCGCGACGAGACCTCCGGCCGCACCGGGCAGCGCCTGGTCATCGTGCTCAAGCGCGACGCGGTGGCGAAGGTCGTGCTGAACAACCTGTACAAGCACACGCAGCTGCAGGAGAACTTCGGCGCGAACATGCTCGCGATCGTCGACGGGGTGCCGCGCACGCTGTCGCTCGACGGCTTCATCTCCGCGTGGGTCGACCACCAGATCGACGTCATCGTCCGCCGCACGCAGTACCGGCTGCGCGAGGCCGAGAAGCGCGCGCACATCCTGCGCGGCTACCTCGCCGCGCTCGACGCCCTCGACGAGGTCATCGCGCTCATCCGTCGCTCGCCCGACGTCGAGGAGGCGCGGACCGGTCTGATGGACCTGCTGTCCGTCGACGAGATCCAGGCACGCGCGATCCTCGAGCTGCAGCTCCGGCGCCTGGCCGCCCTCGAGCGCCAGAAGATCCACGACGAGGCCGAGGAACTCGAGCGGAAGATCGCCGACTTCCAGGACATCCTGGCGTCGGAGACCCGGCAGCGCACGATCATCGGTGACGAGCTCGCCGAGATCGTCGACCGCTTCGGGGACGACCGTCGCAGCGAGATCATGCTCGGGTACGACGGCGACATGTCGATCGAGGACCTCATCCCCGAAGAGGAGATGGTCGTCACCATCACCCGCGGCGGGTACGTCAAGCGCACGCGGAGCGACAACTACCGGTCGCAGCACCGTGGTGGTCGCGGCGTCAAGGGTGCGCAGCTCCGGGCGGACGACATCGTCGAGCACTTCTTCGTCACCACGACCCACCACTGGCTGCTGTTCCTCACGGACCAGGGCCGCGTGTACCGCGCCAAGGCGTACGAGCTGCAGGAGGCGAGTCGCGACGCCAAGGGCCAGCACGTAGCCAACCTGCTCGCGATGCAGCCGGACGAGCAGATCCAGCAGGTGCTCGACATCCGCGACTACGAGGCCGCGCAGTACCTCGTGCTCGCGACCGAGCAGGGTCTCGTGAAGAAGACCGCGCTCACCGAGTACGACACGAACCGCACCGGCGGCATCATCGCGATCAACCTGCGCGAGGGCGACAAGCTCGTCCAGGCGCTGCTCGTCGACGAGACCGACGACCTGCTCCTCGTGTCGAAGCACGGCATGTCGCTCCGCTTCACCGCGACGAACGACACCCTGCGTCCGATGGGTCGGTCGACCTCCGGCGTGAAGGGCATGTCCTTCCGCGGCGACGACTCGCTGCTCGCCGCGCGGGTCGTGTCGGACGACGGGTACGTCTGGGTGATGACCGAGGGCGGCTACGCCAAGCGGACCTCGGTCGACCAGTACCGGGTGCAGGGCCGTGGTGGTCTCGGCATCAAGGTGGCCAAGCTGGCCACCGACCGAGGCGACCTGGTGGGCGCGCTCATCGTGGGCGAGGACGACGAGGTGCTCGTCGTGCTGCAGTCGGGCAAGGTGGTAAGGTCTGCCGTGTCCGAGGTGCCCGCCAAGGGTCGCGACACGATGGGTGTGGTCTTCGCGAGGTTCGCGGAGAACGACCGGATCATCGCGGTGGCCCGGAACAGCGAGCGGAACCTGGACGACCAGGACGACGCCGAGCCTGAGATCGAGCCTGCGGGCCCGGTGGAGACGGTGAGCCCTGACGAAGCGGCGCCCGAACCCGCCGACCCCGCCGACACCGAGCCTGTCGAGGACGAGGCCGGAGAGGACCAGTCGAACAATGAGTAGTGTCGCCGAGAAGCTCCAGAAGAAGGCGAAACGTCCCACCGGTACCCGGCAGGTCCGCCTGCGTCTGGTGTACCTCGACTTCTGGTCGATGGTGAAGCTGAGCTTCCTCATCGCCCTCGCCGGGTCGATCGTGATCGTCGTGGCCACGGCGCTGGTGTGGGTCATCCTGAACCAGACCGGTGTCTTCACCCAGATCGACGCCCTGCTCAAGGACGTCACCGGGCAGAACAGCTACTCGATCATGGACCAGTTCTCCCTCGGGCAGGTCCTCGGGTTCTCCGTCGTGGTGGGCATCCTCAACGTCGTCGTCGGCACCGTGCTCGGCGCGATCGTGAGTGTCCTCTACAACCTCAGTGTGCGGATCACGGGCGGCCTGCTCGTGGGCTTCACGAACAACTGACACACCCGGGCCGGACGGTGGCCTGCCCTCGATTTCGTTCTGCGAGATCGGTACGGTAGGCTTTCATCTGGTCTGAGGGGCTATAGCTCAGGCGGTTAGAGCGCTTCGCTGATAACGAAGAGGTCCAAGGTTCAAGTCCTTGTAGCCCCACCACTTCCCTCCGGGGGCCGGTACGCTGGTCCTCACGGGGCCTTAGCTCAGTTGGTAGAGCGCCTGCTTTGCAAGCAGGATGTCGGGAGTTCGATTCTCCCAGGCTCCACTCCCTCAGGGCGGACACTGCTCCGCTCGTTCCTCGCTTCGCCGGTCTCGGTCGTTGTGCTCGTCAGCGGCTTCGCCGCGCCGCTCCGCGATGGTCGCCTCCGACGGAACAGTGACGTTGCCGAACGGTGGCCTTCCATCAGGTTCCGCCGCTGCGGCGGCCGCTTCGTTTCGCTTGGCTTCGGGCGAGCGGTGCCGGCGCGGTGGGCGTTCGGTTCGTTGCGGTCGCACGACGTGCCGTCGGTGGGTGTTCCGACGCGGCATGTCGTCTCACCTGGGCGAGCGACGCGGCAGGTTGCGCGACCACGCCCCGCGGCGACTGAGCGTGTGCCTCCAGTTCGAAGCTGCTGCTGGCCGTGGGCGGGCAGGACGTGCCGTGTGCGTGCCACCGAGCGGGTTCTTCCGGTCGAGTGACCGTGTCGAGCGTGACAGAACGTGCCCGCTCGGTGGTCCGCAGGCATCGGAGCATGACGGCTGGACAGCGCCGGGGACGACGAAGGGCCCCGGAGCAGTGCCGGGGCCCTTCGTACGAACCGGGGAGGTCAGGCGGCGGGCTTCTCCGCCGAGTCGGCGTCGTCGGCGACCCACAGGTCGTCGTCGGCGCGGAGCGTCTGGTACGCGGCGTACGCGGCACCGGCGACGGCGACCACACCGACCACGATGAGGGCGACCCCACCGAAGCCCAGACCCTTCTTCTGCTGGCCAGGCGTGTACTTGGCCGCAGCCTTCTTGGCCTTCTTGCCCTTCTTCTGGGCATCCTTCACGATCTTCTTGACGCGCGGGTCCTTCGCGAGGTCCTTGACGCTCATGACCGAACCGGCGGTCGCGACGAGGCCGGGGACGACCTCGGTCTGGAAGCGGTGGGACGCGCTCTGGGCGGCCGAGGTCGCTGCGTGCACGCCCGTCGCGACGGCGGGACGGATCCCGTTGTCGATCGCGTTCTGCACGCGCGGGGCGATGTCCTTGCGGGCTGCGTCGGCAGCGTGCGAGCGGGCCTCGGCGAGGATCGCGTTCGCGTGCTCGAGGACCTTGCGCTGCTCGCCGAGGAGCGAGGCCGTCTTGCCCTTGAGCTTCTTGATCTGCTTCCGACGCTTGCGCGGGATCTCGATCGTCGTCATCTGGTACCTCCATCGGATCGGCGTGACCCCATCCTGCCACCGAGCACCCTGACAGGTCACGGATCGTCGGCTGTGTGATCCGTCCCACCGTCAGGAGTACATGCGAGAATCGGAACATGTCTCTGCACACCGCTGTCGCAACGATCCACACGAACAAGGGCGACATCCGCGTCAACCTGTTCGGCAACCACGCCCCGAAGACCGTCAAGAACTTCGTCGACCTCGCGACCGGCAAGCAGGAGTGGACGCACCCCGGTACGGGCAAGGTCTCGACCGACAAGCTCTACGACGGTGTCGTCTTCCACCGCATCATCAAGGACTTCATGATCCAGGGCGGCGACCCGCTCGGCCAGGGCATCGGTGGTCCGGGCTACCGCTTCGACGACGAGATCCACCCGGAGCTCACCTTCCAGGAGCCGTACATCTTCGCGATGGCGAACGCCGGCATCCAGGGCGGGCGCGGCACCAACGGCTCGCAGTTCTTCATCACGACGGTCGCCACCCCGTGGCTCCAGGGCAAGCACACCATCTTCGGCCAGGTCGCCGACGACGAGTCGCGCGCCGTCGTCGACGCGATCGAGGGCGTGCCCACGGACGGCCGTGACAAGCCGCTCGACGACGTCGTCATCGAGAGCATCGACGTCGAGGACGTCTGAACCCGGTGACCGACCAGGCCCCGGGGCGGGACAACTACTGTTACCGGCACCCGGACCGGCAGAGCTTCATCCTGTGCCAGCGGTGTGGGCGGACGATCTGCACCGAGTGCCAGACACCAGCGGCCGTCGGTGTGCACTGCCCGGAGTGCGTTCGTGAGCAGCGTGCGCAGTTCCAGGCGAACCGTCGTGCCTCCGGGGCGCCGGGCGGCTTGACCGTCGCTCGCCGTCGCTTCGCCGTGATGGACCACAAGGCGACCACCGTGATCATCGCGGTGTCGGTGGTCGTCTGGCTGCTGAACCTGCTGTCGGGTGGTGTCGTCAACCAGTGGCTGAGCTACTGGACCCCGCTGGTCGGGACGCAGCCGTGGCGACTCGTGACGGGGCTCTTCGTCCACTCGTCGATCTTCCACATCGGGTTCAACATGCTCGCGGTGTTCATCTTCGGGCGGATCCTCGAGAACCTGCTCGGGACGTGGCGCTTCGTGGCGCTGTACTTCCTGGCGGGCCTCGGCGGTGACCTCGCGGTCTCCCTGCTGACACCCGGGACCCCCGTGGTCGGCGCCTCGGGCGCGATCTTCGGTCTGTTCGCGGCGTTCTTCGTGATCCAGCGGAGCCTCGGCTACAACGCCGTCCAGCTGCTCGTCATCATGGGGCTCAACCTCGTGGTCGGGTTCCTGCCCGGGACGAACATCTCGTGGCAGGCGCACGTCGGCGGCATCGTCCTCGGCTTCGTCACCGGGTTCGTCTTCTCCAAGACCCGGAACGCCCGCCAGCGGGGCCTGCAGATCGGTCTGCTCATCGCCGAGGCCGTGCTGCTCGTGGCCGGCATCGGAGCCGCGTACCTCAGCATCGGCGGCTACGCGATCGGCTGAGCACCGCGGAGCACCGTCAGAACGCCCCGTCCCACCGCAGTGTGGGGCGGGGCGTTCTGCATCTCCGCGTACCGCTCTCCACAGCTGCCCGTTGAATTCTCCACAACTGGGGACAACTCGGTGAGTTACACGGGTGTGATTATCCCCACTGTGGAGGAGGCTGTGGACAACTCGGGGAAGCGGGTGTGGATGACCGTGTGGAAAGTGTGGACAACTGTGGAGAATCGGCCCTCGAGTGTGGATGAACGGCTGCGGTCGCTGTTGCGCTTGTGGAGAGCGGGCTGCGACGACGGGGCCGGACGAACGACGACGCCCGCCGGACCAGGAGGTGCGACGGGCGTCGGAGGTGCAGAGCGGCGAGTCAGCGCCAGCGCGTGGTCATGAGGAAGCCGATGAACATGATCCCGAAGCCGATCAGGATGTTCCAGGAGCCGAGCGACGGCACCGGCAGGGTCGTGTTCGAGATGTAGAAGACGATCACCCAGGCGAGCCCGACGAGCATGAAGCCGAACATGACCGGCTTGAACCACACGGGATTGGGCTGGTCGCCCGCCGTGTCGACCGAGTCGGCTCGGGTCCTCCGGGCGGGCTTGGTGCGGTCCTTGTCCTTGGCCATGGCCGGTATCCTACCGTGACCACGTCTGTGGGAAGACCCTCAGCAGCCAGCGCACATCCCCCACGAGTACGGTGATCCGACCATGACCAAGATCCTCGTCGTCGACAACTACGACAGCTTCGTCTACACCCTCAACGGGTACCTGCAGCAGCTCGGCGCGGACACCGACGTCGTGCGGAACGACGCCTTCCCCGAAGCCGAGATCGCCGACCGGATCGCCGACTACGACGGCGTGCTGCTCTCGCCCGGTCCGGGCACGCCAGGGGACGCCGGCATCTCGATCCCCACCGTCCGGGCGGCGATCGATGCCGAGGCCCCGCTGCTCGGCGTGTGCCTGGGTCACCAGGCCATCGCCGAGGCGCTCGGCGCGACGGTGACCCACGCCGAGGAACTCATGCACGGCAAGACCTCGCAGGTCGATCACGACGACAGCGTGCTCTTCACGGGGGTCCCGCACCCGTTCACGGCCACGCGGTACCACTCCCTCGCCATCGTGGACGGCACGGTGCCGGACGAGCTGACCGTCACCGCGCGGACCGGCGGCGGCGTGATCATGGGTGTCGAGCACCGCGACCACCCCGTGTACGGCGTGCAGTTCCACCCCGAGTCGGTCCTGACCGAGGGTGGGTACCGGATGGTCGGCAACTGGCTCGAGACCACCGGTCTGGTCGGCGCTGCCGAGCGGGCCGCGGCCCTGAACCCCCTGATCGCCGCGCACCGGTCCTGACGGCGCCGGTCGACCCCGCACCGCTGCACGCCGCAGGGTGTCGGCGGTGAACGGCCGTCGGCCGTTCCAGACGTGCGCAGTCCAGCGCCGCCAGCCCACCGGACGCTACCGGTGTACCGACGTTGTACCGACGTGACCGTCTCGCGACGTGACCGACGGGGCGGTGGGTGCGGCGTGCCTCCAGGCAGGCGCACGGACGCCCGCCGCAGCCGACGCGACGGACCGGGCTACTGCCCGCCGCCCCCGACGCTCCCGCCAGCGGCGCCACCCTGGGCAGGCGCCGCCGGAGCGGACGGGGCCTGCGACGGCCGCTGCGCCGAGGCCGCGCAGTAGGTCAGCGTGATCGTGCTGCCCTGTGCCACGTCACCCTTCGGGGCACTCTGCTGCACCACGATGCTGCCGGTGCACGTGTACGTCGGTGACGCGACCACGTTGAGCCCGAGGTTCGCCAGCGCCTCGTTGGCGGCGCTGATGGGCTGCTGTGTGACGTCCGGCAGCTGCACCTTGCCGTTGGACACGGTCAGGTTGACGACCGAGCCCTTCGTCAGCTGCGTGGTACTCGCCGGGTCACTGCTGATGACGGTGCCCTCGGGCACGTCGCTCGAGTAGTCGCTGTTGATCGCGCCGACCGCGAAGCCGGCGGCCTTCAGGGCCTGTTCCGCCGCGTCTTGCGTCTGGTTCGCGACGTCCGGGACGGCCACCTGCTCCGGGCCGAGGGACACGACGACCCTGATGCTCTGCTTGCGGGCGACGTTGGTGCCGGAACCCGGTTCGGTCCGGATGACCGTGTCCTTGGCGACGTCGTCCGAGTTCTCGCCGACCTCGACCGCACTGAGGTCGCGCTTCTCGAGTTCGGTGCGCGCGGAGTCCCACGTGGCACCGACGACGTTCGGCACGGACACCGAGGACGACACCGGAGCCTTGCCCGGCTGCAGGTTGGCGACGAAGAACACCACGCCCGCGATCACTGCGGCGGTCAGGATGATGCCGAGCCAGATCCACGCGACCGGCGGACGGTTCTGCGTGCGCTGGGGGCGGTGGTCGGCGGCGTCGTCGTCGAGCTCCCGGAACGCGACCGCAGGGTTCGAGGTCGTGCGGGGGTTGACCCCGAAGAGCATCGTGGACGCGTCGTGCGCGGCGTTCTGCTGCAGCGTGCGCGTGGAGACCGGGACCTTGCCGGCAGCTGCCTGCTGCAGGTCGGTCCGGAACTCCGCAGCGTTCTGGAACCGGCGCGTGCGGTCCTTCACCAGGGCGTGCAGCGTGACGGCGTCGAGCGCCGGGGACACCTCGGGCGCGAGCGTGGACGGTGCGACCGGCTGCTCGCTCACGTGCTGGTAGGCCACCGCCACGGGCGAGTCGCCGACGAACGGCGGACGGCCGGTCAGCAGCTCGAAGAGCAGGACGCCGGTGGAGTACAGGTCGGTCCGCGCGTCGACGGTCTCGCCGCGGGCCTGTTCCGGGGAGAAGTACGACGCCGTGCCGAGGATCGACGTGGTCTGCGCCACCGTGGCGGACGTGTCGGTGATCGCGCGGGCGATGCCGAAGTCCATGACCTTGACCTGACCGCCGTGCGTCACCATGACGTTCGCGGGCTTGATGTCGCGGTGCACGACGCCGGCGCGGTGCGAGTACTCGAGGGCGGTCAGGATGCCCTCGGTGATGCGGACCGCTTCTGCCGGGTCGAGCGGGCCGTCGTCGAGGACGTCGGACACCGCGCGGCCGTCGACGTGCTCCATCACGATGTAGGGCACCTGGACCTGGTTGCCCGAAGGCTCGGTGACGGTCTCCTCGCCCGCGTCGTACACGCGCACGATGGTCGGGTGCGCCATGCGGGCTGCCGCCTGCGCCTCCTGTCGGAAGCGGATCCGGAACGTCGGGTCCGACGCGAGGCTCGGCTTGAGGAGCTTCACGGCCACCTTGCGACCGAGTCGCGTGTCGGTACCCACGTGCACCGTCGCCATGCCCCCACGACCGATGACGTCACCGATCTCGTAGCGGTTGGCGAGGAGCGTGATCCCCGCGGTCACACCTTCTGGCACGTACTCCTCCGAATGTCCGTCCGGGCAAGTGTACGGCAGCGCTTCCTGCCCGAACGCTGACGACGGGGGCTGCCGACGAACCGTTACACAACGGTGTCGACAGCCCCCGTTCGGGTGACGATCGGTCAGGGCTTGGCAGCTCCGGTCGGCGGCGCGGTCGGGGTGCCCGTCGGCGTGGGGGTCGCCTGCTCCCAGGTCGCGGTCGCCGGGTCCGAGGACTCGGAGGCGGCGAGCGAGCCGCAGGTGACCGTGTAGCTGAACGACACCGGGGCGCCCGCAGCATCGGCCTGGATCGTGACGGCCGTCGAGCTGGTGTCACCGGAGGTCGCGCCGGAGGCGTCCTTCCCGCCCGACACCGTCCACGAGTACTTCGACACGGTGTAGCCGTCGGGGCAGGTCGCGGCCGACCAGCTGAAGGTGACCTGACCGGACTGCGACACCGTCCCCGCGGTCGGGGTGTTCGGCTTGTTGGCCGTCGGCGGGGTCGTGTACTGGGTGATGGTGACGAGGGTGCCCTCGACCACGCTGCCGGTCGGGGTGATGTCCGCGACGGTCTCGGCCTGCTCCGCCGTCGGTGCGGGACTGCCGTCCTGGACCGTGACCTCGAACCCGCGCTCCTGGAGCTCGTTCCGGACCTCGTCGGCGTTGCGACCGAGGTAGTCGCTCTTGTTCAGGAAGACCCGGGTCGTCGTCGGGGTCGGTGTCGGCGTCGTCCGGGTGGGTGCCGGCGACGAGGACGTGGGAGCCGGCTCCGGCTCGTCCGACCCGCTGAGCGCGAACGCCGCGATGACGCCGCCGATCACGAGCACCGCGAGGACGCCCACGAGCCACCAGATCCAGGCACGCTTCTTCCGCGGCTCCTCGTCCTCCGGGGCCGCGGGTGACCGCGGAGTACCGGGAGGGCCAGCGACCGCTCCCGCCTGCGTCCCGATCAACGCGGTCGCAGCGTCGTCACCGGGGCCCTGCGGCGGGTTGAACGCGACGGTCCCGCCACCACCGACCGCCGGGACGGCGACGGTCGCAGCGGCGACGTCCCCACGGCGCAGCGCCTGGGCTGCACGGGCGAGGTTCGCGGCGGTCGCCGGGCGGTCCGCCGGCTTCTTCGCGATGCAGGACAGGACGAGGGCCGACACCGGCTCGGGCACGTCGCCGGGCAGCGCGGGTGGCTGCTCGTTGATGTGCGCCATCGCGATGGCGACCTGGGACTCGCCGGTGAAGGGGCGACGTCCGGCCAGGCACTCGTACGCGACGATGCCGAGCGAGTAGATGTCGGTCGACGGCGACGCCGGGTGGCCGCTCGCCTGCTCCGGCGACAGGTACTGGACGGTGCCCATGACCTGGCCGGTCGCGGTGAGCGGGACCTGGTCGGCGATGCGCGCGATGCCGAAGTCCGTGATCTTCACACGACCGTCGGGCGTGATGAGCAGGTTGCCCGGCTTGATGTCGCGGTGCACCAGACCGACCGCGTGCGCGGCCTGCAGGGCGTTCGCGGTCTGGGCGACGATGTCGAGCACCTTGTCGACCGGCAGCGTGTGCTCCCGCTCGATCATGGTGGACAGGGCCTCGCCGGGGACGAGCTCCATCACGAGGTAGGCGCTGCCGTCCTCCTCGCCGTAGTCGAAGACGTTGGCGATGCCCTCGTGGTTGACGAGTGCCGCGTGCCGGGCCTCGGCGCGGAAGCGCTCGAGGAAGCCCGGGTCACCGAGGTACTCGTCCTTCAGGATCTTGAGCGCGACGGTCCGGCCGATGACGAGGTCGGTCGCCTGCCACACCTCGCCCATGCCGCCGATCGCGACACGGGAGGAGAGCTGGTACCGCCCACCGAAAGTGAGTCCGCTGGTGGGTCTCATTTGTTCAGCACCGCCTCCATGACCTTCTTCGCGACCGGAGCCGCGACCGTGTTGCCGACGCCGGACTGCCCGAGTCCGCCACCGTTCCCGACGACGACCGCCACGGCCACCTCCGGGTTCTTCGCCGGGGCGAACCCCGTGAACCACAGCGTGTACGGGTCGCCCGTACCGCCTTCCGCCGTGCCCGTCTTGCCCGCGACGTCGACTCCGTCGATCTTGGCATTGGTGCCGGTCCCGCCGCTGACGACGCTCTGCATCGCCTCGGTCAGGTCGGCGGCCTCGGAGCCGGACAGCGGGTCGCTGTACTGCTTCGGCGAGAACGACTCGACGGTCTTCAGGTCGCTCGTGGTGATCGAGTCCACGAGCGAGGGCTGCATGACCTTGCCGCCGTTCGCGATGCCGGCGGACACCATCGCCATCTGCAGCGGCGAGACGCGCACGCTGGCCTGCCCGAAGGCGCTCAGCATGAGCTGCGCGGTCGAGTCGACGTCGGGGTACTGGCTGGCGGTGGCACGCATCGGCACCTCGATCGCGTCGCCGAACCCGTACTCGTCCGCGACGGACTTGATCGTGTCGTACCCGAGCTTCTGACCGAGCTCGGCGAACGGGATGTTGCACGAGTACTGGATCGCCGTGCGGAGCTGCACGGTCTCGCCACCGCCGCAGGAACCCCCCTCGGCGTTGTTGATGTACGTGCTGGTGCCCGGGAGCTGCAGGCGGGACGGGTTCGGGAACTCGGAGTCGAGCGTGTACTTGCCGTCCTTCAGCGCGGCGGAGGCCACGACGAGCTTGAAGACCGAGCCCGGCGTGTACAGGTCGCCGCCGATCGCGCGGTTCTGCAGCGGGGTCGGGGTCTGCTGGAGCAGGGCGTCGTACTGCTGCTTCACCTGTGCGGTGTCGTGCGAGGTCAGCGCGTTCGGGTCGTACGCCGGCTTCGACACCATCGCCAGGATCTTGCCCGTCGACGGCTGGATCGCGACCACGGCGCCGCTGTTCTGGCCGAGCGCGTCGTACGCCGCCTGCTGCACGTCCGGGTCGATCGTCAGGTTGACGTTGTCGCCCTGGACGTCCTGGCCCGTGAGGATGGCGTTGAGGTTCTGGAAGAACGAGGCGTCGGAGTTGCCGGAGAGCACGGTGTTCTCGGCGCTCTCGATGCCCGTGTTGCCCTGCCCGATGGTGAAGTAGCCGGTCACGGCGGAGTACAGCGCACCGTTCGTGTACTTGCGCTGGTACTGGTACTGGTCGTCCGAGGGGGTGGACTCGGCGATCGGGCTGCCGTCGACCAGGATCGCGCCGCGCTTGGTCGAGTAGCTGTCCAGGATCGTGCGGGAGTTCCGCGAGTCGGCGCGCAGGGAGTCGGCCGCGAAGAACTGGATCGACGTCGTCGACACGAAGAGCGCGACGAACATGAGCACGATGACGGTCGAGACGCCGCGGAGCTGTCGGTTCACCGGGAGCGCTCCTTCCTGGTCGTCGCACCGCGTCCGGAACGGCCACGGGCGGCGGGGACCGCGCCCTGCTGGACGCGCTGTTCTGCGGGGATCGAGTCGGTCAGGCGCAGCAGCATCGCCGCGATGATCCAGTTCGCGATCAGGGACGATCCACCGGCGGCCATGAAGGGTGTGGTCAGGCCGGTCACCGGGATGATCCGGGTGATGCCGCCGACGACGACGAAGACCTGCAGCGCGATGATGAAGCCGAAGCCGACGCCGAGCAGCTTGCCGAAGTCGTCCTGGGCCATGAAGGCCACGCGCAGGCCTCGGGACGCCAGGACGATGAACAGGGCGAGGATCGCGAAGACGCCGATCAGCCCGAGCTCCTCGCCGAGCGACGCGACGATGTAGTCGGCGTTCGCGACGGGGGTGATGTACGGGCGCCCCTGGCCCAGGCCGGTGCCCGTGATCCCGCCGTTCGCGAAGCCGAACAGGCCCTGCACGAGCTGGTAGCTGCCCTGGGTCTGGCGGTCGAAGATCGTCTGGTCGAACGGGTCGAGCCACTGCTCGAAGCGGCCTCGGACGTAGACCAGGACCGACTGCGCGACGAGGGCTCCACCGATGAACAGGCCGAGACCGATGACGACCCACCCGAGCCGCGCGGTGGCGACGTAGATCATCACGAGGAACAGGCCGAAGTACAGCAGCGCCGTCCCGAGGTCGCGCTGGAACACCAGGACGGCCATCGCCGACGCCCACATCACGAGGATCGGACCGAGGTCGCGGGCGCGCGGGAACGTCATGCCGGCGAACTTCTTGCCGACGATCGAGAGCGAGTCGCGTGCGGTGACGAGGTAGCCGGCGAAGAACAGCGCCATCGTGATCTTCGCGAGTTCGCCGGGCTGGAACGAGAACGGGCCGATGCGGATCCACACCCGGGCACCGCCGATGTTCTCCCCGATGCCGGGCAGCATCGGCAGGAGCAGCAGCGCGATCGTCGCGAACATGAAGATGTAGCGGTAGCGCTGCAGGAAGCGGTGGTTGCGGACCGCCACGACGGTGATCGTCGCCAGGACCATCGCGAGCATCGTCCAGACGATCTGCTTGACGCCGATCGCGTCCCAGCCGGTCAGGCCGTTGTGGACGTCGATGCGGTAGATCTCGGCGATGCCGATGCCGTTGAGCACCAGGGCGATCGGCAGCACGAACGGGTCCGCGTGCTTGGCGACGACCCGGAGCACCACGTGCATGACGAGTGCGAGTCCGAGGATGCCGGCGCCGACCCAGAGCACGCCGGTGTCGAAGATCCGGCCCTTGGTGCCGAGCTGCACGAGCACCATCGCGCCGGCGCAGATGCCGCACGCGATGACGAGCAGCACGAGCTCGAGGTTGCGGGCACGGGCGGGCTCACGCAGCTTGATCGTGATCGCCTGCGTGAAGGACTGGGCGGTCGCGGCGCTCATCCGGTGGCTCCCGGGGCCTCGGACGGCGCAGCGCTGTCCGAGGGCGAGGCCGACGGGGTCAGCGACGGTGTCGGCGACGAGGACGTGTCCCCGCCGGTGCCGGCCTGGTCCTGACCGGTCTCGGCGGCCTTCCGCAGCCGGTCCACGATGTCACGGGCGTCGGAGAGCGACGTCGCGTTGATCGTCGAGCGCACGTTCTCGCGGGTGTAGTCGGGGAGCGACGACACCGAGATGTCGGTGTCCTCGTAGACGTCCGACAGGGCGATCGGGCCGATGGACTGCTGCACGCCCTGGTAGATGGCGACCGTGCCGCGGTCGGTCCCGACGTAGTAGTGCGCCTGCGTGATCCGCCAGCCCAGGAACACCGCGCCGACCAGCGCCGCGACGGCGACGACGAGTGCGATCGACCAGGCCACACGGCGCCGGATGCGACGACGGCGGTCCTCGGCGATGAGCTCGGCGAAGTACTGGTCGGACTCGGGCTCGAAGTGGGAGTCCTCGGGGACGGAGCTCACCTTGAGCGGGTGGAGCAGGATCGTGGGGAGGCGGATCGGCTTCCGGCCGGTCGACGCCTCGAAGGTCAGCGGCGCGGCTGCGGAGCCGACGGTGGTGGCTGCGGCGTCGTCGTCCTCGGGCTCCGTGTCGGTGACGTCCATCACGACGACGGTCACGTTGTCCGGGGCACCGTGGTCGAGGGTCTCCTTGACCAGGCGCTGCGTCACCTGGTTCGCGTCCATGTTCGACGCGAGTGCGTGTCGGATCCGTTCCTCGGCCAGGTACGACGACAGGCCGTCCGAGCAGAGCAGCCAACGGTCGCCGGTCTGGATGTCCATGACGGCGGTGTCGACCTCGGGTGCGGCGTCGACGTCCCCGAGCACGCGCATGAGCACCGAGCGACGGGGGTGCACGGCCGCCTCCTCCGGCGTGATGCGGCCGCTGTCGACGAGCCGCTGCACGAAGGTGTGGTCGGAGGTGATCTGCTGCAGCTCGCCGTCGCGCATCCGGTAGATGCGGGAGTCGCCGATGTGGGCGATCGCGATCTGCTCGCCCACGCGGATGAGCGCGGACACCGTGGTGCCCATGCCGGTGAGCTCCTGGTGTTCGAACACCGTCTCGGTGATGAGCTGGTTCGCGGCGATGAGCGCGGACTGCAGGGCGAACTCCGCGTCGTGCGCGGACGGGAACTCGCGGTCGACCTCGCGGATGCGGCGGATGGCGATCGCCGAGGCGACGTCGCCGCCGGCGTGCCCGCCCATGCCGTCCGCGACCGCGAACAGGTGCGTGCCGGCGTACCCGGAGTCCTGGTTGTTGGCACGGATGCGCCCCACGTGGGACACAGCGGCGCTCAGCGTGCGAGCCGTCATGTGCCGGTTACCGCCGCAGCTCGAACGTCGTCGTCCCGATCGTGATCGGCGTCCGTTCCGCGATGGTCACGGGCCCGGTCACCTTCTGATCGTTGACGAACGTGCCGTTCGTGGACTCGAGGTCGGACAGGACCCAGCCCTCGCCACGGAGGTCGAGGCGGGCGTGGTGCGTCGAGGTGTAGTCGTCGCGGATGACGACGTTCGACTCGCTGGAGCGACCGATCGTGATCGGGCCGCCGCCGAGCGGCATCTCCAGGCCCTCGCGCGAGCCCTCGGTGATGACGAGGCGCGTCGGGACGCCGGCGGCCTGCTGTGCGGCACCCGACTGCTGCGGCGTCGGGCCCGAGGGCTGGCCGATCAGCTCCGTGAACGCACCGGGCGCCGCGGCCGCTGGTGCTGCTGCGGCGGGGACGGCCGGCGTCGTCGGCGAGGACGCACCGGCCTTCGGGTCGGTCGGGATGGTGCGGACACGTTGGCCGAACAGGTCGCTCCGCAGGGCGAAGACGATGACGAACACGAACAGCCACAGCACCGCCAGGAAGGCGAAGCGCAGGACGAGCAGGGTCAGGCCCGTGGTCATCGTGCACCTCCGTCGTTCTCCGGGATCACCCGGAACACCATACGGGTACGACCGATCTCGATGGTGGAGTCCGGCTCGACGATGGCCTGCTGGAAGCGCTCGCCGTTCAGCTTCGAGCCGTTCGTGGACCCGAGGTCGTTGGCCTGTGCGTGCTTGCCGTCCCAGATGACCTCGACGTGCTTCCGGCTCGTCCCGGTGTCGGCCACGGTGATGTCCGCGTCGGTGCCCCGCCCGATGACGGTGCGGCCGCGGCGCAACCGGTGGCGCTGCGAGCCGATGTCGAGCACGGCGACCCAGGCGACGTCGCGCTGGACGGTCGACGAGTCGATCTCCAGGATCCCGGTGGACAGCGTGCCGTCCTGCTGCAGCGAGATCGACACCGGGCCGGAGAACGAGTAGTTCTGCGCGACCGCGTGCTGCTGCACCATCTGCGACAGCTCGTCGATGAGCGGCCGACCGATGTCGTTCATGCGGGTGTGGTCCGGTGGTGCGAGGCGCACCGTGAACTCGTTGGGCACGAGGATCCGCTCGCGCGAGACCACGGCGGCCTTCGTGTCGAGCTCCCGCCGCAGCGCGCTGGAGATCTCGACGGGCTGCACGCCGGAGCGGAAGGTCTTCGCGAAGGCGCCGTTCACGGCGCGCTCCAACCCTCGCTCGAAGCTGTCCAAGAGGCCCATGTGTCTCCGTGTTCGTCGGTCAGGGACCACTGCATGGTAGTGGGTGGCGCTCCTGCCCGTCTGTGCGTGGTCACGGGCACCCTCCCACGCGTGCTAGTGTTGCCGGGCTGGCGCGAGTGGCGGAATTGGTAGACGCGCACGGTTCAGGTCCGTGTGCTGGAAACGGCGTGGGGGTTCAAGTCCCCCCTCGCGCACCAGGTGAGGGAAGGCCCCCGGAGGGATCCGGGGGCCTTCTCGCGTTCCCGGGCCCGCTCACGGCCGCGCGCGGCGAGGTGGGTGCGTGCCGGCCGGGAGGCGCGGATCACCGCTGCCACGGGCCTCCCGTCCGTCGCGTGGTCGGCTGGGTGCCTCAGGGGACCAGCTGGGTGAGCTGGCCGACGACGACGGCCGCCGCCAGCACCACGAACGGGCCGAGCGCGATCACGGTGACCCAGCGGTGCTCGACCAGCAGTGCGACGAACTCGCGGAGGAACGCACTGGGCACGTAGTAGCGCGCGGTCCGTGCGCCGACCACCTGCGCGTCGACCCCGAGGCGTCGGGCGAGCGAGGCGGTGCGGAGCACGTGGTAGTCGCTCGTGACCAGGAGCAGGGGGCCGTGTCGGTCCGCTTCCCGCAGGAGCACGGCGGACCGCTCGATGTTCTCGCGGGTGGTGGTCGACCGGTCCTCGAGCAGCACGGCCTCCGCCGGGACGCCCTGGGCGCCGAGGTACTCGCCCATGGCGGCCGCCTCGGACCGGACCTCGTCGCTGCCCTGGCCGCCCGACGGCACGAGCAGCGGCCGGTTGCCGCGCGCCGTCTCGGCACGCCAGACCGTGAGCGCCCGGTCGAGCCGTCCGCGCAGGAGCGGGGTCACGGTGCCGTCCGGCCGGAGTCCGGCGCCGTGCACGACGACGGCGGTCGGCACGAGTCCGTGCCGCATCCGCCCGTAGACGACGGAGTAGACCGCGAACGACACGAACGCTGCGCTCGCGTAGGCGGACACCAGGGCGACGAGCGCCGCCACGGTCACCCCGACGGCGCCGAACCAGACGACGACCAGGACGGCGAGGACCGGCAGTGCGAAGACCAGGACCCCGGCGATGAGCGAGAGCTGGTTGCCGAGGCTCCTGCCCTCCTTGCGGAGCATCGTGACGCCGTTCGCGACGAGGGCGACGCCGAACACCACGACGCTGACGGGCAGGGCGAGCATCAGCAGCGCGAGCAGGACGAGTGCCACGGGGGAGCGGTCGGCTGCGACGGAGAGCGTTCCGAGCACGCCGAACACGACCGCCGCGGTCAGGAAGACGCCGTTGCGGAGCAGGCGCGGGTCGCGGCGGCGTGACACCGCGAAGCAGACGGCGAAGACGACGGCGACGACGAGGAGGAACACGGTCGGAGCGTACCGGGGACGAGTGGCCGGGGTCGGTGGCCCATGGGCGTCGGTCTACGGGCCGGTGGACCGGGCGTCGCGGGCACCGGCCAGCCCGTGGTCGTGCGCGTACACCACGAGCTGCACCCGGTCACGGAGCGCGAGCTTGCCGAGGATGCTCGAGATCTGCGTCTTCACGGTCGACTCGGTGACGAACTCCTTCGCCGCGATCTCGGCGTTCGACAGCCCACGCGATGCCCAACCGAACACGATGCGCTCCCGGTCGGTCAGGGTCTGGAACGCCTCGGGCTGCGGGGCGGGGGCACGGTCGACGTCGGCGCCGAACAGCTGCGAGAGGTCGTTCGGCGCGATCACCGAGCTGCCCTCGTGCACGGCGCGCACCGCCGCGAACAGGAACGGCGGCGTGGTGTCCTTGAGCAGGAACCCGCTCGCGCCGAGCCGGATCGCCGTGGCGGCCGCGGGGTCGAGGCCGAACGTCGTGAGCACCACCACACGGGGGAGCGGCCCCGGGAACGCGCCGGAGAACAGCTGGCGCACCGTCTCGACGCCGTCCACGCCGGCCATCCGCATGTCGAGCAGGACGACGTCGGGTCGGAGTTCGCGGATGCGGTCGAGTGCCTCGGCGCCGTCGGACGCCTCGCCCACCACCTGCATGTCGGGCTGCGCGTCGAGCACCACACGGAGGCCGGCGCGGAAGAGCGCCTGGTCGTCGGTGAGCAGGATGCGGATCGGGTCGGTCATCGAGTTGTCCCCCCTCGGACGTCGAACGGGATGCGGGCGCGCGCGACGAACACGGCGTCCAGCACGGCGGCGTCGAACGACCCGCCGATCGTGGTGAGTCGGGTCTGCATGCCGGTGAGGCCCCGGCCGGAACCCCGTGTCGACGCGGTCGTCGGCTGCTCACCGGTCGCGACGGTGCGGACGGCCACGGCGCCGGTGGCCGCAGCGGCGAGCTCCTCGAGCCCGAGCTCGGCGCCGACGGGCAGCGCGCTCGAGGGCACGGGGTTCTCGACCTCGAGCACGAGGTCGGCGGAGCGCCAGGTCTCCCGGACCTCGACGGCGCCGCCGGGTGCCCCGTGCCGGAGCGCGTTCGTGAGCATCTCCTGCAGGACCCGGCGGGCAGCGGTGCCGTGCACGGCACCGAGCGGCCGGGCGACACCGCGGACGGCGTGCTCCACGTCGACCCCGGCGTCGCGGATGCCGCGGACGATCTCCTCGAAGGACGTCGGGTCGCTCGCGGTGTCGGAGCCGTCGATGTGTCCGAGCACCTGCCGCACCTCGACCAGGGAGCTGCGGGCGGTGCTGGCGATGGTGGCGCTGACCTCGCGGATTCGGGCCTCGTCGTCGAGGAAGGGCACCGAGTCCGCCTGCGCGATGATGACCGCGAGTGAGTGCCCGACGACGTCGTGCACGTCGCGGGCGATGTCGGCGCGGATGCGCTCGGCCTCGGCCTCGTCGACCGCGCGGGTGGCGACGGCCTCGGCCCGGTTGGCCACGGCCTCCGCACGGCTGGCAGCTGCCTCGGCGTCGGCGCGTCGGACGGCCTCGGCGTTCTGCGACCGGATGGCCCGACCGGCGAGACCAGCGGCCCAGAAGGAGAGCAGGACGAGCGCCGGCGCGGCGAGGACGAGGACGACCTGGTCGCGTGGCCCGTTCAGCAGCAGGGCGTACCGGTAACCGGTCGAGGAGAGGTACATGGACGCCGAGGCTCCGGCGATCACGGCGAGGAGGCCGGCGAGCACGGCTTCGAACCGTGTGCCGACGACGGCGACGGTACCGATGACGACCGCGATGGCGAGGTCGACCAACGACGGCCGTTCGCCGCCGGCCACCTGCACCGCGCCGAGGGCGACGGTCGCGACCATCGCCGAGCTCGGGGACAGGCGGCGGAGCACGATCGCGACGCAGGCGACCGCGACGGCCAGGGGACTCGCGTGCTCGAGCTCGACGTCGATCGGTGCGGCGAAGAGCAGTGCCGCGAGCCCGGCCCAGAGGAGGTCGACGAGGATCGACCGGCGCCGCATCGGCCGGAGGAACGTGCGCCGGTCCGTCACGGCTCGATCATCGCACGACGGTGGATCACGGCATCGGGGACATCGCGACGAGTGCCACCGCGGTGACGACGACGATCGCGGCGCAGGTGGCGAGGGTGGCGATCACGTGCTTGGTCGAACTCTCCATGCCACCGAGCCTGGGGGTCGACCCGGTCGCCGTGCATCGTGCGGAGGGACGAACGGGGTCGTCCTGCAGGACGAACCCGTCAGATCGTCAGCTGTCCCAGCACGCGGTGGGCGATCGACACGGGCTCCCCGCTCACGACCCCGCCGCGGGGACGACTCACCTGCGTACAGACCGGAGGCACCGGGACCTCGTCCGCGCGATCCGGCCACCGGGGCCGCGTGATCCGTCCACCCCGGACGCCCGCCCAGTCACCGGCGCGGACCGTCGGAGACGACGACCGGACCCGGCCGTGCCGCCGTGCACGACGACGGGACGACGATCACCGAGACAGGAGAACGAGTTGTACTTCCACAAGCAAGAGCTCCAGTTCAAGGCCACCCCCGACAAGCCCGACGCGGTGTACGCGCGCAAGTTGCAGGAGGTGCTCGGCGGCCAGTACGGCGAGATCTCCGTCGCGCTGCAGTACCAGTTCCAGGCGTGGAACATGCACATCCCGGGCAAGTACCGCGACATGGTGTTCGGCATCGGTGCCGAGGAGATGGGCCACGTCGAGATGCTCGCGACGATGATCGCGCAGCTGCTCGAGAAGAGCCCGCTCGGCATCACCGAGGACGCGCTGCAGGACGACCCGACCGTCGCGGCGATCGTCGGGGGCACCGACGTGCAGCACGCGATCGTCGCGGGCGCCGGAGCCCGACCGGTGGACAGCAACGGCAACCCCTGGCAGGGCTCGTACATCACCGCGTCCGGCAACCTGCTCGCCGACTTCACGGCGAACGAGAACGCCGAGATGCAGGGGCGCGTCCAGGCCGCCCGGCTCTACCACATGACCGACGACCACGGCGTGCGGGACCTGCTCTCGTTCCTCATCGCGCGCGACACCATGCACCAGAACATGTGGGCGACCGCCGCCGCGGAGCTCCGCGAGAAGGGCGTCGAGGGCTTCCCGGTGCCGAGCAACTTCCCGCAGTCGAAGGAGAACCAGGAGGTCAACTACCAGTACCTCAACTTCTCCGACGGCAAGGCGGCGGCGGACGGCCCGTGGGCGAGCGGCCCGTCGTTCGACGGCAAGGGCGAGTACTCGTACCACGACGGCCCCACCACCTCGGTGCCGATGCCCCCGCCCACGCACCCGGACGTCCGGCTGTACGGCACCACCGAGCTGCCGAACGTGGTCGAGAAGACCGCCGGCCTCGTGCAGGACACGCTTCACAAGGAGTGACCGTCCCGCCGGTCGCGCGACGCGACCGGGAGACGGACGGGAGGCGCGGTGCCAGCCGGCACCGCGCCTCCCGTCCGTCACGTGGTCACCCCGTCACGACTCCGCACCCACCGTCACCAGCGCGGCGGTGTCGTCGTCGCGCGGTGCGCGCGGTGGCTCGAAGATGCCGGACCAGAGGCGCGTCGCACTCCAGAGTGCGATGAGCGCCACCGTGCCGGCGGCCGCGGCGAGCCAGGGGACGAGCGGGACCTGTGCCCACGCGCCGGGCGCGACCAGCCAGGTGAGGAAGTTCCCCGCCGTGCTGCCGGCCGCGCCCAGGAGCACGGCCACCCGACGGTCCAGGCTCGTCGCGACCAGCGCTCCCGTCACGACCGCGACGGCGAGGAGGGCGTTGATGATCGTCGTCACCGCACGCCCCCGGACTACTCGGCGGAACCGCTGCCGACCGCGAGCTGCTGCGCACCGCTGCCGGTGGTCACGTCGATCTTGCGCGGCTTCGCGGACTCCTTGACCGGGATCGTCACGCTCAGGACGCCGTTGTCGTAGGCGGCGCTGATGCGCGCGGTGTCCAGGTGGTCACCGAGCGTGAGCTGCCGGACGAACGTGCCCGGCTGGCGCTCCCGGGTGAGCCACTGGGAGCCCTCCGGGGCGCCGAGCGTGCGCTCCGCGCGGATGGTCAGCACCGAGCCGTCGACGTCCACGTCGACCGAGCCCGGGTCGATGCCCGGCAGGTCGACGTCGAGGACGTAGTGGTCGCCGGTGCGGTACAGGTCCATCGGCATCGAGCGGGGAGCACCGGCTCCGGCTCCGAGCAGGGAGCCGGCGAGTCGGTCGAGCTCGCGGAACGGGTCGAACTGCATCGTCATCGAGATCAACTCCTTCGTGGTCTTCGTTGAGTCCCCTCGACTCAACTGCGACCCGTTCTAGCACTCTCCCCTCGGGAGTGCCAAAAAACCGCTCGGAGCCTGCTGGGAACGGTGCCCCGATGGCGATCAGTGGTCGCCGCGGTGCGTGATCTCGTGGTGCAGGTGCTCGAGTGCGGGGAGCGCGGCGGCCAGCGCGGTGCGGTCCTCGGGTGCGAGTCGGCCGAGTGCCTCGACGAGCACCGCGGCCGATGCCTCGTCGTAGGCGGCGAGCCGTTCCTCGGCCAGGGGGGTCAGGCGGAGCTCGGTCCGGCGTCCGTCGCCGGCGGCCAGGCGTCGCTCGACGAGTCCGACGGACTCCATCGCCGAGACGAGGTTGCTCACCGTCGACCGGGCGAGACCGAGGCGGGCGGCGAGGGCCGAGGGGGTGGTCGTGGACCCGGTCAGGGCACGCATCGCCTCGACCTGGGCGTCGGGCAGGTCGGGCAGGTCGGCGACCTCGCGGGACGTGCGGAGGAGAGCGCGCCGGAACGGGCCGATGCGGTCGCTCAGCCTGCGCGCGACCTGCGTCGTGGCGTCCGATGCGTCCGTACCCTGCACACACGGCAACCTAGCAGCGAGAAGTGTTTGCAACAAAACCATTCCGGGTGCAAACTCGATCGCATGACCGCACAGACCTCCGTCGAGCACCCCGAACCGCCCCAGGACCTCACCGGCATCGTCGGCCACCGGTTCGTCTACACCTACGCCAACGGCTGGCAGTACGAGATGTACGTCAAGAACGCGACGACCATCGACTACCGCATCCACACCGGCCACGTCGGCGGCCGCTGGGTGAAGGACCAGACCGTCGACCTCGTCGCCCTCGCCCCCGGTGTCTACAAGGTGTCCTGGAACGAGCCGACCGGCACCAGCGTCGTCGTCAACGTCATCCCCGAGCAGCGGGTCCTGCACGGGACGATCTTCTTCCCGCGCTGGATCGAGCTCGACGGGCAGAAGACCGTGCTCTTCCAGAACGACCACCTGGACGAGATGCAGCGCTTCCGCGACGAGGGGCCGACCTACCCGATCTACGTCGTGCCGGAGTTCGCGCACATCACGCTGTTCGAGCACGTCGGCGAGGACGACGAGACCGTGGTCGACACCGCTCCCGGCGACCTGCCGGCCGGCTGGGTGGACCGGACGAACTGATGGCCAGCGCGCCGCTGCGGGGTGTCGACCCCCGCACCACCCCGACCACGCTCGACCACGACGGTCGGACGATCCGCGGCTGGCAGTGGGAGCCGCAGGACGGGGCGGCGGATGCCCCCGTCGTGCTGCTCGTGCACGGCTTCAGCGACAGTGCGCTCGGCGGGCACCAGCTGTTCGTGCAGACCGCACGACACCTGGTCGCCCGAGGCGCCGTCGTCCGCAGCCACGACCGACTCGGGCAGGGCGTCAGCGACGGGGAGTTCGCGGACATCACCATCCGCGACGAGGTGGAGCAGGTCGTCACGATGATCCGCGCCGCCGACCGCGGACAGGGCGTGCACGTCGTCGCGCACAGCCTGGGCGCGGTGGAGTCGGCGCTCGCCGCGGCGCGGGAGCCCTCGCGGGTCCGGACGCTCACGCTGTGGTCGCCGGCCGGCGTCGTCGTCGAGGACATCACGGAGCACGACGCGATCCAGGGGCAGCCCCTCGCCCCGGTGCGCGAGCGCGGCTGGCTCGACTTCGGCGGGATGCCCCTGGGTGGCGCGTTCATCGCCGACGTTCAGGACGGCCTCGACGTGTACGGCCCGGTGTCCGACTACGCCGGGCCCGCCGACGTGGTGCACGGGACCGAGGACGCGATCGTGCCGGTGTCGTACGGCCGCCGCTACGCCGAACTCCTGCCCGGCGCGCGGTTGACGGTCGTCGACGGCGCCGACCACGGCTGGTCGTCGGTGCCCTTCCGGGAGCGGCTCCTGGCGCTGCTCGACGAGCGCCTCGGCATGGCCTGACGCCCTCCTCCTCCCGCGGAACGCAACGTCGGCGGCAGCTCGCAGCGTCGTACCGCTGCGAGCAACCGCCGACGTTGCGTCTTGCGATCCGGGACCGGAGGTCAGCTCACCTGGCCGGAACGGGCTCCGGACCAGAGGTCGACGTCGAGCACGCCGACCGAGTGCTCGTCGATGCGACGCAGCTCGTCGTCCGTGAACGACAGGTTGCCGAGCGCCGCGACGTTCTGCTCGAGCTGCTCCACGCGGGACGCCCCGATCACGAGCGAGGTCACCCGCTCGTCGCGCAGCGCCCAGGCGAGGGCGAGCTGCGCGAGGCTCTGCCCGCGGTCGGACGCGATGCCGTTCAGCGCCCGCAGGTGTCCGACGACCTCGTCCGTCAGGGTGCCGGCGTCGAGCGACTTGCCGGCGGCGGCACGTGAGTCCTCCGGCACGCCGTCCAGGTAGCGCCCGGTGAGCAGCCCCTGCGCGAGCGCGGTGAAGCCGATGACGCCGAAACCGAGCTCGCCGGCTGCGTCGAGGAGCCCCTCGTCCTCGATCCAGCGGTTGAGCATCGAGTACGACGGCTGGTGGATGAGGAGCGGCGTGCCGAGGTCGCGCAGGATCTCGACGGCCTGCCGGGAGCGCTCGGCGTCGTAGGACGAGATCCCGACGTAGAGCGCCTTGCCCTGCTGGACGGCGGTGTGGAGTGCGCCCATCGTCTCCTCGAGCGGGGTCGAGGCGTCGAGCCGGTGCGAGTAGAACACGTCGACGTATTCCAGGCCCATCCGCTCGAGCGACTGGTCGAGCGAGGCGAGCACGTACTTCCGCGAGCCGCCGCCCTGCCCGTACGGTCCGGGCCACATGTCCCACCCGGCCTTCGTCGAGATCACCATCTCGTCGCGGTACGGACGGAAGTCCTCCCGCATCAGCCGACCGAAGTTCACCTCGGCGGCGCCGTAGGGCGGGCCGTAGTTGTTCGCGAGGTCGTGGTGCGTGATGCCGAGGTCGAACGCCCGACGGCTGATCGCCCGCTGCGTCTCGAACGGCTTGTCGTCGCCGAAGTTGTGCCAGTAGCCCAGCGACAGCAGTGGCAGGTCGAGCCCTGAGCGGCCGGTCCGGCGGTAGGGCATGGAGTCGTAGCGGTCGTCCGCGGCGATGTAGGCCATGGACCCATCCTGGCCCCGCCCCGTCGGGTGCCGCGCGAACCGTACAGAACGCGAAAAGTTCGTTGCACTGATCATTCGCGTCGTGAAACAGTTCACTCGTCCGACCAGGACGGCAACGACGCAGGAAGGCGGGATCACTCATGCACAGCACGTACTCCGGGATGCCGCGCACCACACGGCTGGCCGCGACCCACACGCGGGTCGGTCTGACCGACCCCGCCGTCATCGACGCCTGGGTGTCCCGGCGCATCCAGGACCCCTCGCTCCTGTCGACGCGCAGTGAACCGTCGTACGCTGACTTCTTCACGGCGCCCACCGCGTAGCCACCCGCTCCGACCGGATCCGCCCGACAGAGAGACCCCACCAGCCGATGCCCCTGACCGTCGTCCGCCGTGAGCACGTCCACCTCTACGCCAGGGAGCCGCGGTCGAAGGCCGCGAAGGTCGCCGTCGACGCACTCCTGCGCCTGCAGCACGTCGAGGAGCAGCAGCTCGAGCAGGCCCGCACCGAGAGCGGTCTGACGAAGAACGAGTTCCTGACCGTGCGGTACATGCTGCAGGCGCACCGGGACGGGCGGGCGATGGGGCCGAAGGACCTCGCCGTCATGCTCAACGTCTCGAACGCGTCGGTCACGAAGATCGTCGACGGGCTCGCGGCGAAGGGCGACATCGTCCGCGTACCGCACCCCACCGACCGTCGGGCACAGGTGCTCGAGCCCACGGTGCAGGCCGCCGAGAAGATCGACTCGTCGTACGCCCGCTTCCACGAGGCAGTGGTCGGCGTGATGGACCACCTGTCGAGCGAGGACAACGAGGTGCTCGCGCGCTGCCTGTCCCAGATCACCGACGCCCTCGCCGTCGGGACCCCGACCCCCGTGGACGAGTACACGGTCGACCCCGACGGCGCTGCGGAGCCGAACGACTCCTAGCGGCGACCGCGGGGTGGCGCGAAAACCTTCCAGCGGTAAGTTGGGGGGATGACGCACGAGGTCGACGACGACGGCGCGACCCCGCCCCGACGCGGTGGGTACCGCAAGGGCGCCGAACGCCGTGCGCAGATCCTCGACGAGATGATCCGCATGGTCGCGGCGCAGGGCGTCGACGCATCGTCGCTCCGATCGGTCGCCGACGCGCTCGGCATCACGCACGCGGCACTCCGGCACTACTTCCCGAGCCGCGACGAACTGCTGCTCGCCGTCTACCGCGAGCACGAGGTCCGCGAACAGGACGCCCCGGACCGGATGCGGTCGGCGATCGGCGACATGCGGGAGAGCGCGTCGCGGAACCGCGAGGTCCCCGGGCTCGTGCAGCTCTACACGACCCTCGCCGCCGACGCGGTGCAGGAGGGTCACCCCGCCACCCGCGACTTCATGCGCGAGCGCTTCACCCGGCTGCGCGCCGACCTCGCCGAGCTGATCGCCGCCGACCAGGCGGCCGGTCGGATCCGCGCGGACCTCGACCCCGTCGACCTGGCGAGCCTCGGCATCGCCGCGTCCGACGGCCTGCAGGTGCAGTGGCTGCTCGACCCGGAGGCGGTCGACGGCGAGCGGGTGCTCCGCCTGCTCGAGTCGATCATCCCCGCAGCCGAGGACTGACGCCGGTCCCGGCGACGCGACCACGGCTCCGTCTCGACGCGCGGCGGACGGGAGGCTCGTGGCGGTGCCGCCATGAGCCTCCCGTCCGCCACCCGGTCGCGACTACGGCGTCGACGCGCCGTCCGCGATGTTCGCCGTGACCGCGTCGATGTACGCGGCGCGCTCCGCGCGCGTCTGGGGGCGGCCCGGTACGCCGGGTCGTTCCTCCCAGGGGCGCGGGCCGGACTCGTGCCGGTACTCGACACCGAGGGCGTCGAGGCGACCGAGGTGGTGCGCCAGACGCTGCCGGAACTCCCCGACGTCGCGGGGACGGGTGGTGTCCGCCGACCAGAGGGCCTCGGAGAGCGCGACCACCCGGGGGAACAGCTGGTAGTCGAGCCGTCTGACGGAGTCGACGTGCTCGGTCCACATGTTCGCCTGGCCACCGATGACGTGCGCCCGCTCCGTCCCGGTGAGTTCCGTCGGCACCGGGTCGAACGCGTACACGTCGTCGATGGTGAGCACGATCGACACCGGGATCGGCTCGTTCGGCAGGTCGCTCTGCCGGTAGTCGAGGTAGACCTGGTCGTCCGGCGTCGCGATGACGTCGTGCCCGCGTCGGGCTGCGGTGATCGCGCCCTGCAGCCCGCGCCACGAGACGACCGTCGCCGACGGGGACAGCGTGCCGCCCTCGAGGATCTCGTCCCAGCCGAACGCCCGGCGTCCGTGCGCCTCGAGGTGCGCCGCGAGCTGCCCGACGATCCAGGCCTGCAGCTGCTCCTCGTCCTCGAGCCCGAGCTCGCGGATGCGCTCCTGCGTGCGCGGGTCGTCCTCCCACTGGTCCTTCGGGCACTCGTCACCGCCGATCCCGATGTACTCCGAGGGGAAGAGCGCGACGACCTCGTCGAGGACGTCGCGGAAGAACTGCACGGTGCTGTCCTCGGCGTTCAGGACGTCGTGCGCGATGCCCCACTCGGTCCAGACGTCGAGCTGCCGGTCCGGGTGCACGCCGAGCTCCGGGTACGCGGCCAGCGCCGCGCGGACGTGCCCGGGGGTCTCGATCTCCGGCACGACGGTGACGAACCGGTCGGCCGCGTAGGCGACGATCTCGCGGATGTCGTCCTGCGTGTAGGAGCCCCCGTGCGGGCGACCGTCCTTGCCGGCCACCCGGAGCGTGCCGTCCACGTCGGGGACGTGCGCGCCGACCTGCGACTCCGTGCGCCACGACCCGATCTCGGTGAGCCGTGGGTACTTCGTGATCTCGATGCGCCAGCCCTGGTCCTCGGTCAGGTGGAAGTGCAGGCGGTTGATCCGGTGCACGGCGAGCTGGTCGACCAGGCGGAGCACCTCGGCCTTCGTGCGGAAGTGCCGGGCGACGTCGAGCATCACGCCGCGCCAGGCGAAGGCCGGGGCGTCCTCGACGACGGTGGCCGGGAGCGTCCACCCCTCGGTACGCACCCGGCCGCGTCGGTACACGTCGGCGGGCAGGAGCTGGAGCAGCGCCTGGACGCCGTAGAAGACCCCGGCCGGGCCACCACCGGTGACGACGACGCCGTCGGTGGTGACCGCGAGGCGGAAGGCCTCCGAGCGGTCACCGCCGGGGCCCTCCGGCAGGTCGCTCGGGTCGGCGGCGATCCGGAGGGCGACCAGGGGGACGTCGGTCGCGCCGCCGGCGCCGAACAGGGGGAGTCGGGTCGATGCGCGCAGGACCTGCTGCAGGTACTGGGCGACCGGTTCGGCCGCGGGGTCGGCGGTGACGCGGGTCCGCTCGTCGAGGGTGAACGAGCCGGTGCCGTCGACGCGGGAGCGGGGGCGGGGGATGAGCATGCGGTGCGGTCCTTCCGGGGGAGGTCGGGGACGTGCCGGTGCCACCGCCGTCGTGGCGGTGCGCTCCATCCTCGTCGCTGCCCGCCGCCGCTGCCCGCTGTCCGCTGTCCGCCCGAGCTCTCGCCCCGCCCGCCGCCGCTGCTGCCGGTCGCGCCCGGTCAGGCCCCCGGCGTCCGGACCGGGTCGGGTTCCCCGAGCAGCCGGGTCGTCCAGTCGGCCAGGGCCGCGACCGCCGAGCGCGAGACCGCCGCACCCGGGACCATGCTGGTGAAGCCGTGGAACGCGCCCGGCCACACGTGCAGCTCGGCGTCGACCCCGGCGGCCCAGAGCGCGCTCGCGAACGCCACGGTCTCGTCGCGGAACACCTCGGCGCTGCCGCAGTCGACGTACGTGCGGGGGAGCCCGGACAGGTCCTCGGCGCGCGCGGGTGCCGCGTACGGGGAGACGTCGTCGGTACCACGGCGCTCGCCGAGGTAGGCGCCCCAGCTGAAGTGCATCGCCTGGCGGTCGGCGACGCCGACGCCGTCGATCTGCCGGGTGGACACGGTGTCGTCGCGGTCGTCGAGCATCGGGGAGACGAGGACCTGCGCGAGCACCTCGGGCCCGCTCCGGTCACGAGCGAGCAGGACCGTCCCCGCCGCCAGGCCCCCGCCCGCGCTCTGCCCGGCCACCACGATGCGCGCCGGGTCGATGCCGAGCTCGTCGGCGTGCTCCGCGACCCAGACGAGTCCGGCGTAGCAGTCCTCGACGGGGGTCGGGTCGGGGTGCTCCGGGGCGAGGCGGTAGTCGACGCTGATGAGCACGACGTCGTGGTCGAGCAGCCAGTCGTCGTACGAGTCGAGGTTGCCGAGGTGGTGCCCCATCACCATCCCGCCGCCGTGGATCGTGTAGACGCCCGTGGTCGGACCGGTCCGACCGGCGCGCTGGATCACCGCGAGGTCGATGGGGTCGCCGCCGTGGCCGGGGACGGTGATGCTCCGCCGCTCGAGGCCGCGGGAACGCAGTCGGTCGTCGAGTTCCTGTTCGCTGACGTCGAGCGCGCGCATCCGGGGCAGGGCCGCGGCGTCGATGGTGAACGGGCCACGGGCCTCGAGCGCGGTGAGGAGGACGGCGAGCTCGGGGTCGAAGGGCGGTCGGGGCGTGGTGGTCTCAGGCACGGGAGGACTCCTGGTGGTGGTCGGCGGAAGTGGACGAGGAAGAGGACGCGGACGTGGACGTGGACGTGGCCGTCGACGGCATCGGCGGGGACGGGGTCGGTGTCGGGGCCGGGGCCGGCGTCGGTTCCGGTGTGCCGACGCCGCGTCGCGCGCGGAGCACCCCGACGGTGACGAGCAGCGCCGCGACCACGGTGATCACGGCCCCGGCGACCTGCAGCGCACCGACGACGGCGGCAGCGTGCACGGCCGTGGTCCGGGCGACGGTGATGCTGCCCGGGACGAACGCCGCGAGCACCGTGCCGGTCGCCCCGATCCCCACCGCGGTGGCGAGCTCGCTCGCGGTGTCGACGAGCGCCGCCCCGATCGACGTGCGGTCGGTCGGCAGCCCGGACAGGACACTCGCGCCGGCGACCGCCCCGACGACACGCATCCCGCCCGCGACGAGCACGAGGGCGACCGCGACGGCCGGGTACCCGGTACGTCCGAGCAGGGTGAACACGGCGAGCCCGACCACGACGGCCGTGGCGCTCGTCCACGCGGCCCGATCGAGCCCGACCCGACGGACGAAGGGCGCCACGAAGCGGCCGCTCACGAGCAGCACGACGACCTGGGGCAAGGTCCCGATCGCCGCGAGGGCCGGCGGCCACCCCCACGCGGCCTGCAGCTGCAGGGTCACCGCGTAGGACAGCCCGGCGGTGGCGAGGCCGGCCGCAGCCTTGTACGCCAGACCGCTCGCGACGAGGGGCCGCGCCACCAGGGCGAGGTCGAGCAGCGGGTGCCGGGCGGACCGTTCGCGCACCACGAACCCGACGACGGCCGCGACGGTGGCGCCGGCTGTGACCCACGCGCCCCACCCCGGGGTGACCACGAAGAGCGTCGGGGTCACCAGGACCCCGACCACCGCTGCCGTCCCGAGCACCGCGCCGACCAGGTCGAGCGGGTGCCGGTGCAGGTCCTCCGGCCGGTCGGCGGTGACCCCGGACCGGATGCCGACGAGCGCGACGAGGGCGATCGGCACGTTCGCCACCAGGAGCACCTGCCACGGCGCCACCGCGAGCACGAAGCCGCCGATGGTCGGGCCGATCGCGAGCCCGACGAGTCCGGCGGTCGACACCACGGTCAGCGCCCGGACGCGCAGGTCGTCGCCGGCGAAGAGCCGGAAGGTCAGCGCCATCGAGCCCGGGGTGGTCATCGCGGCGGCGAGCCCCATGAGGGCACGGACGGCGACGAGCTGCTCCACGCTGGTCACGAGGACGGTCGACGCGCTCGCCACCGCGAGCAGGACCAGCCCGACGAGCATGGTGCGGCGGCGGCCGAACCGGTCGGCGACCGCCCCGAACAGGAGCATCAGGCCGCCGAACGCGACCGAGTACGCGCTCGAGACCCACTGCAGCGAGGCGGTGGAGGCGGCGAGGTCACGGCCGATCGTCGGCAGGGCGACGGTGAGGACCGAGTTGTCGAGCATCTCGAACAGGAACACGGCGGACAGCCCGGACAGGGCGATCCACGCGTCACGGAGACGGGCGGGTGGGGTGTGTGCAGACACGGGTGCACTCCTTCGATGAAGAAGTGGCGACTCCCGTGAGACGCGTGCACGCTCCCGGCCGACGAGCGGCGCGGGTCTTTTCCCTCTGCCCGGAACAGTAGCGCGCCCGGGCCGCCCACGCCTGCGCGACGGGACGGTGGTGCCTCAGGGACGCCCTGGGCGGTGCATGGCGACGGGGTACCCGCCGGGGGCGAGCCCGAGCGGGGCACCGGCGACGAAGCCGAATCGTTCGTAGAGCCGCCGGCTCCCCGGTGTGGTCGCCTCGAGGTAGGCGGCAGCGTGCTCCTCGTCCACGCGGACGAGGCCGGTGCGCAGGAGTTCCGAGCCGATGCCCTGGCCGGCGGCGGCGGGGTCGACCGCGACGTCGGCGAGGTACCAGTGCGGCGTCGCGGGTCGGTGCCGGGCGAACACCTCGGACGTGCGCAGTGCCGTCCGCAGGTGTCGGAGGCCGATCGCTCGCAGGTACCTCGGGAACTGCTGCAGACGATCGGCGAGCCCCGTGCGGTGTCCGGGACGTTCCCACGCGGCGAGCCCGAGGATCCGGTCCGCGGACTCGACCACGTCGACCACCCCGTCCGCGAATGCGCCGGTCAGGAGGCTCGCGGTGTACGACTGCGTCAGTCGTTCCTCGCGCCGGTGTTCGCCGGGGATGACCGCTGCGACGACGGCATCGTCCCGGAGCGCGCGCGCCAGCACCGCCCCGCAGGCCGATGCCTCTGCGCGGGTCGCTCGTCTCGTCGTCACGTCGTGGTCCTCCCGGGAACGGCTCGGCCGATCAACCGTAGCCCTCGTCGTACAGCCGCCACCCGTCCGCCGTCTGGTGGAAGCAGAACTGCCACCTCTGCAGTGTCCCGGGGTCGGCGCCGCTCATGTTCGTCTCGGTGACGTCGACGGGGATGCACTCCTCGGAGACCCCGCCGCGCTCATCGGCCGGGATCCGCTCGACAGCGCCGATGTTGCGGTGTGCCAGCAGGTCCGGGTGCTCGTCGAACCACGAGGTCGGCTGCCGCTGCCCGCACCACGCGTGTTCGGGCGACGACGGTGCGTGTGCGGCCGTGAGCGCTTCGGTCACCGCGCAGTCGTGGGCCTCTGCTGCGCGGAGGTAGACGCGGAGGACCTGCTCGGACGTGGCGTCCGCCGGCGGGAGCCGTCGCGCGGTCCCGACCCGCTGGACCACCGCAGCCGTCCCGGCCACCGCGAGCACGGCACCGACCGCGACGGCAGTCGCCACGATCCGACGTCGCCGTGTCCCGCCACTCGTCGTACGCGTGTTGTCTCCTCTGTCGGCGATCGGATCTCGTCCCACGTGCGACTGTCGCACGCACCGCGTCCGTCGGCATCATCCCTCGGGACGAAGCCGGGTGGCCGAACGACCGGCAGGTGAGCGTGGTCACCTCGCACGTGGCAGATATACCAGTGTTCCACATTCGTGAGTTGGGCACTACGGTCGACCCACCAGGGTGTCCAGATCCTGGTGCACACCTCGAGAGAGACGATCATGCAGAACTTCCGAACCCGATCGGCCGGTCTCGCGTTGGCTGGGGCGCTCGTCGCAGCCGGCCTCGTGAACGCTCCCGCTGCGAACGCAGCTGCCCGTTCATCGGCGGACGTGTCCCAGAGGATCGACGGCACAGCGCCGGATGCCGTCACGATGGAGACGGTTCATCGAGCCATCGACGAAGCCCGGTCCGCAGGAGCGATCACGGCGGAGCACACCGCAGCTGACGGTACGACGACCGTCGTGATCGAGGGGGAAGGCGGGACGACGCTCGAACTGAACACCGGCGGCTCGGACGCCCGCTTGGGTACGGGGTCCGACCGCTACGGCATGTACGTCGCGTTCAACGCGTTCGATCAGAACCTCATCATCAGGTGCGCGCTGTCCGCCATCGCGTCCGGCATGTGCGCGCTCGGCCCCGCGGTGTGTGCCGTTGCGCAGGTGGCAGCGCTCCTCGCGAGCAATGCCATCGGCAGCGGTGGTGGCATCCGCTGCGGCACGAAGTCGCTGCGCGTCTACCCGGTCTCGCACCACGCACCCCGATGTGCCTGAGTGCAGAGCTGTGCTGAAGATCCTGACGAACGTCTGGTTCGCGCTCGCAGTCGCGGTCGGCCTGCTGGTGGCCGGCTCTGCGTACTTCGCCAGCACGGTGGACACACCGGGTCAGTGGACGGGCGCGCTGGTCAACGCGGTCGCCGTCGGGGCGAGCGGGATGTACGTCGGCACGATGATCCGTCGTCGGCGCCGGAACACCAGGCGTTGAACGTGACGGACGGGAGGCGCGGTGCCAGCTGGCACCGCGCCTCCCGTTCGCTGCTCTTCAGCTCAGGCGCGCACGCCCTCAGCCAGGACGGCGGCAGCCGGGTCGAAGTCCGCCGGCAGCGGCTCCGGCTTCGTGATCCGCGAGGTGATCTCGACGGCCTGGCCGGAATCGGCGGCGTCGCGGATGCCGAGCATGACGTCGAGCGCGTGGGACGCGACGGCACCGGAGGCACGCTCCGGGCGGCCCTCGGCGATCGAACGCGCCATCTCGACGACACCCGTGCCACGACCCCAGGTCGAGCCCTTGTGCTCGAGGGTCGTCGGCTCGTCCTTGCCGAGCGTCCACAGCGTGCTGTCACCGTCGAAGACGTTCGGGTCCGGCAGCACGATCGTGCCCTCGGAGCCGTTGATCTCGACGAAGCCGTTGCGGGGCAGGGCGTGCTGGAACGACAGCGTCGTCTGCGCGGACTGGCCGTCGGCGAACGAGATGAGCGCGGCGTGGTGCGTCGGCACCTCGACGGCGAACTCGGTGCCGGCACGGGGGCCCGAGCCGATCACGCGGGTCTCGCGCGACTTCGACGACACGGCCTGCACGCGCGAGGCCGAGCCGAACGCGTGGAGGAGGGTCGTCACGTAGTACGGGCCGATGTCGAACAGTGGACCGGCGCCCTCGGCGTAGAGGAACTCGGGGTCCGGGTGCCACTGGTCCGGGCCGGGCACGTGGAACATCGTCGTCGCGGTGAGCGGCGTGCCGATGTCACCGCGGGCGATGGCACGGATCGCGGTCTGGATCCCGGCGCCGAGCACGGTGTCCGGGGCGGTCGCGTACCGGACGCCGGCGGCCGACGCGGCGGCGAGGAGCGCCTGGGCGTCCTCGGCCGTGGTGGCGACCGGCTTCTCGCTCCAGGTGTGCTTGCCGGCGGCGATGATCTGCTGGCCGACCTTCGCGTGCTCGGCCGGGATCGTGATGTTGACGACGATCGAGATGTCGTCGCGGGCGAGGAGCTCCTCGACCGTGCCCGACGACGGCACACCGTACTTCTCGGCCTGTGCGGCCGCGCGCTCGAGGATGAGGTCGGCGACCATCAGGACCTCGACGTCGGCGAACTGCGTCAGGTTGGTCAGGTACTGGTCCGAGATGTTGCCGGCACCGATGATGCCGACTCCGACGCGGCTCACTTGTCGTTGTCCTTCAGCCAGGCGAGCGACTCGGTGATGCCCTGGAAGACGTCACCCGAGTACGCGTCGAACTCGACGACGCGGATGGCCTGCGGTGCGGCGGCGAGGATGCCCTGCACGTCGACGTCGCCCTGGCCGGCCGGGGTCTGGTTCTCGAAGGCGCGCTGCAGTGCCTCGGGCACGACGAGGGCGCTCTCGGACGAGGGCAGCGCGGTGAGGATGTCACCGTCGACCTTGCCGTCCTTGACGTGGATCGCGACGACGCGGTCGCCGAGCGACTTGAGGACGGCCGGTGCGTCGGCGCCGCCGACGGTGGCCCAGAAGGTGTCGACCTCGAGGACGGTCTCCGGCGAGAGCTGCGACACGAAGAGCTCGTAGACGGTCTTGCCGTCGACCTTGTTCGTGAACTCCCACTGGTGGTTGTGGTACCCGAACTTGAGCCCGCGCGCGGTGGCCTCGGCGGTGAGCTCGTTGACGCGCTCGGCGATCTTCGCGACGTCGTCGGCGGTCTGCCAGCGGTCGGTCGGGATGAAGGGGTCGATGACGGTCTGGATGCCGAGGCGCTCGGCGGCGTCCCAGATCGGGGCGGTGTCCTCGGCGTCGATCACGGCGACGTGACCGGACGGAGCCCGCAGCCCGGTGGCGGCGAAGGCCTTCTCGAGGTCGGCAGCGCGCTCGACGAACGCGTACGGCTCGACGTTCTCGTAGCCGATCTCGCGCACCCGGGCGATGGCCTTGTCGAGGTCTTCGGCGATGGCGTCGCGCAGCGAGTACAGCTGCACAGAGGTGGTGGGCATGGCAGAGGGCTCCTTCGGTCCTGTCAGGTTGTCGGGGCCCGTCGAGGATCGATGCTCCCCGGCGAGATCGAGACCGACGCTACCCCAAAAACCACCCGCTGTGTAGTTTTTGTCGCGCGTCGGTGCCGCGCCGTCTCGATGCGCCGCTTCTGCGAACCTGAACGACACGTGTCGCTCGCGGCCCGAGCGATGTATGCTCGCCGACGGAAAACCTTGCAACACAAGGTTTCCGATCGACTCAAGGAGGCGTCATGAGCACACCCGAACCCGGCAGCCCCGCACTGCTGAACCCGGAAGAGGGCATCACCCAGCCCGTCAGCACCGTCAAGGTGGGGATCGGCTACCAGGTCGCACTGTTCCTCGGACAGTTCGGTCTGTTCGTGGCGCTCATGGCCCCGGTCTACGTCAGCATGCAGATCAAGGCGCAGGCCCTGGTCGGCGACGACGCGGCGAACGTCATCGGCTCCGTGCTGCCGATCGGTGCGTTCGGCGCGCTCATCATGAACCCGCTGGCCGGTGCGCTGTCCGACCGGACCCGCACGCGCTGGGGTCGCCGTCGCCCGTGGCTGCTCGGCGGCGTGGTGGTCTTCGCGATCGCGCTCGCCTGGATCGCCTACGCGCCCGACGTCCTCAACCTGACGCTCGGCTGGCTGCTCGCGCAGCTCGCCGCGAACGCCACGCTCGCCACCCTGCTCGCGAGCTTCGCCGACAACGTCCCGCAGCTCCAGCGCGGCCGGGCGTCGAGCATCATCGCGCTCGCGCAGAACATCGCCGTGCTCGCCGGCACGTACCTGTCGGTGTTCTTCGTGGCGAACCTGCCGGTCCTGTTCATCGCCCCGGGCGTCCTGGCGATCGTCCTGGTCGTCGTGTACGCCCTGGTCGCCCGTGACGACCTGCCGACCTACAAGCTCAAGCCGTTCACCTGGATCAACCTCATCTCGTCGTTCTGGACGAACCCGATCAAGAACCCCGACTTCGCGTTCGCGTGGTGGTCGCGCTTCCTGATCATCCTCGCGACGTTCATGTTCACGACGTACCGCCTGCTCTACATGCAGGAGCACCTCGGGATCGACAACCTGAAGGACGCCACCGAGGCGGTCGCGTTCGGCGTGCTCCTCTACACGCTCGCGCTGCTCGTCAGCGCGGCGCTCTCCGGCTGGGCGTCGGACAGGATCGGCCGCCGCAAGGTCTTCGTCGGTGGCTCGACCGCGCTGTTCGCGGTCGGCCTGGTGATCCTCGCCCACGCCGACACCGTGACCGGCTTCTACGTCGCCGAGGTCGTCATGGGCTTCGCCTACGGCATCTACTCGGCCATCGACACCGCGCTCGTCGTGGACGTGCTGCCGAACGCCGACCGCCCGGGCAAGGACCTCGGTGTGATCAACATCGCCAACGCGCTGCCACAGTCGCTCGCACCCGCCATCTCGCTCTTCTTCCTGAAGATCGGCAGCAGTCACCCCGACAACTACGAGCTCATGTGCTGGGCCGCCGGGATCGTCGCCCTGCTGGGCGCCCTGGTGGTCATCCCGATCAAGCGGGTCCGCTGACGCCCGTCGCGGGTCGCCACCACTGACGGACGGGAGGCGCGGTGCCAGCTGGCACCGCGCCTCCAGTCCGTCTGCCGTACGTCCGCAGGTCGCGCCGTTAGCGTGGGTCGGTGCCAACCACCGACACCCGTCCCTTCGACTCCCCGGCCGGCACGATCGAGGCGGTCGTCGACGGCGAGGTGACCCGCGCCCTCGGGATCCCGTACGCGCAGGCCGACCGCTTCGCACCGCCGACGCCGCAGCCGCCGTTCCCCGAGCCGTTCCGCGCCGACACCCCGGCGCCCGTCCCGCCGCAGCCGAGCGCGACCTCCGTCGACCAGCTCCTGCCGTCGATGGACCACCTGCGGGTCGACGAGCACTGCCAGCGCCTCAGCATCACGGTGCCCTCGGACGTCCGACCCGACGAGCGCCTGCCGGTGATGGTGTGGGTGCACGGTGGGTCCTACGTGCTCGGCGGCGGTGACCTGCCGATCCACGACGCGCACGACCTGGTGGCGGAGCAGCGCGTGGTCGTCGTCACGGTGACGTACCGACTCGGCGTGCTCGGGTTCCTCGGCGACGGCGGGACGGTGCCGGCGAACCTCGGCCTGCTCGACCTGGTCGAGGCGTTCCGGTGGGTGCAGCGGAACATCGCGGCGTTCGGCGGCGACCCCGCCGCGGTGACGGCGTTCGGGCAGTCCGCAGGAGCCGACGCGATCGCGCACCTCATGATCAGCGAGGGTGCGTGCGGGCTGTTCCGTCGGGCGATCGTGCAGAGCGCACCGCTCGGGCTGTCGCGGGGCCGAGCGCGGATGAACCGGGCGATGGTCCGGGCCGTCGGAGCGGTCGCGGGAGACGCCCCGCTCGACGAGGTCCTCGAGCGGCAGGCCCGCGCGACGAGGGCCGGCGGTCGGTACGGCCTGGCCGGCGGGATGCCGTTCGGCACGCAGTACGGGTTCGCGCCGCTGCCCGCCGAACGTGACACCGACCGGGCCTGGCGCTCCGTCGCCCCCGACGTCGACGTGCTCATCGGGTCCGGCTCCGACGAGGCGGGCATGTACGTGCCGCTCGTCCCCGGGCTCCGGACGGCGGCGCGGTCCCGACCGCTGCGGTCGCTGCTGCGGTGGCTGCTCGTCCGGCCGCTGTCCGAGGTGATCTACGGTCGCGATGCACGACGCTTCGCCGCTCGGCACCGGGAGGCCGGTGGTCGGGCGACGGTGTACCGGCTGCTGCGGCACCCGTCGGTCGCGCCGGTCGGTGCGGTGCACATGAGCGACCTGCCGCTGCTGCTCGGCGGACGGACGGCGTGGGTCGGCAGCCGGTTCGTTCCGGAGCGGGACTGGCCGGAGGTCGACCGGCGCGGACGGGCACTGCGGGCGATCTGGGCGGAGTTCGCGCGGACCGGACGGGTGACCACGGCGGACGACGAGACGCTGGTGTTCGACCGGGGGTGACCCACCGGGCCCGCGCAGGCTGCACGGCGAGGGGCCGGGGCACTCGGCCCCGACCCCCGCGACGGTGTGCTGCGGTGTCGCGGCGCTCAGCCGCGACGCGTCGCCCCGATCGCCCAGACCCGGGGCGGTTCGACCCCGTTGACGGCGTGGTCGCCGACGATCCGGGCCTTGAACACCCACGGGTTGTGGCTCCCCGCGGTGCGGGCGTTCCGCCAGTGCCGGTCGAGGTTCTTCGTCGTGCTCACACCCGAGGCCGCGAGGGCGTCGAACAGGTGTGACGTCGCCGTGGTCGCGAGGGACGTGAGCGCGACCTGCGCCTGTGCGGTCGCGAGCTCGGCGCGGTCGTTGCGTCGCTCGTCCTCGGCCTCGTCGAGGGCAGCACCCTCGTACGCGGCCTGCAGCGCCTCGGCCGCCCGGTCGACGATCGCGGTCGCCGCGAAACCGGCCGCGGACACCTCGCCGACGACCTGCAGGATCTGCGGGTCCGCGGCGAAGCTGTCGGCGTTGCCGTGCGAGAACACCCGGTTGCGGTTCCGGACCTGCAGCGCGATCTCCCGCTCGGCGGCCAGGACGGAGCCGGCGAGCACGGTGAGGAGCACCGCCTGGTAGAACGCGGTCTGGTACTTGAACCGGTCGTCGAACAGCACGACCGCGTCGGCCTGCACGACGGCGTCGGTGAACGTGCTCGTCCCCGAGCCCGTGGTCCGCTGGCCGAAGCCGTCCCAGTCGTCCGAGTGGCCGACCCCCGGCTGGTGTGCGTCGACGATCGCGATGACCCGGTCGCCGGTGTCGGTGCGCTCGGCGTACGTGTCGATCCAGTCCGCGAAGATGCTGCCCGTCGAGTAGTACTTCTGCCCGCTGATGCGGAAGGTGCCGTCGTCCTGCGGCGTGACCTTCGTGACGACGTCGCCGATCTGCACGGCCCCGACCTCGGTCCAGGAGTTGCCGGCGATCTCGCCCCGACCGAAGCGTTCGAGCCAGGCATCGCGTTCGCCGGAGCGCCCGACGAGACGGTCCTCGACGAGGGCGAAGTGCCCGCGCAGGGCCTGCGGGATGTTGCTGTCCGCGGCCGCGAGCTCGGTGAGCAGGCGGAAGAGCTGCGGGAGGGTCGCGCCCGCGCCACCGAACGCGACGGGGACGCGGACCGCGCCGAACCCGGCGGCTGCGAGTTCGCGGATCTCGTCGAAGGGGAGCCGGTGGTCCTGCTCCCGCTCGGAGGCGCCGGCGGCGATGCGGTCGAAGATCGGCCGGAAGCGGCCGGCCAGGGTCTCGTAGTCGACCGGTGCGGTGGTCTGGGCGGTGCCGAGCTGGTCGGCCGTGGTGTCGGTCATGGTGTCGTGCCTTCCGGGTTGCGTGTGCGGGTGCTGTTCAGGCGGTGGCCGTCGGCGTGACGACCGGGGGCTGGGCGGCGGTCGACGGTGCTCGCCGACCCCCGCGTCGGGAGAGCACGGCCGCGCCGACGAAGACGACGACCGCGACCAGGGCGGCGCCGACCGTCCACCCGGCCCCGACCGGCCACCGACCGGAGAGCCCGAGGAGCGCCGGCACGGTCGTGGTGGTCTGGCTGGCGAGGACGAGGGCCCACGCGGTGTACCGGCCGAGATCACGACCCAGGGCGAGCAGGAGGAAGAAGAGCGTCCAGAGCCCAGCCCAGGTCGCCCACAGCACGGCGAGGACCGGGTCGACGGTGACGTTCGTGACCGCGAAGACGACGGCGATCGCGGCGACGAGGCCGCAGAACCAGCCGAGTCCCGTCGAGCCGAGCCCCGCGAGCGTGTCGATCCCCACGTACAGGTAGGTGAGGCCGAAGAGGAACGTCCCCGCGATCGAGAGCAGGACGGGCAGCGACCCGTCGGCCGTGACGGCGACGGCCGTGCACAGCACGAGCTGCAACCCGCCGATCAGGACGTTGAACACACCGCTGTCACGGCCGGGGACCCGACCGAGCAGGGTGAGCCCGTTGATGAGCAGTGCCGCTCCGGAGAGCACCAAGCAGATGTACGCCATGCCGACGACCGTGGCAGCGAGGCGACGGCCGCGGAAGGGTTGTGTCGGACTGTGTCCGACGGTGACGATCCGTGACGCCGAGCGCTCACCCCTCTGCCGACGTCGCTCGCCCCCGGACGGGAGGTCGCGCGGACACCGCTCGGTGGGCAGGATCGACCACATGCCCGACGCCGACCTCCGCGCCCGCATCGTCGCCGGTGCCGCCGATGCCTTCCGTGACGGCGACTTCCACGCGGTCGGACCGGACGACGTCGCACGTGCCGCGGACGTCCCCGTCGCCGAGGTGCACCGCGTGTTCCCGTCGTGGGAGCTGCTCGTCGTGGCCGTCGTCGACCGCTGGGCCAAGGCCGGCCGCGACGCACTCCGCGGGGTCGCCGAGCAGGACGGGGCCGTCGCCTACCTCCGGGCACGGCTCGACCGCGGTCACCAGCACCCCGCGATCGTCCGGGTCCGCATCGCGCTGCTGAGCGCCACCTCGACCCCGGGCCACCCGGCCTCGGGATGGTTCCGGCAGCAGTACACGATGCTGTTCGAGGACGTGACGCTCGCGCTCGTGCGTGACGTCATCGCCGGCCGTGAGCCGCGGGGTGTCTCACCGCGGCACGCGGCCGAGCAGCTCGTCGCGCTCTTCGAGGGGCTCCAGCTGCAGGCGATGCTCCGCGACGACGCCGACCTGCTCGCCGGGTGGGACCGCGCGGTCGCCCGCATGCGGGCCGGGTGGGCGGCGGCCGCCGTCAGCGCCTGAGGCGAGCCGAGCCTGCTCGCGCGACGAGCAGCGCGACGGCGCCGACGACCAGTACCGCCCCCACGAGTGCCGGCACCCGGAACGCGAGTGCGGTGACGGTCCCGCCGATCCCCGCACCCCCGAGCAGCGCACGCGTACCGACGGCCAGCGCCAGCACGACGACCAGGGCCAGGGCAGCGATCGGCACGAGGCGTTCGGAGGGACGAAGGGGCTCCGCAGGCCCGACGTCGGCCCGCCGCCACCACACCGCGGCGACGACGAGCAGTGCCAGCAGTCCGAGCACGCTCGAGACGTCCTGCAGGAAGAAGGGCAGTGGGTAGCCGCCGACGGTGGTCTCACGGAGTGCCGGCCAGGCCAGGACCACGAAGCCGTGCGGGTGCGTGAAGCCGTCCCACACGACGTGCGTCACGCTGCCGAGCACGCATCCGACGACGACGAGCAGCACGTCCCGCGCGGTGAGGACGGGTCGACGACCCCACCCGGACGGCAGCCGTCGTCGCAGTCCGGGGACGACCGGAGCCCAGGCCGGTCGCACGAGGAACCACCACACGGCGAGCACGGCGAGGGAGACGGCGAGGTCGATCGTCGGGATGCCCCACCAGGAGTGGGCGTCCTCGTAGCGTGGCAGGAACGGTGCGAAGAGCACGGCGTCGGGTGCCATCGACCCGACCGCGACGGCGGCGACCGGCAGGAGGGTCCGGCGGGCGGCGAGGGCCACGACCGCGTGGCTGACGGTGAAGGGCACGGTCACGTCCTCGTCATCGGGTCAGGTGCGTGCGGTGCATGAACCACTCGACGCCCTCGGCCAGGGCGACGCCGGCGGTGTGCCAGTCGTGCCCACCGTCCTCGACGATCCGTTCGGTCACCTGCATGCCCGCAGCGCGTGCGGCGGCCACGACCTTCGGGACCACCGGTCCGTACCGGCTGTCGTCGGCGCCGGCGGCCACGAACGCGGCGGAGTCGCGGTACGGCGCTCCCTCGGCGAGCACCCGGAGCGGCTGGGCGGCCTCGTACGCTGCGCTGTCGCCGTGGAAACCCCTCGAGATGGTGTCCTCGCGGTCCTGCAGCACCGGTCCGATCTGCCCGGAGACGTCGATCCACGACCCGAAGCGCTCGGGGTGACCGGCGCCGAGCTGCAGGGCGCAGGTACCGCCCTGCGAGAAGCCGGCGATCGCCCAGTCCTGGGCGCGGGTTGCGGCGTGCAGGTGCTCGTGCACCCAGGTCGGGACGTCGCTCGTCAGGTAGGTGGCGCTGTTCCCGAGCGGACCGTCGACGCACATCGGGTTGTTCGAGGCGCGGGCGAGCTGGTCGGGCATCACGACGATCGGCGCGAGCCCGTGGTTCCGCTGGGCGATCGCGTCGAGCCGGGTCGCCATCCGACCGGCCTCGATGATGTTCGCCGGGGCCGCACCGGGGCCCTGCCCGGACAGCATCACGACCACGGGCAGCTCGGGGGCGTGCTCGACGAGTGCGGCCGGCGGCAGCCAGACGATGGCCGGTCGGGCGTGGAAGTGCGAGACCGCACCGGGGATCCGCACCGACCCGTAGCGGCCGTGGGACGGCATGTCGTGCGGCGGTCGCCAGCTCGCGGCGTCGACCGGGGACGACCCCGGGTCCGGGTCGTCCGGCAGGCGCAGGGGTGGCACGTGGGACTGCCCCAGCGCGTCGGCGATCGTGGGGAAGAGCCCGGCGTCCCGGTTCACCGCGAGCCCGCCGGACAGCAGGGCGAGGGGCACCAGCAGCGCGGCGACCACTCTGGTCGTCCATCTGCCCCGGCGCGCGCCGCCGCCGCGCACCAGTCCGACGACGGCGACGCCGAGCAGGGCGCAGACCACGCCCGTCCAGACCCGGTCGACCCAGGTCGGCGGGACCCCGAGCACGTCGAGGACGTCGCCGAGGAACCAGGACAGCGCCGCACCGACCAGTGCACCCGCCACGATCGCGATCGCCGCCCAGCGCCAGGACCGGCGGACGGCGGTGAGCACGAGGACGGCGGCGAGCAGGGTCAGGGCGTAGAGGGGCAGCAGGACGTGGGCGGACAGGAGCGGCAGGGTGGTCACGGGCGGGTCCGGCGGTCGGGACGCTCTCGGGCATCCGACGGGAGACGGGACAGGAGCGGCGTGGTCCAGTGACCGTAGCGAGTCGAGGTGTCCGGGAATGCTCCGGGACGGCGTTCCCCGGTGCTCTCCCGGCTGATCCTGAGCGATCCTGCACGCGAGGTGGTCGGTCGACGGGGCGGGCCTGTCCGACCGGCCAGCTCCGGGTGGTCCGTCGGCCGTGCGGAGGTCCGCACCGACCCCGCACCGGAGGGTGGTCGGCGGCGCGTCTGGGTGTGCCCTCCGGGCGATCCTGGCAAGGTCGGCGGATGGAGTACACGGACTACGACACCCGGCTCGCCGCCTACGGCGTGATCACCGAGGGCGACCGCGTGCTCCTGGCCCGACTGCGGATCCCGGAGGCCGGCACGTGGACGCTGCCGGGCGGTGGCGTCGAGTTCGACGAGACCGTCGAGCAGGCCGTCGTCCGCGAGGTCCTCGAGGAGACCGGGTACGAGGCGACGTGCGGTCCGCTCCTCGGCATCCGGCACCACATCGTGCCGAAGGAACGCCGGATGCACGACACCGGGCGACCGATGAAGGCCGTGCAGGTGGTGTTCCGTGTGACCGTCACCGGCGGCGAGCTCCGCAACGAGGCCGACGGCTCGACCGACGAGGCCGCGTGGGTGCCGATCGCCGAGCTGCCCCACCGCCGGCACGGGCTGCTCGTGCCGATCGCCCTCGAGTGGGCACGACGACCGTGAGCGGCGAGGCCACCGACCTGTCCGCCCGGCTCTGGGACGAGCGAGCCCTGCTCGGCGACCTGGTCACCGCTGCGGCCGAGCCGGACCGCACCGGTCAGCTGCTCGACCGGCTGCGCGCGCTGCGCCTGGAGCAGGACGTGCTCGTGCACGCCCTCGCCGAGCAGTGGGGCACCGACCCGGAGACCGCCACGCTCCGGTCGATCGAGCGCGTCGCGCCCGTGCCGTGGGACCTCCTCCTGCCCGAGCACCTGACGGCCCTGGCGGACCTGACCGCCGAGGTCGACGCGCTGCTGCCCCCCGGGGCCCTCCGCGACACCTGGGACCGGATCAGCCCTCGAGCACGCTGAGCACGTTGCCCGACGGGTCGGTGAACCACGCGATGAGCGGCCCGCCGTGCCGGTTCACCCCGCGCTCGTCCGTCACGCCCTCGTACTGCAGGAAGCGCACGCCCTTCGCCGACAGCTCGTCCACGGCGGCGTCGACGTCCGGCACCGGGAAGTTCAGCACCGTGAACGACGCCGGCTCGTGCGCGGGCCCCTTCGGGTACACCAGGACCCCGGGCCCGGCGCCGAGGTGCAACACGAGCATGCCGTGGTTATCGCTCACCGGCAGCCCGAGGACGCCCTCGTAGAAGGCCCGGGCGTCGGGGACGTCCCGCACCGAGAACCCGCTGAACGCCGTCGTCGCATCGACCATACGGCCAGTGAACCACCGCTCCTGTCAGGATGGGACCGTGACCCCGACCGAGCTGTCCGTCGACGCCGCCGTCGAGCGGGCGGTGGCGCTCGCCGCGGGCTCCGGCCGCGCGGTCCTCGGCATCGCCGGAGCACCCGGAGCAGGCAAGTCGACCCTGGCCCGACGCATCGTCGCGGCGGTCGACGCGGCACACGGACCCGGCACCGCCGTGCAGGTCCCGATGGACGGCTTCCACCTGGCGAACGCCGCGCTCGACGCCCTCGGGCGGCACGACCGCAAGGGCGCGATCGACACCTTCGACGCCGCCGGCTACGTCGCCCTGGTCCGGCGCCTGGTCGCCCCCGACGACGGGACCGCTGCCGACGAGGTGGTCTGGGCGCCGGACTTCGACCGCCGCGTCGACGAACCCGTCGCGGGCAGCATCGCCGTCCCCCGGAGCACCAGGCTCGTCGTCTCCGAGGGCAACTACCTGCTCGACACCGACGCGCCCTGGTCCGCCCTGACCGACCTGTTCACCGAGACCTGGGCGTGCGTCGTGGACGACCGGGTCCGCGTCGACCGTCTGGTGGGCCGGCACATGCGGCACGGACGCGACCACGAGGCGGCCCGCACCTGGGCGACGGAGGTCGACGGCGTGAACGCGGCGAGGGTCGCTGCCACGGTGGGGCGAGCCTCCAGGACGATCCGGACCTGAGCCGACCCGACCCGACCAGCAGCACCGAACGACAGGAGCGACCATGACCATCGCCATCACCGGAGCCACCGGCAACATCGGCGGCGCCGTCGCCCGCGCGCTCGCCGCGGCGGGCACGCCGTTCCGCATGCTCGTGCGCGACCCGGCGCGCGCACCGGAGCTGCCCGGGGCCGAGGTCGCGGTCGCCTCGTACGCCGACGTCGACGCCTCCCGCGCCGCGCTCGAGGGCGTGGACCTCCTGCTCATGGTCTCCGGTGCCGAGGCGCAGGACCGCCTCGACCAGCACCGCGCGTTCGTGGGCGCGGCGGCCGACGCGGGCGTCGGGCACGTCGTCTACACGTCGTTCGTCGGGGCGGCGCCGGACGCGACCTTCACGCTCGGCCGCGACCACTGGGCCACGGAGCGCGCGATCGAGGAGACCCCGATGGCGCACACGTTTCTGCGGGACTCGTTCTACCTGGACTTCGTCGAGGACCTGGTCGGCGAGGACGGCGTGATCCGCGGACCGGCGGGCGTCGGTGCGATGGCCGCGGTCGCGCGGGCGGACGTCGCGCGGGTCGCGACCGAGGTGCTGCTGCACCCGTCGGACCACGTCGACCGGACGTACGAGCTGACCGGGCCGGAGGCGATCACCCTCGCCCAGGCGGCCGCGACCGTCTCCGAGGTGCGCGGCCGCGCGGTGACGTACCAGCCGGAGACGGTGGCGGAGGCGTACGCCTCGCGGGCGCGCTGGAACCCGGCGCCGTGGCAGGCGGATGCGTGGGTGAGCACCTACACGGCCATCGCGGAGGGCGCGTTGGCGCACGTCTCGACGGACGTCGAGCGGGTCACCGGTCGTCGTCCGCTGTCGCTGCGCGAGGTGCTGCAGGCGGGCTGACCTGCAGACGCCGACGCCGACCCTGGCGGATGCCCGGAGAACGGTCGTTCCCCCCGCGTTGTGGGTGTCGTGCCGGGACGTCCCACCTGGTTCACTGGCGTGGTTCCCGGCACTCGTGCCGGGGCCGCCGGAGCCTCCGTCGGGAGGCGACGGGTCGTCGTGTCTGGCTGTGTTCGGGTCACAGCCAGGCACCGCACCCCGGTGCGCCGCCGGGCGCTCCACGGCGGTCCGATCAGCGCTCGTCTGAGATGCACGGCCGCACCCCCGCGTACATTCGGTCGGGCTACCCTGCGGGACCCTGCCCGCGGGAGCCCGGATCCCTGTTCCCGGGCTGGTCTCGTCTGACACGCAGCGTCGAACCCGACGGCGCCGTAGCGCGAGGGCGCCCGCCCCGGACCCGAACCGTCGGCGGCCGCCCTCGCACCCTCGGGGACGTCCTCGGGAGGCCTGCTGTCGAGCTGGTTGCGGGTGCTGCTGCGCGCCCGCCTCGCCCGGTGCGGGTGCTGCGGCACAACGGGAGGCACGTCGAACCACGTCCTTCCGTGGCGCGACGTGCAGACGGTTGTTCGGGAGCGCGTCGAACCACGTCCTCGAGTTCGGACCGTGCGACGGCGCGGACCGCGCCGCGGGTCGCGGGTCGCGCTGCGGGCTGCGGGCCGCGGGCCGCGCTGCGCTGCCGTGTGCCGCGCCGCGCGCGTCAGCGCACGCGCCGGGCCGCGAGCGTCCCCGCGACGCCGAGCGCCAGCACCGCGACGAGCACGACGAGCAGCGGTGCCGTCCAGTTCCCGGTCGCCCCGTGCAGGGACCCGGCGACGAGCGGGCCCGCCGAGCCGATCAGGTACCCGCCGCCCTGCACGAACGCGGACATCCGGCGGGCGTCGTCGTCGCTCGTGACGATCCGCACGACGATGATGAACACGACGGTGATGCCCCCACCCTGTGCTGCGCCGCCGAGCACCGACCAGAGCAGCCAGAGCTGCGGCGCGAAGAGCAGCCCGAGGGGCATCGCGAGCCAGAGGAACGCGACCAGGGCGATGATCGCGCGGGGCCGCCAGCGGGTGGCGAGCACCGGGACGCCGAGCGCGCCGACGACCGCCAGGATCTGGAACACCGACGAGCTCGCGCCCGACGACTCCGCCGAGAAGCCGATCTCGTCGTGCAGCAGCGTCGGGATCCAGGCGGTCAGGGCGTAGTACGAGAACGCCTGGCCGCCGAACGCCAGCGTCAACCCCCAGGTGATGAGCCGACGCGAGGGGCGGACGGGCGTCGCCGCTGCCGACACCGTGCGGATCGATCCGGTCTCGGTCAGGAGCTCGACCGGTCCCGTCGCGACCACGGGTTCGCTCCGCACCGGCCGGAGCCAGGCCGCGCGCGCCCCGACCGCGTAGGTCCACGCCAGCCCGGCGACGACCGCGAAGACCGCCCAGACGGCGATCGCGACCGGCCACCCCCAGGCGGCGGCGATCGGCGCGGTGCCGAGCGAGGTGATCATCGACCCGACGTTGAGCGCCGACGTGTACACGCCGGTGACCAGCCCGACGCGTTCGGGGGAGATGTCGCGTCGGATGACCACCGGGATCACCACGTTGCCGATGGTGATGCCGATGCCGATCACCGCGGTACCGACGAGCAGCGACGCCGCCGACGGGGTCGAGCGGACGATCGTCCCCGCGAGCACGATCACGAGCGCCAGGGACACCGCACGCTCCGGGTCGGCCTTCGCGATCACCCAGCTGGCGAACGGCGTCGCGAGCGAGAAACACAGCACCGGGATCGTCGTCAGGAGCCCGGCGATCGTCGCGGTCAGTCCGAGGTCCACCCGCAGGTCGCCGATCACCGGGGCCGGCGCCACGATCGGCCCGCGCAGGTTGAGGGCGATGAGGACGATCGCCGCCGGCAGCAGCCAGGCCGCGCCGCGGAACCCGCGACGGGCGACGGCGGTCACCGGTGCCCGCTCACGCGGCGTCCGGCAGCAGGATCGGCAGCAGGTCGAGCGGGGTGGCGGCGCTGGCGACGGTGCCCTCGGCCTCGGCGGGGGAGCCGTACCCCCACTCGGCGAAGACGACCGGCACGCCGTGCACGCGGGCGCCCTCGACGTCGTGCAGTCGGTCGCCGACGAGCACCGGGCGGCTCACGTCGTGGCCGGCGGCCTCGAGGCGGCGCAGGGCCTCGGCGACGACGTCGGCCTTGGCGCTCCGGACCTCGTCGTCGCTCGCGCCGGTGACGAAGTCGAAGTACCCGGTCAGGCCGTAGTGGTCGAGGATCACCGTGGCGGGGGTCTCGGGCTTGCTCGTCGCGGTCGACAGCGGCAGCCCGGCCTCGTGCAGGGTGCGCAGCACGACGTCGATGCCGGGGAACATCGCCGAGTCGAGGGCCCCGTGCGACAGGTAGTGCTCGCGGTACACGGCCAGGGTCCGCTCGGCGCCCGCGTCGTCCATCCCCATCGCCGTGCGGAACGTGTCCATGATCGGCGGGCCGACGAACGACATCAGCGTCGCGTGGTCCGGCACGGGCACGCCGACCGTGCGGAAGGTGTGCGTCATGCTCTCGAGGATCCCCGGAGCGGAGTCGCTGATGGTCCCGTCGAGGTCGAACAGGATGGCGGTGTACGGGCGCGTCATGTCCTGACCAGCCTAGTCGGGGCGGTGTGACCGGCCGCGGGGCGGGCCGGTGGGCGCGCAGGGCGGTGGGGCGAGCCTCCCGGCCGGTGCCGAGCGCGCCACGCGACCGCTCAGAACAGGCGGGTGTGCCCGCCCTCGATGCCGCGCATCGCGTCGTAGTCGAGCACGAGGACGCGGATCCCGCGGTCCTCGGCCAGGGTGCGGGCCTGTGGAGCGACCGTCTGCGCGGCCAGCACGCCCTGCACCGGCCGCAGGTGCGGGTCGCGGTTCATCAGCTCGAGGTACCGGGTGAGCTGCTCGACCGCGTCGATGTTGGCGTTGCGCTTCATCTCGACCGCGACGCTCGCGCCCGCGTCGTCCCGCGCCAGGATGTCGACCGGACCGATCGCCGTCATGTACTCGCGGCGGACGAGCGTGTGCCCGTCGCCGAGGAGCTCGATCTGCTCCGCCAGGAGTTGCTGCAGGTGCGCCTCGACGCCGTCCTTCACCAGGCCGGGGTCGACGCCGAGGTCGTGGGCCTCGTCCGCGATCACCTCGTACAGGCTGACGATGAGCTTGTCCTGCGTCTTCTTCTGCGTGACGGTCCAGACCTGGGTGATGCCGGCGCTCGCCTGCTCCTCGTCGGGCTCGGTCATCTCGATCGAGCACGGCGGGCTCATCCAGTTCAGCGGCTTGTAGCTGCCGCCGTCCGAGTGGACGAGCAGCGAGCCGTCCGCCTTGAGCATGAGCAGGCGGGTCGCGAGCGGCAGGTGGGCCGACAGGCGTCCGGCGTAGTCGACGGAGCAGCGGGCGATGACGAGACGCACCCGGCGATCCTAACGGTCGGCGCGCGTTCCGCCCGACGCTGCCGGGTCCGCCATCGTGTCGTCCGTCCCGGCCGGGAGGCGCGACCCGCCCTCGTCGTGCTGCCGCGCGTCCGGCTGCTGGTCACCTGCCACCCCGTGGTCGCCGCCGTCTCCCCGGCCACCGTGGTCGCCCCGGCCTGCGCGTCGCTTCCGCAGGGTCTCCGCCGCTGCGCCGGTCTCACGGGCCGCACCCGACGCCAGGCCGGCCGCGATGATGAACACGAACACCACGAGCAGGGCGCCGAGCAGGCCGATGTGCTCGCCGAGGAACCCGATCAGCGGGGGACCGGCGAGGAACGCCACGTAGCCGATGGTCGCCACCGCGCTGACCTTGAGCGCTGCCGAGCGGGGGTCGTCGGCCGCGGCAGACATGCCCATCGGGAAGCCGAGGCTCGCCCCGAGCCCCCAGAGCACCACGCCGACGATCGCGATCGGGATCACGTCGACGAAGATGAGCAGGCCGAGGCCGACCACGGCGACGGCGGCGCTGACGCGGAGCACGGGCACCCGGCCGAACCGGTCGATGAGCGGGCTGCCGGCGATGCGTCCGGCGGTCATCGCCGCGAGGAACACCGTGAGCACCGCGGACCCCGCGGCGTTGTCGAGCCCGTGGCCGTCGATCATGGCGAGGGGCAGCCAGTCGTTCGCGGAGCCCTCGGCCAGCGCCATGCCGAGCACGATGACCCCGATGAGGAGCGTCGACGGCTGTGCCCAGACCTGCCGGCGCGTGAGCTGCACCGGAGTCGGGCTGGTCGCGGTGGACTCGTGCTCCTCGTACCGGTGCTCGTCGCCGAAGCGCGAGGCCGCGGCGAGCATGACCAGGCAGACCACGACGCCGAGCACGGCGAAGTGCAGGACGACCGGCACCTCGAGCTTCTCGGTGAGCGCGCCGAGGCCGGCCCCGGCGAGCGTGCCGACGCTGAACGCCGCGTGGAAGAGCGGCATGATCGTGCGTCCGCCGGCCTTCTCGGCGGCGGCGCCGGAGACGTTCATCGACACGTCGACCAGACCGTTGCCGAACCCGAACGCGATGAGGCCGACCCAGATCGCCGCGAAGCCCCAGCCGTAGGTGACGGCCAAGCCCGCGAAGACGAGGCCGACCGCGAGGCAGACCGAGGCCACCTGCACACCCCGGCGTGCACCGACCTTCGCGACGATGTGGCCGGCGAAGGTCAGGCCACCGATCGAGCCGACCGCCATGCCGAGCACGAGCAGGCCCATCTCGAAGGTGGAGGCACCGAGGGAGTCGCGCACGCTCGGGATGCGTCCGAGCCAGGTCGCGATGGCCAGGCCGGACAGCGTGAAGGCCACGAAGACCGCGATGATCCAGGTGCGGGTCGTCGGGGCGGATCGGGTGGACGTCGTCGTCATGCGGAGCTTTCCGGTCTCGTGCTGGTCGTGGCGGTCGCCGGTCGGAGGGTTCCTGGTCGGATGCCCGCCTCCGGCTGTCCGGTCGAATCGATTCGACCGGATCGTGTGACTACGCTAACGGGCGATGGACCACCCGGCAACAGCACCCGGCGCGTCCGGGGCGACGAACCCCCGCGACCACGCCGACGGTCCGGCGCGCCGTGGGCCGAGGCCGACCCTCGCCGCGGTCGCACGGGCAGCGGGCGTCGCGCCCTCGACCGCGTCCCTCGCCTTCAGCGGTGCGGGGCCGGTCTCCGACGATGCGAAGGCCCGCGTGCTCGCCGCCGCCGCCGAGCTCGGCTACGGGGGTCCCGACCCTCGGGCACGCTCGCTCCGCCGGGGCCGCTCCGGGGTCATCGGCGTGGTGATGGACGAGCGCCTGAGCGACGCCTTCCGCGACCCGGTGAACGTCCTGACGCTCGACGGCATCGCCGAGGTCGCGGGCGAGGCCGGTGCCTCCCTGCTCCTCGTGCGCAGCCCCCTCGACGACGAGCACGGTGCCGGACCGATCGTCGACGCCCCGATGGACGCCGTGGTCCTGGTCGGGTGCAACGTCCGGATCGACCCCGCCGTCGCCGTGCTCCGTCGTCGGCAGATCCCCGTCGTCGCGATCGAGGCGGACGACATCGAGGGTGCCGTGCCCGTCCAGCTCGACAACCGCGAGGCCTCGCACCGGGCTGCGTCGTACCTCGCCGACCTCGGTCACACCGCCGTGACGATCGTGACCCTGCCGCTCGACGCCGAGCGGCGCTGCGGTCCGGTCGATGCCGTCCGCGAGGCGTCGGGCGTCGCCCACACGACGCTCGAGCGGCTCCGCGGCGTCCGTGAGGTCTACCCGGACGCGCCCGCGATCGAAGCCGCGGGGAGTTCGGTCGAGGACGGCCGGGTCGCCGGGCGGACGCTGTTCGCGCCAGGGGCGCCCACGCCCACAGCGGTCGTGGCGCAGAGCGACCTGCTCGCCGTCGGGGTCGTCTCGGCAGCGCTCGACGCCGGACTCCGGGTGCCCGAGGACGTCAGCGTCATCGGGTTCGACGGCATCACCGTGGACGACAGCCTGCTCCACCGGTCGCCGATCCGGCAGCTCACGACCCTGGTGCAGCCGTTCGAGCAGAAGGGTCGGGCTGCCGCACGCGCGGCACTCGCGATGCTCGAGGGGGCCGAACCGCAGCCGGCGGCCTTCCGGTCGGAGCTGCGGATCGGCGACACGACGGGGCCGGTGCGCCGGGCCTGAGCCCGTCGGTGGGCTACGAGCCCGACGTGCCGCTCGTGGCGATGCCGGCTGCGCCGATGCCGATCACGACGATCAGGAACAGCGCCCACCCCACGACGAACAGTCCGTTCAGGATCAGACCGGTGACGGCCATCCCACGCCCTGCGGGTTCCTTCCGGAGACCCACGATGCCGAGGACGAACCCGACGAGCGGCACGAGGAAGGTGAAGCCGAGGACGATCGATACGAGGCCGAGCACCATGCTCGTGATGCTGAGGCCACGGGGCGGAGCCGGCTGGAATCCCACGGTGACGTGCGTCGGCTGCCCGTACTGCTGCGCCTGCGCGTACTGCGGCGGCTGCTGCGCGTACTGCGGCTGGTGCTGGCCCTGGCGCCCCTGGCCCCCCTGGCCCGGGTACTGGTCATGGCTCATCGGTCGTCCCCCGCATCGAGTCGGCTGTCGCGTGCTCCAACGGTACCGGACCTTCGACACGGACTCAGGGCGTCCGTGACACCGACCCTGCCGCTTCCGCCGCGCCGTCAGGCGCACTCGGAGCGGACGAAGGTGGCGAATCCGGGGATCGTGAATTCGAGCATTCCCCGGTCGGCTGGTTGGATCAGCCCCTTGTCGATGAGCCTCGCCCGTGGCGTCGAGAGCTGGTTCGTCCCGGTGCCCAGCGCCGCCGCGATCGACGACCGGGACGTCGGTCCGTCGCCGAGTCCGGCCATGGCGGTCAGCATGCGCCGTTCCGAGCTCGAGCAGGTGGACCATCGCGCCCGGAAGAGGGCTTCGAGGTCTGCCTGCATCGAACGGTGTCCGGTCTCGACGGCGACGACGTCGATGACCGCGCCTGGGTCGGGTCGCCCTGCCGCCGTCCACGCGGAGTCGGCGATGAGCTGGACGGAGTACGGGTAGCCCTGAGCGATCGACAGGGCCCGGCTGACGGCCTCTTGTGTCCACTGCACCCCGAGGAGACGAGCTGGCCCGACCAGGGCGATCTCCTCTGCGACACTGTCCAGGGCACCGAGCGGCCGGTAGGCGAGGCGCTCGCTGAAGGTGACGATCTCCGCAATGGTCTCCGGTGCGTTCGGAAGGCCGGCCGCGAACACCGCCGCTGGGACGTCTGCGCCCTCGGCCTGGAGATGTTGCCAGGCGTAAACCAATGTCCGGAGGCCGGCTGCGTCCGCCGACTGGATCTCGTCGACGAGGATCACCAGCGGTCGCTCGGTGGTGGCCGCGCGGATGACGTCCTCGAACGCGCGGGCTCCCGCGGGGGCGTTCCCGTCCTCCCGAGCAGCAGGTCGGAAGGTACCGGTTGCGCTCGCGAACCCTGGAACCCCGAGTGAGAGCCGGACTGAGTCGACCTTGTCACCGAGCGCCGTGCCGTCCGTGTCAGCGGTCCGCCGCAACTCGTCGACGATCTGGCCGATGAGCCCCTGGGGCTCACCCGCTGTCACCCACACGGTGTCCGCTCCACGGAGGACAGCCCGGCGTTGGTACTCGCGGAGCAAGGAGGTCTTGCCGAAGCCACGAGCGGCGTGGTCGACGCGGATCCGACCCACAAGACGGCGGAGGTCGACGAGGACGGACAGGCGCTCGTCCAGCTCGGCAAGTTGGTGGGCGCGACCAGGAACAGCGCGGGCTATCTCGCCAGGTGTGTAGGGGCTCGGCTGCATGGTCCTCCGATGATCTGTTATGAAAGACGTCGTTCATAACAAACTATCGCGCGGCGCGCAGCCCGAGCACGACCACCACGACGAGGTTCACCGCACTCCCCACCAGGAACCCCGTGCTGCCCCCGGCCACACCCCACGTCGGCGCGAGCACCGCCATGAGCACCACCCCGACGACGAACCCGGCGACCGACGCCAGCGCCACCTGCCGTGACCGTCCGGAGGCGAGCAGCAGCGCCGCCGGCACGAGTCCGACGGTGAACACCCAGACGCCGACCATCAGGTAGCGCAGGTCCGCGACGGCCTCGGCCCCCTCGGCGGGGTAGACGAGCGGCAGGAACCACCCGGCGAGCCACGCGACGAGCCCGAACACCACGGCGGTCCCCGCGGTGAAGCCCCCGACGAGCAGGAGCACCCCGCGCGAGCGCAGCGACCCGCCGTCCGACCGGTGTGCGAACGCCGGCACGAGCACCTGGCCGAGCGCCTGCCCGACCATCGACGCCGGGGTCGCCAGGGTGAACGCCGCCGCGTAGACACCGGCCTCGTGCGCCGAGACGGAGACCTGCGCCGAGATCATCGTGAGCTGCAGCAGCCCGTTCGAGGTCACGACCGCCAGGACGTTCCACGCCGCGAAGGCGAGCACCCCCGCGGTCGGTTCCGGTGCGCCGGGAGCGCGGTTGCCCCGCGGCCAGCAGGCGACGGCGAACACGGTGTACCCGATCGCCAGGGGCAGCAGCACGAGCGGCTCGAGCCGGGCGACGCACGCTGCGACGAGCAACCCGAGGGCGAGCAGGCTCGTGACCGTGTCCCACAGTGCGACCTTCGGAGCCCGGTCGTACCCGAGCTGGGCGCCGCGGGCGTAGCAGTACAGCCCGTACCCGACGACGACCCCGACCCCACCGACGACCATCCCCGGGCTCGCACCCCACGCGAGGGCGACGGGGACGGTGACGGCGGCGAGCACGACGCTCGACACCGCCATCGACGCTCCGAGCAACCGGTTCACCGCGGTGTCCGACCGCCGCCCGCGCAGGGCGATCGCGAGCACCCGCGACGCGGTGTTGCCGGCGGCGTTCGGCCAGAGCAGCGCGGTGAAGACCGACATCGACAGCAGTGCGGTGGTCTGGCCGAGGGTCTCGGTGCCGAACACCCGGCCGACGACGACGGTGACGAGTAGTTTCGCGAGCCCCTGCACCCCGATGCCGATCGTGGCGAGCAGCGCCGACGACGCGACGCGCCCGCGCCCGTGCGTGCGCCCGGTCACCGCGCCAGCGCCTGTTCGACCCAGCCCCGCCGGTGCGCCCGCACCCCGAGGGTCACGGCCCGGACGCCGATGTACCCGAGCGCGAAGGCCGCCCAGAGCCCGGCGAGCGTCCCGCCGACCCACCAGAGCAGCGGCAGGTACACGACCAGGTTCACGAGCCCGGCCAGGGCCAGGTACCGCGCGTCACCGGCACCGATGAGCACCCCGTCGAGCACGAACACGTACCCGGCGACGGGCATCCCGACGGCGATGAGCACGAGCACGAGCGGCAGGGCCGAGCGCACCGCGGCCGAGTCGGAGAACACCGGCCCGAGCAGTCCGCTCACCGCGAGGGTCAGCACCCCGAGCAGCACGCCGCCGACGATGCCGAGCAGCACGAGCCGCCGGGTCACGAGCCGCACCCGGTCGGGGTCGCGTGCGCCGAGCCCGTGGCCGACGAGCGCCTGCCCCGCGATGGCCAGGGCGTCGAGGGCGAAGGCCAGCGTCGAGAACACCGTCAGACCGACCTGGGTCGTCGCCAGGCCGGTCGTGCCGAGGCCCGACGCGGTGGCGACGGTCGCGAGCATCGCCACGCGCAACGACGCCGTGCGCAGGAACAGCCAGGCCCCGGACCGGAGCGCCCGCACCACGCCCGAGGCCCCCGGTCGTAGCGGTGCACCCGATGCCCGGGCGGCCCGGACGGCGATCACGACGTACACGGCGGCCATCGCCCACTGCACGATCACGGTGCCGGCGGCGGACCCCTCGACGCCCCAGCCCGCGCCGTAGATGAGCACGGCGTTGAGCAGCCCGTTCGCCACGAAGCCGATCGACGCCACGACCAGCGGGGTCCTGGTGTCCTGCAGCCCGCGCAGCAGTCCGGTCGAGGCCGTCACCACCAGGATCCCGGGGAGCCCGATCAGCGAGACGGTCAGGTACGCGGTCGCCGCGGCCGAGACCTCTGCCGAGGCGCCGAACAGGTCGACGAGCGGCCCCGCGAGCGGCCAGCCGACGAGCGCGAGCAGGACCCCGAGTCCGAGGGCGAGCCACATCCCGTCGATGCCGGCGTGCACCGCACCGCGGCGGTCACCGCCGCCCAGCGCTCGGGCCACCGCCGGTGTCGTCGAGTACGCCAGGAAGACGAGCAGGCCGGTCACCGTCTGCAGCACGACGCTCGCCAGGCCCACGGCGGCCAGCGCGGTCGCCCCCAGGTGCCCGACGAGCGCGGTGTCGGTGAGCAGGAACAGCGGCTCGACCACGAGTGCGCCGAGCGCCGGCAGCGCGAGCCGGACGATGTCCCGGTCGACCGACCGACGCTCGGTGGTCGCGGCGGGCGAGGTCGGTCGGGGCACCGGACCATCCTGCCGGAGTCGGAGCAGCACCGGCCCGGCTCGCCGTCGGTACGCTGCGGCCGTGGACCTCCTCGCGCTCGCGCCCGGCGCCGTCGGCATCGCGCTGAGCCCGCTGCCCGTCGCGTCCGTGGTCGTGCTGCTCGGGCACCGGCGGGGCTACGCGCCCGCGGTCGCCTGCACCGCGGGCTGGGTCGTGGCCGTCGCCGTGGCACTCGTGCTGGCGGTCGCGGTGGGGGAGCGGCTCCCCGTGCAGACGGCAGGCGGATCATCGGTCCAGGCGATCGTCGCCCTGGTCGCCGGGGTGGTGCTCGCCGGGCTCGCGGTCTGGCAGTGGGCGGTCCGTCGGCTGCCGGACGGGTCCCCGTCCAGCACCCGCTGGGCGGACGTGGTCGAGCGGGTCGGTCCGGTGCACGCCTTCGGGCTCGGGATGCTCCTGTTCTGCAACCCGAAGGCGATCGTGCTCGCCCTGGCCGCTGGCCTGGCCTTCGGGGACGCCGAACCCGGTCCCGGCGTGGCGCTGGCGGCCGGCGCGGCCTTCGTCGTGGTCGCCGCGTCGACGACGGTGCTGCCCGTGGTCCTGGTGCTCGCGGCCGGTCCACGTGCCCGTCGCCCCCTCGCCGCGATGCGCGCGGGGATCGCCCGGTGGGGTTCGGTCGGTCTGGTCGCGGTGCTCGCGGTCCTGGCGGTGGTCCAGCTCACGGTCGGCCTGACCGGCTTGCGCTGACGGGTCTGGCCTGACCGGACGCCGCTCGTCCGGTGCATCGGTGGAGCAGGAAGCGTCGGGTCGAGCACGTCCACCCGACGATTGCTGCTCCACGGAGCGGGCGGGCTGGACCACGCGACGGACGGGAGGCCCGTGGCGGCGCCGCCACGAGCCTCCCGTCCGGTGGTCCCGCGGCTCGGTCCGCGCGCGGCTCCGCTCAGTCCGCGCGCGGCTCCGCCGGGATCGCCCCGGTGGCGGCGCGCGCCTCGTCCGACGCCCGTCGCGACGCCGGGTCCGTGCCGCGGGCACGGCCGACCAGGTCCATCAGGTGGTAGACGACGATCGCGGCGACCGTGCCGACGATGATGCCGCCGAAGGTCGCGCCGCCGAACGAGAACGTGAAGTCGGCGATGCCCATGATCAGCGCGATGCCGGCGGTCAGCTGGTTCTTCGGCTTCGCGAAGTCGACGCGGTTCTCGACCCAGATGCGGATGCCGATGACGCCGATCAGGCCGTACAGCGCGGTGGTCGCACCGCCGAGCACCCCGGCCGGCACCGACGAGATGACCATGCCGACCTTCGGCGACAGACCGAGCAGGATCGCGACGATCGCCGCGACCCAGTACGCGGCCGTCGAGAACACGCGGGTGGCGGCCATCACGCCGATGTTCTCGCCGTAGGTGGTCGTCGCGGAACCACCACCGGCACCGGCGAGCACGGTCGAGACGCCGTCGGCGAAGAGCGCGCGACCCGTGAGCGGCGTGAGGTCGCGGCCGGTCAGCTGGCCGACGCCCTTGACGTGCCCGACGTTCTCGGCGACCAGGGCGAGCACGACCGGCACGAAGCCGAGGTAGATCGCGAGCTGGCCCGGGTCGAAGGCCGGGGCGGTGAAGGTCGGCAGGCCGATCCAGGGGGCGGATGCGGCCTTCGTCAGGTCGACCTCGCCGGCGAGGAGCGCCGCGACGTAGCCGACCAGCACGCCGATGACGATCGACAGGCGACCGAGCAGCCCCTTGAACAGGACCGTGACCAGGATGATCGCGGCCAGGGTGATCAGCGCGACGACGGGTGCCTTCGTGAAGTTGTCACGTGCGGCCGGCGCGAGGTTGAAGCCGATCAGGGCGACGATCGCTCCCGACACCACCGGGGGCATCAGCCGGTCGATCCACCCGGCCCCGGCCAGGTGCACGATCGCGCCGACGAGGGCGAGCAGGACGCCGACCACGATGATCCCGGACAGCGCGAGCGGGATGCCGCCGATCTTCGTCGCGGCGCCGATCGGGGCGAGGAACGCGAACGACGAGCCGAGGTAGCTCGGCAGACGGTTGCCGGTGATGAGCAGGAAGAGGATCGTGCCGACACCGCTGAACAGCAGGGTCGTCGAGGGCGGGAAGCCCGTGATGAGCGGCACGAGGAAGGTGGCGCCGAACATCGCCACGACGTGCTGCACGCCGAGCCCGATGGTGCGACCCCAGGAGAGGCGCTCGTCCGGCGCCACGATGGTCGAGGAGGAGACGGTCGCGCCGTCACCGTGCAGCTTCCAGCCGAGTCCCATGGCAGCACCGTAGCGGCTGCCGTCCGGTCCAGCCGTCCGTGGGAGCCTGTCTGTGGGGAGCACGACACTCCGGAGAGGGACGCACCACCGCACATGAGACGCTTCCGACGCGCCAGTACCCGGCTCGCGGCCCGGTCGGCGACCCGACCCTGGATCGACCTGGTGGTCGTCGCCGCCGTCGTCTTCGTGGTGGCTGCGTCCGTCGCACGGGCCTTCACCTACCCACCGTTGGAGGGCGGCGACGAGCCCGCGCACCTCGACTACGTCCTGTCGGTGTGGCACGCGCACCTGCCCGTCTTCGAGGACGGCATCACGTACAACGCCCCGTTCGGCAGCACGACCCCGGTGCAGTGGGTCGCGCAGCACCCGCCGCTGTACTACCTCGTCCTGGCCCCGGTCGTCGGACCCCTGTTCGACGGCGGCGACGCGCTGGCCGCGGTGCTGGCCGGACGGGTGATGAGTGCCGCGATGGCCGGCGGTGTGGTCCTCGCGTCCGCATGGGCCGCGTGGCGGTGCTTCCCCACCGCCCGCCTGCTCCCGGGCGCGGTCGCCGTCGTCACGGCCTTCGCAGGCATGCTCGTCCAACAGGGTGGGTCGATCTACAACGACGTCCTCTTCGTGCTGGTCTCGGTGCTCGCCTGCGGGATCGCGGGCGCGGCGCTGCGGACCGGTGTCACGAGCAGGCTCCTGGTCGGCGCCGCGATCGTCGGTGCCGGGGGAACGGCGACGCGCCTGTCCTTCGCGCTCTGGCTCGTCGCCCTCGTCGTCGCGCTGGCGGTCGCCCCCACCGTGCGGTTCGGCAGGCTCACCGGTGTGCCGGCGCGTCTGCTCGCGGCCGCCACCCCCGTCGTCACCGCCGCGCTCGCGTCGGGGTGGTTCTGGTTCCGCAACCAGCAGCTGACCGGGTCGTTCAGCGGCCGGCAGGCGGACTGGGGGATCGAGAACATGGGGCGCGTCGTGCGCCCCAGGGCGGAGGTCGCGACGGACCCGGACTTCTGGACCGGACTGTTCGGGATCTACCGGGGCGTCCTGGACACGGCCGAGCCGGTCCAGCTCGTGCAGTGGGTGCTCATGATCCTCCCGATGGTCCTCGCGGGCGTCGTCGGGACCTGGGCGGCCGGACGTCGGGATGTCGGACGGTCCCGCACCGTGGCCGCGACGACCGGACGGCGACGTGACCGGACGTCGACGACGCTGATCGTGCTGATGTTCCTCGCGGTCGCCGCGATCCTGACCGTCGTCGAGATCGACTACGTCCACGGCGGTGGAGCACCCAACACCCGGTACTCGCTGACCGTCCTGCCGATCATCACCATCGTGATGGGCGCCGGACTCACCGCCCTGCCACGACTGTTCCCGGTGCTGCTCACCGCGTGGGTCCTGCTGGCCTGGGTGCCCTACCTGTCCCTCGTCGACCTGCAGGTGACGACGATCGTGCCGGACGCGGCAGGGGTCGTCCAGGTGTCCGTCGGAGCGTCGGCGGTCGCCGCCGCGGCGATCGTCGTCGGTGCCTTCACGGCTCGTCGGCGCGTGGGGACGAGGGTGTCCGGACCGTGATGCCGAGTCAGGTCTCTGCCACCGGATCGTGGCACGGGTACCCGAGGTACTCCGCGGCCGCCCGCATGCCGGTGTCGTGCGTGACGATCGTGGCGTCGAGACCGGCGGCGATGATCGAACCGAGGTGGACAGCGTCCAGTGTCTTGATGTGGGGCTCGATGGACTCCGCGGCCGCGAGCACGCCGTCGGTGATCGGCAGGACGTCGACGACGTCGAGGAGCTCGTTCCGGAGGGCGACGGGTAGTCGCTCGCGGCGGAGCACACGGGTGAGTTCCGTCTGCAGCAGACGAGACGTGACCAGCTCGTGTCCCGGGTCCGCGGACACAACGTCGATCCAGGTGGCGGCGGACGGTGAGTGCCCGAGCAGTGCTCGGAGCGCGACCGAGGTGTCGAGGTAGTAGACGGTCACCTGTCGCGCTCGTCCGCCAGGAGTTCGTCGATGTCCCGCGCGGTCTGCAGCTCGTGTCGAGGGAGCTGCGCGAGGCGTGACCCCCCGGCACGTCTCCTGGGGACCACCGGAAGGCCAGGAGCCAGCGGGACGACCCGTGCCACTTCGTGGTCGTGACGAGTCACGCGGTAGGTCTCGCCCGCTTCGACCTCAGCGAGCATGCGCGTCGGGTTCTGCCGCAGCTGTCCCACGGTGATGGTCTTCATGACCGAAGGATACGCGGTTGTCTACGGATGTCTACACCGGAGTGACTGCTGACTCCGTGCCGGCCGGGCACCGGTGGCTATCGTGGAGCGCATGACCGACGTCGCACGCACCTCAGGGATCCACACCGACGAGCTCGACCCGGACGTCCGCCCGCAGGACGACCTCTACCGGCACGTCAACGGGACGTGGATCGCGGAGACGCCGATCCCCGACGACAAGGCCCGGTACGGCTCGTTCACGGTGCTCGCCGAGGACGCCGAGGTCGCGGTCCGCGAGATCGTCGAGCGCTCGCAGCAGGCCGCGCCCGGCACCGAGGAGCGCAAGGTCGGGGACCTCTACACGTCGTTCACCCACGAGGAGCGCCTCGAGGCCCTCGGCACCGGTCCGATCGACCCGCTGCTCGGCGAGATCGACGCCGTCGAGACGACCGACGACGTCATCGCGATGGTCGGACGCTTCGAGCGCCTGGGCCTGCCCGGGTTCATCCAGCTCTTCGTCGACAACGACCCGGGCGACCCGGAGTCGTACGTCGTGTTCCTCGAGCAGTCCGGCCTGGGCCTGCCCGACGAGTCGTACTACCGCGAGGAACGCTTCGCCGACATCCGCGCGAAGTACCGCGAGTTCGTCGCGTCGATGTTCCCGCTGGCGGGCTTCGCCGACGCGGGGCAGAGCACCGAGGCCGTCATCGCGCTGGAGACGGCGCTCGCCGCGGTGCACTGGGACAACGTCACCACCCGCGACAGCCAGAAGACCTACAACAAGATGACCTGGGACGAGGTGACGGCGCTGGCGAACGGCGCCGACCTGCACCTGTGGTGGCAGGCGATCGGTGCGCCGGCCGGCGCGTTCGAGACCGTCGTGGTCCGGGAGCCGTCCTTCGTCACCGGGCTCGCGGAGCTCCTCCGCTCGCAGCCGCTCGACGCGTGGAAGGACTGGCTGCGCTGGCAGGTCATCCGCGGGTCCGCGGCGTACCTGACGAGCGCGATGTCCGCGACGAACTTCTCGTTCTACGGCACGGCCCTCACCGGTGCCCCGAAGCAGCGCGAGCGCTGGAAGCGCGGCGTATCCCTGGTCGAGGGTGCGATGGGCGAGGCCGTCGGCCGCATCTACGTGCAGGAGCACTTCGACGAGACGTCGAAGGCCGAGATGGACGACCTCGTCGCCAACCTGGTCGAGGCGTACCGGCAGAGCATCACCGGCCTCGACTGGATGACCGACGAGACCCGCGCACGTGCCCTCGACAAGCTCGACAAGTTCACGCCGAAGATCGGCTACCCGGTCAAGTGGCGCGACTACTCCGCCCTGTCGGTCAGCCCCGACGACCTGGTCGGCAACGTGCGGGCCGTCGCGAGCTTCCAGGTCGACCGCGAGCTCGGCAAGATCGGCACGCCGATCGACCGCGACGAGTGGTTCATGACCCCGCAGACGATCAACGCGTACTACAACCCGGGCTTCAACGAGATCGTGTTCCCCGCGGCGATCCTGCAGTTCCCGTTCTTCGAGGCCTCGCGCGACGCGGCCGCGAACTACGGCGCGATCGGCGCGGTGATCGGCCACGAGATCGGCCACGGCTTCGACGACCAGGGGTCGCAGTACGACGGCGACGGCCGCCTGCAGAACTGGTGGACCGAGGCCGACCGCCAGGCGTTCGAGGAGCGCACGAAGGCCCTCATCGCCCAGTACGACGCGCTCGTGCCGACGGAGGTGCCGGACGGACACGTCAACGGCGCGCTGACCATCGGCGAGAACATCGGTGACCTCGGCGGGCTGTCGATCGCGTGGAAGGCGTACCTGCTGTCGCTCGACGGCCAGGAGCCGCCGGTCGTGGACGGGCTGTCCGGTGCCGAGCGCTTCTTCCTCAGCTGGGCGCAGGCCTGGCGGATGGCGATCCGCCCGGAGGAGGCAGCGCGTCTGCTGAGCATCGACCCGCACTCGCCGAACGAGTTCCGCTGCAACCAGATCGTGCGGAACATCGACGGCTACTACGAGGCCTTCGGCGTCACGGAGTCGGACACGATGTACCTCGACCCGGCCGAGCGCGTCGCGATCTGGTGATGACCGAGTCGGACGCGGCTCCGTCGTCCGAGCCGGACGCCGAGCCGAGCGCCGGTCGCCCGGAGCCGGGTGCCTCCGCAGGCCCCACCCGCCGTCCGCGGCGTCGACACCAGGTCGACGCCGCGGAGGGCGTCCGTGCGCGTGGCCGCCACCGCGGGGGAGCGGACGAGCGGTTCAGCGCCGGCCTGGAGGCGCTGGGTGCGCTGGCACGGGACGGTGCGTCCGTCAGTGCCTCGGTCATCGACACCTCGACCGGCCGAGCGCTGCTCGCCGTGGACGACACGCTCGTGCAGCCGGTGGCGAGTCTCGGCCGGGTGCTGCTCCTGATCGAGACGGCCGCCCAGCTCGAGGACGGCCGCCTGCACGGCGATCGGCTGCAGCGGATGGCCCGGGACACCGCCACCGGTGCGGGGCTGTGGCAGTTCCTGCAGGAGTCGACCATGCAGGTCTCCGACCTCGCGACGCTCGTCGGGGCCTCTGCCGACGCGTGGGCCACGAACGCATTGCTCTCCGCCGTCGGCATCGACGCCGTGCGCGAGCGGGCCGAGGCGCTCGGCATCGAGCGGACCGCGCTGATCGACCGGGTCCGTGACCGCCGGGGACCCGACGACGCTCCCGATGCCTCCGTCGCGCCGGCGGGTGAGCTCGCCTGGCTCATGCGCGGTCTGGCGCTCGGCGAGGTCGTCGACGAACCGGTGTCGAACCGCGTGCTCGGGTGGCTCTCGCTGGCGAGCGACCTCAGCCTGCTCGCCGGCGCCTTCGGCCTCGACCCGCTCGCGCACCGGGCGCTCGACCACGGCTTGCAGGCGGTCGTCGTCACGGGGTCGTCGACGGGGGTGCGGGCCGAGGCGGGCATCCTGCGCGGACCCGGCTCGTCGGTGAGCTACGCGGTCACGGTGACGTTCGACGACGCGACGCTGCAGCGGCGGCTCGCGGTCGTCGAGGCCCTGCGGACCCTGGGCACCGAGGTGCTCGAGGTCGTGCACGCCCCCTCGTACCGCTGACGCGACGGAGCTGGTTCGTCGTCATCGTCCCGCGATGCTCCTGTTCACCGGGTGCCCGACCCGGACGTCGAACTCTCCCAGTGGTGCCGCCGTCCGCCGGAGAGCAGCTCGCTCGCGTCCGACGTCCCGACGGCGAGGCTCGGCCGTGACGCCGCGACGACATCGCTGGCGCGCACTCCGGTGACCACGTCGCTCCCGAACCGGCTGGCAGGACCCTCGATGCTGTCACTGCCTTCCACCGCTTCCGCGCGTCGAGGGCCAGCGGGCTCAGCGCCGTCGGAGTCCGATCCGGCACGTTGAGTTCCGCGACGGCGGAAACACCGGCCTGATCACGGCGGTTCATGAAAAACCTTGCGTCCCCCCGACGGGGGTCGCTACGGTACATCTAAACCGATGATTACAAGGGGGGTGTAAACATGGCAACTGACAGCAATTTTGATTTCGATCTGAACGACCTGGCGGCCGAGGTCTTCGACCTCTCCGACGAGGGTTTGACGGTGGAGTCGCTGACGGCTGGACACGGACTCGTCGAGACGGGGGCGTCGTTCCCGAGCTGCGGTTCTTCCTGTTCCTCGCTGCCGTAGCGAGAACACATGCAAGAGAGACCGGGGGGGCTCTCGAAAAGGCGCTGCCCCGGTCTCTCTCTGAGTCGAAGGTGGTCGGCCATTTCTTCCGCGTCCCCCGTGCAGCATCCCGTTGTCGAAAGACGATCGGGACTGAATGTCGATGTACTCGACGGCAGCCGCGATGATGCCTTGCTCCTCGCGATCGACGCGTGTCTCGACGCCGAGACGGCGCTGGAGAGACGCCGACGGGCGGCCTCCGATGCGCTTTTTGCCGAGATCGGGTCGACCTCCGGCCGGCTGCGGGCTGCTCTCGTCGGGCTTCGTCGGTCGATTCACAACGGGAGAACGCCGTCTCCCCGCGAGTGCAGCGACGAAGTCGTCGGGAAGCTGCCGCCTGAACTCCGCAAGATGATCCAGGCCCTTGCAACCCAGGATCGTGACCCGCTGGCGAACGGCGAAGAAATCGTTCAAGTTGCTTTTGGGAGGTCATTGCAGTGGTTGGAATCGGTTGTGCGATCCCCATTGCTGCAACGTGCCCTCGCGCAAGCAAGTCCGCATCTCCTGGAACACCTCCAGGAAAAGCACTGCTCGCAATGGGGTAGGCGGCAGAGGGTTTCAGCTGTCCGATACGTGACGCGCGCCGCGACGAAGACCAGCCCGTACAGCACGTTCACTTTCACCGGTCTGGTGGACACGGACGAGTCTGCGAAAGCTGAAGCGGACGCACCACCGATTTCCCTCCTCGAACTCGATCAGTACGTCTTCGCGCAGATCGTTCAGGCAACGGGTTTACAACCAGATTTCCGAGGAGCTCGACGGGTCCGCCCCAATCCGTCGATCGAACGTGACGCCGAGTACTTGCTCTTCCTCGGGCCGCCACCGAACGAGGCGCTGGCAAAGCTGCGAGAGACCCCACAGGTTCGAAGGGTGATCGACGCTGTCGCTGATGGACGGTCGTCCGTTGATGAACTCGTCCAGACCCTCGCCGGGGACGCGCCCGGGTCCACGGACGCCGTCGAGCAGTTCCTCGACCGGTTGACGGAGATCGGACTCCTGGAGTGCCGGCTCCCGCTCGATGAACAGGACCCGGACGTCCTGGATCAACTCGCGGCGTTCGTCCGATCGCGGCGGCCCCGGAGCAGCCTCGCGATCACTCTGACCGAACTGGCTAGGACGGTGTCCGCCTCATCCGACCTTCTCGACGTCGCAGCACACGGCCGCCGCATCGACAAGATCTGCGGCTGCGTCGCTGCGGTCGCGGACGAGCTCGAGTTGCCCTGGGCCTCGGAGGGCGCTCTTCGCAAGGTTGCGTTCCACGAGAACGCGTTGCTTGGACGAACGTCCTCGTGGCCTGCTGCTCTCGAGGACTCGAGCATGAGCGCGGCTCTCCAGGACGTCGTGTCGTGGGTGACCGTCCACGATCGCATGTTGCCCATCCGCGTTGCAGCGTACGAGTATTCGCGCATCCGGTTCCCGGGGCGTGGGACTCTTTCGTTCCTCGAGCTCTACCGGGCCGTCCAGGAAGACCTCGCGGCTGATCCGGAGACGATCGATCCGCTGCTCCGCGAGTACCTCTCCTTCTTGCGCTTGTCTCGCCCAGCACCCATTGACTCGCTCGTCAGCTCGCGTGACACCAGGCTGCGACGTCTGCACGCCCTGCGGACTGCGTCAAGGACGTTGTTCTCATCGGCGTCGCAGCAGGGCAGGCCGGTGCAGCGACGTGCGCTGAACGAACTGCGAGCGACATACCCGGACTGGGTCCGACCGTTGTCCTCGGCGACGTTCTACGCACAGACCTTCTCTGAGAGGACGGAGACCGGCCTGGTCGTCAACGTCATCGGTGCGGGGAATGGTCGCGGGCGATCGCGGTGGGCCCGTCTGGTCGGTTTGGCGAACGGACGTCCGCCGCTGCCGCTCCAGACCGACGGTACGGCGGATCGGCGTGTTCTCGAGGTCTCGGGTGTCTTCGGTGCCGCTGGCAACCTCAGGAGTCCGGCCGCTGACCTCGTGCTCGACTACCCGCACACCGGATCATGGGATGATGGCGATGCTCGGCGCCTGACACTGACGGATCTCCGGGTTGAGTTCGACGAGACGACGGAACTACTTGCCCTCCGCTCTGATGCCGGCTTGGGCCTTCTTCCCGTGCACACCGGTCTGATGGCGGACCCGCTCCTCCCTCCGAGTGCGCGTTTCCTCCTCGCAGTCTTCGGCGAATCCAATGCGGCGCATCCTGCGTTCCCGTTGATCAACGCCGTCCCGACGGCCGCGCCGCCGACGAACGGCACCGCGTTGGGTCGTGTGTCCTACGAACGTGTCGTGATCGAGCGCGCGAAGTGGGTCTTTGCGCGTCGCGACGTGCCGATCTCGCGCTCGGACCTGTCGACACTGTCGGGCCTGACGAGCGTAGAGCGCTGGCGCCGAGACACTGGCGTGCCTGAGCGCGTGTACGTCCGGCTTGTGGACGAAACCTCGGACTGGCGCCAACAAGCGTTCGGGAAGGCACGCAAACCGATGTTCGTCGACCTGCGTGCACAACTCACACTCGAAGCTTTCGCTGACCAGCTGCACGGACACCATGGTCTGGTGGTCTTCGAGGAAGCCCTCCCGAACCCGGCCGCCGGACTCCCAGGAACCGCCCACACCGAGTTCGTCGTCGAGATCCGCAGCGGAGAGCCATGCCGGAGCTGAGGAGTCCCTCTTGGTTGAGCCTCCACGTCTTTCACCAAGGGGACCTCGACCATCTCGTGACGGACGTCTCGAACGAGATGCGTCCGTACCTGCCAGGACGCGGACAGATGTTCTTCCTGCGGTACTGGAACGGCGGGCCACACATCCGGTTCCGCTTCCGTTTGCCCGGACGGTCTCCTGCGGCACATTCGGAACTGCTCGCGAGGGTGCAATGCGTGGTTCGCGACGTGCTCGACCGTCGTCCGAGTACGCGAGTCATGACCCAGGCAGACTACGAGGAACAGGCGACCATCCTCGGACAGCACGAGGGCGTCGTGCCGGAGCCGCGACTGGCGTCCAACGACACGTACCAAGTGCGCGCGTACGTCCCTGAAACAGATCGCTACGGGACGGGCGAGTCCCTGGCAGCGGTCGAGGACCACTTCACCGAGTCCTCCGCCCTGGCGCTCCGGTTGCTCGAGCGCACGCCGTCGGCCGAGGCCCGTGCGCTCCTGGCGTTCAAGGCGGCCGTCATCTCGAACGACGCGCTGCACGCGGCGGGTCATCCAGAGCTCCTCGCTGATCGATCGAACGTGGATGCCAGCGCGGATCCGGCGAAGCTGCGGTCGACTGCTCGATCTGCGCGGAACGCGGTTTCGCAGGGGCTGAACACCGGACTGGTCGGTCCTGAGTTCATCTGGCACCGCTCGGTCACCTCGCTCATCGACCGGCTCGGGCGCGTCGAGCGTGCGGAACTCCCTGCCTCGACAACGGATTCCGTCCCGCGGATGGTCGATCTGTGCACGCACCTCTTCTGCAACCGCATCGGCGTCGACATCCAGACGGAGGGTCTCGTTCGGACGTGGGTGGAACGGGAACAGTCACATCAGTTGGATGACGCAAACGGTGGTGAAGCGCGATGAACAGGGTGATCAGGGTCTTCTGCGAGCCGATCGATTTCGACGACGTACTCGTGGATGTGATCGCTCCGATCGTCGCCGCACACCACCTTGACGGAACGTACGTCACTCGACACTGGAAACAGGGAGAGCACTGGAGGCTGCACGTGGATGCGGCGTCGTCCGCGACACAGGACATGGTGTCCGCGCTGTCCCTTGCGCTTCGTCGGTACCGGTCCGTTCCCACGCGTCCCGTTCACATCGCTGACGACGTGTCGCTTGCCGTGCAGGAGCGCAGGGCAGAACTCGAGAACGACACCGGGCCGTTCGTCCCGGTACAAGGGCCGGGGACCGTCGACGTCATCGACGAGCCCGACCGAACAGCTCAGCAGGGTGGGCCAGGGGGCAGTCGGCAGATCGCTGAGTTCTACCGAACGACGAACGCTTCCGTCGAAGAGATCAGCCGACTCGTGCGTGCGGGGGCAAGTCGTCAATCGGTCGCTCTCGACCTCATGGTCACCACCGCTCACTGCTTCTCGGGGATCGGGCTTGCGAGAGGCTTCGTGTCGTTCCGGTCGCACGCGGATGCGTTCCTGTCCTGGTGGCCGGAGGCAGCGGGATCTCGTGCGGTATGGGAGTCGAAGAGCGTGTCGCACGGAGCTGCCATCGGGCATCGCATCGGAGCACTGATCGAGCGGCTCGACGCCGGATCTGGCATTCCCGCGCACGTGGAGAACTGGCTGGAGACCGCGGGGCCGTTCTTCACGATCGCGGGACGCCGCCTCGCACGCGGCGACTTCACGGTCGACCCCCCGTGGGCAGCAGCGGCACGGGCCGGCGAGGGGCTCCCGGAACTCGGCACGAGCCCCTTCCACTCCCGTGCCGGAACCCTTCCTGGCCACGTTGACACCGTGTGGTTCGCGCAGTATCGCCTTGCGCTGAACTACCTGTACCTCCACCTCACGCGCATCGGCCTATCGCCGTACGACCGCTTCATGCTCTGCCACCTCGCGGCAGATGCCTGCGAGCGTGTCTACCGCACCCGCGCACACGACGTGCGGTTCCCGCAGGAGGGGGAAGGCATCAGAATCCCGGATGTGATCGAGTTGCGGGAAGACCAGGCGTCATGACCCGGGTGCTCTTCTTCATCCCCGGGGTCAGGCTCTTGATCGCTCCTGCAGGCAAGACTTCACGACGACGAGTGGCGCTTGTTCAAGGCGCCCGCCGCTACGATCTCGGCTCTCCGACCGATCTTGAACTCGACTTCATCCGGGTGCTGGCCAGGGAACCACTCGATCGGAAGAGCGCTCGCGCTCTGGAGTTCGGCGAGCTGATCGATCGTCTGATGGAACTCGGGCTGATGGGCGAAGTGGTGCACGGGGACGGCGTTGCTCGTTTCCGTCGTGTCCCGACGCGGAAACAGGCCCGGCGCGGCGCTGTCCCACCATCTGTGAGGCTGTCGCGGTTCGCCCAGCTGACCAGGACGGGCGGTCGAGTCACGCTCGCCGCTCCGGTCGGTACGTGCACTTTCGATCTGTACGACGCCGACTTGCTACCCGGACTGTTTGCCGAGGCAGTCCCCACGACGGGGGACGCGCCGCTCGCCGTTCTCGGACGAATGCTCTTCGAGTCGGGTCTCGCACTCGCCGACGACGAAACCCACGACCCGTCCCCCCTCTGGTCGTCGCACGAGCTCGCCTTCCACATCGGGTCTCGGAGACATCGGGCGGCGATCCTGGGCGAGAACTTCGGTTCGGTCGCACCGCGGATCACCACAGGGGCGGCTCTCCGTCCCGCCCTGGACGGAGCGGTCTCCCTCCCGGCCGAGGCTCAGGCCTCGGGGGTGGACGCGACGTCGCTCGCCGATGCCGTTCGACGCCGCAGGTCGACCCGGTGCTACGACGAGGACCACCCGATCACACTGCACCAGCTCGCGGTGCTGTTGCGGGCAGTGCGTGGAGGCGACGGCGACGGTGCCTCGGCCTCCGCCCACCGCCCGTACCCGTCCGGCGGGGCGCTGTACGAGCTCGACCTGTACGTGGCTGTCCGCACCTGCGCCGGGCTCTCCCCGGGAATGTACCTGTACGACGGCGACGCCGACGCGCTCCGGTCGGTGGGCGTACCCTCCGGGGCCTCGGTACTCATCAGGGACACGGCACAGGCGATGGCCGGGGAGCAGCTCCCGCAGGTCGTGCTCGTGCTCGCTGCCCGCTTCGAGGCTCTCATGGGGAAGTACCGCGAGATGGGCTACTCCCTCATCCTGAAGCACGTCGGGGTCGTGATGGAACTCAGCTACCTCGTGGCCGCGGCAGAGGGAATCGGGCTGTGCGCATTGGGCAGTGGAGATCCTGAGCAATTCGCAGCTATCACCGGACTTGATCCGCTCGTCGTTTCGAGCGTCGGGGAGATCTCGCTCGGTTCACTGCCTGGGCGGCTCGGACCGGCGGCATGAAGGTCTGGCTGCACTCGTCCGTCGTGGTCCCGGTCGAACCTGCGACGGTGCTGTTCAGTGCCGTGCACGAACCCTGGGAACCGAGTGCCGGCGACCTCGCCTGGCTGCGCCGCCTTGAACCGGTCTTCCGAGCAGGCTTCTCGCCGGAAGCGCTCCGCGGCCGCATCCCGCATGTTGCAAGGCCGCGATTCGACGCGTTCCTCGCGCGGTTGAACGCTCGTGGCTACCTCATCTCGACGCGACACCAGGTGAGCCGCTTGGGCAGTCGAGTGGTCGTCGACGAGTCTTCCGAGGCCGTCTGGCTCGCGACGCCGGCGCACTGGCCTTCCGGCGCGCTCGACGATGCGGTCCGACTGCTGCGCGACCGCGGTCGGACGTCAGGGGCGGCGACCGTCCGACGATCCGCGCTCGACAGTGCCGTCCGCGGGCTCCTCCGCTACCAGGACGAGCCCGGGACCACCCTGACTCGTGTCGATGCCGTGTCACTCGCAGTGTCGAAACACCACTTCGAACCGCGAACAGCGCTCGACTTGCACTCCGACGCTGGCCTTGCGCGTCTGCTCGACGAACAGGTCGGACTTGTCTCGCGAGTGGATGAGTCGAACATCGTTCAGTTCCCGGAACGGATCAGTCGTGCAACGTCGTTCCGGCAGCAGTTGACCGTCTACGCAATGGCGCCCAGCGTTGCAACTGCCCGGATGGCGGCCGTCCGTCAGGTCGCAACGGTCGAGTACATGCAGCGTGTTTCGCCGCACCGAGCCGTACAGAACCGCAACACCGGATTCGGTGCCGGGCTCGATCGAGGTGCGGCGCGCGGCGCGGCGCTCATGGACGTGCTCGGCCGCATGGCGTTGGCAGAGGGCGATCCCGATGAACGCGAAGTCTTCGTCGGCCCTGCTCATCAACTGTCGGTCAGCCGTTTCGACTCCGAGGTGGTGTCCACCTTCGTGATCGCGTCTCGGGGCGTCGAGGTGGCTCGGGTCGTCGATACGGAGCGCGAGCGAGGCAGACGCAGAGCCGCGGTCCTCGCGCTCATGGCCGAGCGGGTCATCCTGGCCGTCGGCGATCCGACCCCTTCGACGCTCCTCGTCTTGGGCGGCAGCGAGGACGATTCTGTGCGTGCTCCGGTCGAGGACGAACTCGTGTCGGCGACACGCCGAGCGGGATTGGCCGTCTCCTACCTACCTCCGGTGCGGAACCAGTGCGGGGTCGGTCAGTGGCGTGGTCTCGCGGATGCGCGTGCGGTCGTGAGGAAGGTGCACCATGGGAATGTCTGATCCTCCCGTCCCGACCGGCGGCGGAGGTGGGGCACGGGCGGGCCAGGATGCGTTCGTGGTCTACGACGAGTATCCCAGCGCGCTCCCACCGCTGGATCGCGAACGGGTCGTCGTGTACTTCGACTCGGGTCTGATCGTCATCGGCCCGGCGGAGCGGCCTGGCCGGACCGGATGCACGGGATGTCTCTTGAACCGTCGGCTCCTCGCGCGATCCCATGGGGAGGCCTGGGACCAGCTCAAGATCGACGGAGCTCTCCCACGATTCGATCACGAGCTCTCGGGCGTACACGATGGGTTGCCGGAGTTGGTCGCGGCCTGCCACGACGAACTCCTGCAACCGGGGGAAGACCCCTCCGTCGTCAGCTACTACACGATCCGCGTTCACGACGGCGTCGTCACTCGTCGCCGGCTCGAACCGGACCCCCTGTGCGCCCGGTGCCGGAGCCTTCCGGTGGATGAGCCTCGGCGGTTCCCGACCGGCTCGGTCCGCAAGCGGCGCCGCGGGGACACCCGGGCGGGCAAGGTCGATCTCGAGACGCTCCGTGCGCGTTACGTGGATGACTACGCCGGGCTCCTGCCCCGGATCGAAGTCGGTGAGGCGGCGGGCTTGCAGGTTGCACGCGCGCCCGTGGGCATCCGTGGGACATTCGCGACCGAGGCGGGTTGGGGGCGGAGTACCACTGCCGACGGCGCGCAGGCGACAGCCGCTCTCGAGGCACTCGAACGATGGTGTGGACTCGCTCCGGGTCGGGTGTCCGCCGCCGGAACTTGGACTTTCGACGAAGCCCCAGGAGAAGCCCTCGACGTCCGCTCGACCGGCGTGCCTTTCGACGTGGGCTACGGAAGCAGGATCATTCCGTTCAGCGGCGATGTCCCGTGTCGTTGGGTCTGGGCTGCATCGATCACGGAGGATCGCAGCGTCTTGGTGCCGGAAGGGTTCGCCTACTACGGGAACACCCAGGTGAACGTCGGCGATCCTCAGTTCGTGTACGAGATCTCGAATGGGTGCGCTCTGGGCGGCAGTCTCCAGGAAGCCTCGCTCTTCGGCGCACTGGAAGTGGTCGAACGAGATGCTCTCCTCCTCGCCTGGTACACGCGGGCGGAGCTTGACCGGCTGTGCAGGGCCACTGCCTCGGAGTCGACGCAAGCATTGTGGGAGCACCTCGAGTCGACGAACCAGTGCCGGATCGTGGCCTGGGATCTCAGGTCACCGACCGGACTTCCAGCCGTGTGGGTCATGGCGATCCGTGACCGGACGACGTCGGCAGACGGTCGTCTCCTCGCGAGGTCCGTATCGGCATCGAGCTGCCGGACGTCGTACGACGAAGCGCTCGTGTCGGCGCTCTGTGAGTTGGGGCCGATCCTCAGCAGCGTCGATTCGTCCTACCCACAACACACCGACCGCATCGCGGCCATGCTGGCTGATCCGGCCGAGGTGCGTGACATGAGCGACCACGCCCTTCTCTACGCACACCCGGACGCCTTCTCACGCTTCGACCACCTCGACACCGAGGCAGCAGCCCACGGCGTCGACATCCGGGCACGGGATGCGAGACATGCGGTCGAACTGGACATCGACTTGACTCGAGATCTCGATCACGTCATTGAACGGTTGGTGTCCGCGGGTCTACCGACAGTGTTGGTCGTCGATCAAACGGCGCTGGACCTCGAAGGTTCGGGCTTGTTCTGCGCGAAGGTCATCGTGCCTGGTGCGATCCCGATGACCTTCGGACACCTGAACCGACGGTTGCGTGGCCTTCCTCGGCTCGATGCCGCGCTCGCCGGTCGTGACCCTACATCCGATCCGCATCCCTTCCCGTGAGCGGGGCAGCGGGTGAGCCGGACGTGCGGTTGTCGGCGAGCATCGATTCCAACCGGCGGTAGCCTTCGTCGGCGCCGGTGCGCATACCCGCATCCAGCACTTGATCGCGATGCTGTTCGGACGGCATCGCGGAGATCGTCGTCACCAAAGTGCCTCCCGCGGCCGCCTCGAACAAGGTGGTGCTCAGCGTGACAGTCCCAGGGGCGCGATCGAACTCGAACGTCTGCACGATGCGCTGATCGCGCCGAACTTCGTGGAAGACCCCTCGGAATCCGAACGGAGGTTGTCCGGGAACGACGTGGAGCCTGTACTGCCACTCCCCGCCAGTCCGCGCGTCGAAGCGCACGATCTCGATCGCCTCCGGAGTTGCGGCGGTCCACTGAGCGAACAGCTCCTCAACCGTGAACGCCTTGAACACCTCTGGCGGCTCTGCGGAGAATGACCGACGGACGATGATGTTCGCGGTTCCGGGAGGAGCCTCGACGTCCGCTTCGCGGTACCGCCCGGCGTTGTCGGTCGAATGCTCGTTCGTCGTCACGTGTTCCCCCCGATCGTGTTCAACCACTGTAGTGCCGTGACGACGATCGCCTCGGTGGCGCGATCTCCGCCGATCCGCCATCGTCAGCGAGTCATGGTCGACGACCACCACACGACGACTCCGAGCGCAATCTGCAGGACCAGACCGAGCATCGTGACGTGCCCCTCGACGAGGGTCAGGAGGGACGGGAGCACGACAACCAAGGACGCCACCCGTCCGTGGAACGTGTTCAAGAGCATGCCGAGTGGTACGGCACCCATCGGCGTCGAGATCGCGGCAGATGCCCACTCGGGGTCTGGTCGTGTTCCGGTCCGCACCGCAGATCCCGCCAGCCCGACTGCCACGGGGACCGCCATGGCCAGCCACACGATCGGAGCGGCGCCGACGATGACGATCAGCCCGAACGCGACGAGGCACCAGGGCAACAGCACGGCGAACGGCGGGATCGAAGTCAGTCGGGTCTGCGCGCGTCTGGTCAAGAGGAACAGGCGACCGAGCGCGGGCACCTGGTCCAGAATGCCGGCGGCGGATCCTGTGATCGACGTGACGCGTAGCAAGCTCACCGCGAGCACCAGGACGAGGGCGGCCGTCGAGTCGAAGTACGGCACGGTGACGACGGCAGCAGGGAGTGCTGCGAAGAACGCCGACCTGCTCAGCAGGCCGGGCCAACGCACCAACACTCGGAGTTGCGTGATCACGTAACGGCGGGCCGGCCCTCGGACGAGTAGACGTGATCGGCCACTGGACCTGCGCGACCCTCCGGTGCGCTCGGGCGCGGGACTGAAACTCGCACCGCCCATCGAGAAGAGCCGCACCGTCAGTATCTCGCGCCGCGATCCGGCGTCGCGCAATTGCGCGGCCGACAGTCTTGGGATCGTCGAGGCGATGCACCATGCAGCGAGCGCTCCGAGCGGTGTCAACACGATCAGCAGCGTCCAGGAACCTCTTTCGAGAGCGGCAACGGGCGCGACCGGACTCGACGCCGTCGCCAACAGATGCTCTCCGAACACGATCAGCATGACTGAGGCCGGGACGACGACCCGGAGCGCGGTGTCGAGGCGATGGCCTGCTCGATCGAACCGTTGCAGGAGTATGCCGATCGCAACGATCGTGACGGTCGTCATCATGACGCCCACCGCAGCGGACGCCGATTCACCCATGTGGTCCTGCCCTCGCACCGCGCCGAGGGCGAGGCCTGTCAGGAGACCGCAGGATAACGCGACGATGGCGACCGCCCGAGCGAGGTCGGGCAGGACGAAGCCGCGACGAGCCAACGGGAGCGAGAGCCACCACTGTGCTTGCGGAAGGGTCACGGCGGCCGGTCCCATCGAACGAGCAGCCTGCAGTGCCAGCAACGCTGCGACGAACAGTAGGGACCAGACGGAGACTGCGCTGTTCCGATCGGGCGGAAGTCCCGAGACAGGGTCCCACAGGCGTGATCCGCTGCGCAGCGGCGCGGTGAAGAGCCCGACTGCTTCCAGCACGACGAGCGCGGACAGGACGACCACGTTGTAGCGATCGCTCAGATCGTGCTTCGCCGAGGTGGAGTCTTGCGACATCCGTCGGATCGTCCTGGAGTCGGTCACAGAGCCCCCAGCGCTGCGGCTCCGTCGCCCGACCCGAATTGCCGGATCTCATCTGAGACGACCACCACAGTGTCGGCGCATCCGCTGACGAAGTCCGCGTCGTGCGTCGCCGTGACGATCACAGCGCCCTCCGCGCGTCGACTCTGGAGGCGATCGATGAGCCGACGACGCATCACGGCATCGAGACGTTGCTCCGGCTCATCGAGGCACATGATGGAGCTCGGACGGATGAAGGCCGCGGCCAGGAGTACTCGTCGACGTTGACCTGAAGACAGGCGTGACGGCAGGGCCGACCTCACCGACGTCAGACCGAAGAAGTCGAGCTCGTCAGCGACCGCTTGTTCCGGGTCTGGTACTGCGTGACCCGTCGCCACCAGAGCGAGGTGCTCAGCGACCGACAGGGACGGGAAGAACGCGTCGTCGTCGAAGACGCCGACGACGCGGCGGCGGAACTCGATCGACCGGTCGTCGACGGGCTCACCGAAGGCGAGCACCCGACCGAGTACAGGAGCGAGGCGCCCCATGACCGTGCGGAGTACCGTCGACTTGCCGCTCCCGTTCGACCCGACGAGCGCGAGTCCCTCACCAGGCTGCAGGGCAACAGATATCGAGCCACACACGGACTGCCCGTCGTAGCCCGCTCCGAGACCCGCGAGCTCGAGAAGCTCAGTCATGGTGATCGACGCTAACAGACGGAGTGGACAGAGCGTTCTTCTCGGCGACTCGCAGCCATCTCTTGCGACGACGTTTCCGTGGTGTCCGTTCCAGCAGGTCAAGTGCTCGTCGCGCAGGATGCCACGCAGCAGGAGCACTCCCTGCACGAGGATGCTCGAGCACCGCCGGTCCGCAACCTCAGTCCGCCGCCTGCCCCTCGGGCACCAACCCCTGAACGCTGAGCAGCCCCGCGTCGGTCGACCGGCACGCGGTGACGCCGGAGTCCCGCACGAACAGCGACTCGGTCGACCCGGGCGGGTACACGCGGAACCCGTCCGCGGCCACCGGGTCGCACGTCGCCGTGGGGTAGTTCTCCGCCTGGGTGATCTTCAGCGGTGCGACGGCCACCGCGCCGGGCGCCAGTGTCACGGTCGGGTGCGCCGATGCCTCGTCGCGGGTGGCCGGGGCGCCGATCTGCGCACCCGAGCCGCCGCCGACGAAGGAGACCCCGGGCCACCCCTGCAGCGTGCAGGTCGTGGAGCCGGTGTTGCGGAGCGCGAGGTGCACGTAGGTGCTGCCGGCAGCCCCACCGCTGCCGGACTCGATGCTGCCGGTGAGCGACCCGGTGGCGCACCGGCCACCGTCACCGCCGGACCCGCCAGCCGCCGAGCCACCCGACGCCGACGCCGAGGACGGGGCCGACGACGGCGCCGCCGGTGCAGTCGACGGGGACGACGACGCTGCGGCGGAGGCCGTCACGGTCTCGGTGGCCGTCGGCGCCGTGTCCGTACCGCCCGACGAACAGCCGGTGAGCGCGAGGGCGAGCGCGACCCCGGTGCTAACGAGGACGATGGGTGTGCGGGTGCTGCGGTGCATGCCTCGACGCAACACCCGGCCCGGCCCACGGGACTCGGGCGGCGTCCAGTCGTCACGGGCACACTCGCGTCACAGCCAGGAACGCGAGCGACGGAGGTCGGAACATGGCAGGCAAGCACGAGCAGGCACGCGGCGACGAGGGCCGAGCGGACGGCGTGGATACCCGCGCCGGAGCCTTCACGGACAGCGAGATCCCGGGCGAGCACCACGTCGACTCGCACGAGCCCGCCGGTGAGTTCGTCTCCAGCGACATCCCCGGTGAGACGCGGCCCCAGGGTGCGGGCGGTGCGGACGAGGGTGAGTACGTCGAGTCGGAGATCCCCGGCGAGGCCGAGCCGACCCCCACCGGCGAGACCGGGCACTACGTCGACAAGGACGAGTGAGGTACTGGGCGACTCCTGTCGGAGCTGACCGGAGTCGCCCCTCCCCGCGCCGCTCCGCGGCTTCCTGTGTGAAGCCTCACCCCGAGCTCGTACCCCGGAATCAGTACCACGCCGGAAGTGTTCTCCGCTCCGCGGCCTGTCCGCGCAGCGCGACCGATGTGGCTCGTACCCCGGCCGGTCCGTCGTCCCCGAACGGGGGGCAGAACCGATGGATCAGCTGGGGGTCGCTGTTCCTACGCTCAGTCTTCGTGCTCCCAGCGGAGCGGAGCAGGGCCGGTCTCGAACCGGTCGGAGCAGTAGGGGAGTCCCATGCTGGGACGGGTAGCGCGAGCTGGGACGCTCGCGTCGGTGACCATGACGATCGCGCTGGTGGCGGAGCTGCTGGTGGCGGTGCCCGCGCAGGCGGAGACGGTGGCGCACGAGTCGCCGACCGATGTGCCGGCGCTGGCGACGTCGCAGTCCGACGACGTGCACGCCGGTTCGCCGCTGTCGGCTGACGGGCTGCAGGCACCTGGGTCGTTGCGGCTGCGGGCCACCCCCACGGGCGACCCGGACGACCCGGCGCCGGCGGCTCAGGACCCCGCGGCGGGTGCGTCGGCGACGGGGATCGCGAAGGGCGCGGAGCTGACGTCGCAGTCGACGTACCAGAACACGTGGACGAACCCGAACGGCACGAACGTGACGCAGATGTCGCGGGTGCCGTTGAACGTGAAGGACGACTCCGGGCAATGGGTGCCGATCTCCACGAAGGTCGAGAAGACCGACGACGGTGGCTTCGCCGTTGACAACCACCCCCTACAGCCCGAGTTCGCTTCCTCGACGGGCGTGGACGGCCCGGACTACACGGTCACGTCGTCGTCGACCGGTGACCGTGTGTCGTTCGAGCTCGAGGGTGAGCGTGACGCGGATGCGCACGTGCCGACGAAGGACCAGCTCGCGGCGTCGGACCAGCCCGGTGCGAAGGCGTCGCGTGGGGTGTCGTACGACGACGTGCTCCCCGGGACCGACATGTCGTACCAGGTGGACGCGGGCGGGGTGAAGGAGGCGCTGATCCTCGCGCAGGCTCCGAAGGCCGCGAAGCCGTCCTACAGCTGGAAGGTGCACGCGCCGGGTCTGACCGTGCAGGACGGACCGGTCGGGTCGATCAAGTTCGTCGACGACCACGGCACGACGGTGTTCTCCACGCCGACGCCGCTCATGGCGGACTCGTCCGGTGTCACCGGCAGGTCGGACAACGCGGTCGCCACGATCCCGGTGCGCATCGACCACCTGTCCGGGGACGACTGGCGGATCACGTTGACGCCCGACGCGGACTGGCTCCGGGATGCTGCGCGTGTCTACCCGGTGTCGTTGGACCCGTCGATCTGGAACGGCCCGTCGGCGCTGCAGTCGTACATGTCGACCAACAGCGGTGGGAGCGTCGCGGCGACCGCGTCGTACGCGAACATCGGGAACTCGCGGATCAACAACGCGGCGAGCATCTGGCGGACGGTGCTGAAGTTCCCGTACGAGCAGCTCTACGGCAAGCAGGTCCTGTCGGCGCAGCTGGTGGAGACCCAGGCCAACTCCGGGACCGCGACCGCGACCACGTCGGTCGCTGGATGGGCGTCGGCGTACAGCTGGAACTGCGGCATCCGGAACGCATCGCGGACGAACTTCACGGCCGGGTACACTGGCACGGCGTCGTTCGACGTCACCGGACAGGTCCAGCAGTGGACCGACGCGAGCTCGCCCGGCGGATCGTTCTGCCTCATCGGGGACGAGAACGCGGGTGCCTACACGTACAAGAAGCTCGACGTGTCCCTCTACCTGCAGTGGGAGGACAAGCCCACCGTCGCCGGGAACGTGACGACGCTCCGGGATCCGAACCCGGGGTTCCCGGACCAGCAGACCTCCCCTGGTGCGACGTCGTCCGGAGCGGCTGCGTCGTCGCCGGTGACGGCGTCGACGACGCCGACGCTGGCGGTGAAGGCGACGCAGGACGGCGAGCAGACCTACCCGCTGACCTACCAGTTCTTCGTGGGGACGACCTCGGACGCCTACGGGTCGCGTCGATGGAACACCGACTGGACCAACGCGCCGAACGGCCAGGCCCCGACGTTCCAGGCGACGGTCCCGCAGGGGGTGCTGCAACCCGGGACGCAGTACTGGTGGAACGTCGTCGTGCAGGACCCGTACGGGGTGCGGGCGTGGACGCCGGCGTACCCGTTCGTGACCACCTCGCTGCCCACGGCGGGAGCGAGCAGTGTGTACTCGCCGACGGACAGCTCCGTCGTCGCGACGACCACGCCGCTCCTGGTGGCGCCGGCGGCGACGTCGACGAACGGGAAGCAGCTGCAGTACGAGATCCGTGTCACCAGTGGTGCGGACGGGACGAGCGGGCAGATCGCGCAGTCCCCGCTGTGCTCCACCGCGCCGGGTTCGGCGTGCACGATCAACACCGACGGCACCGTGTCGTGGACGGTGCCCGACGCGGTGCTGCAGGACGGCGGCTCGTACACGTGGGTGCTGGTCGTCAACGACACGTACGGCGACTACCTGTACACCGCGAACTCGACCACCGGCGTGAACCGGTTGACGGTGAACTCCCGTGTCACCGATCCCGGCCCCGCCCCGACGGACGCCGCCGGTCCGGTGACGGTGAACCTCGGCAACGGCAACGTCGCGGCGTCGTTCTCCTCACCGACCGTGCACACCCTCGGCGGGGACATGGGGATGAACTTCTCCTACAACTCCCGAATCGCCTCGAACCGTGGCCTCGTGGGCACGTACTGGAACGTGCCGGCGAACACGGCGACGTTCGGTCGGGGCGACTCGATGACGGCGAACGCCGTGCAGACCCTCGTCCGCACGGACACCGGGGTGGCCTTCGACTGGGGCAGCGCCGCACCTGACGATGCCGTCTCCCAGTCGTACTTCCAGGCGAAGTGGACCGGGTACATGACGCCACCGGACGGAACGTACACGTTCGGCTTCCAGGCCGATGACGGCGTCGCCCTGCAGCTGGGTACCACCGGCATCATCACGGACCAGTGGAAGGACCAGCACCAGACCGCTCCGCAGATGGAGACCGCGGCGAACCAGATCCTGACGGTGACGGGCTCGCAGTGGTCGATCGGCTCCCAGTCCGGGCAGCTGCCGATCCCGATCACGGTGGACTACTACCAGCGCGGCGGCTCGTCGAACGTGTACCTCGAGGTGCAGCAGCAGCAGACGTCGTCGGGGTCCTCGTGGGTGAACACGCAGGTCGTCCCGTCCGACTGGTTGACGAAGTCGCCGACGCTGCTGCCCTCCGGGTGGGCGTCGTCCGCCGCGATCATGGGCGACGCGGGAGCCTACGTCTCCGCGTCGAAGCAGGGCGGATCGGTGATCGTCACCGACACCGACGGCGGCACCCACACCTACGCTCGCGCCTCGACCGGTGGGTACACCCCGCCGCCGGGCGAGCAGGGCGTGCTGGCCTCGGACGAAGCCGGCAACCTGGTCCTCACCGACGAGGGCGGCACCGTCTACCAGTTCGACACCGCTGGCTTGGTCACGTCCGTGACCCCTGCTGCCGATCTCGGGTCGAAGCCGGCGAACCCGGTCCCCGCGTACAACAGCAGCCGACAGCTGACCTCGATCGCGGACCCGCTGTCCGCGTCGGGGTCGGGCACGACGCTGGCGTACTCGCGGAAGGTGCAGTTCTCGTACCTGTCGAACACCACCATCGGCTCGAGCGCCACGAGCGGCGCGAACCGTGCCGCGGGAGCGTGCGCTCCGCCGTCCGGCTCGTCGTTCCCGATGGCCGTCACCACGACCGGGCCGGGAACGCAGTCGGACGCGGGGATGCTCTGCCAGATCCTGTACCCGGACGGCACCACCACGCAGCTGTACTACGACACCACCGGACAGCTCGCCCGCGTCGTCGACCCCGGCAACGAGGTCACCGACTTCGGGTACACGCGCGGCTCGACCAACGGCACGTACCTGCTGTCCACGATCCGGAACTCGCTCACCAACGACTGGCTCGCCGCGGACACCAGCCGCGACCCCGCCGGACCGGTGACGACCGACATCCGCTACGACGGGAAGAACCGCGCCACCTCGGTGACCCTGCCCGCCCCGGACGGGGTGAGCAGCGCCTCCCGGCCGCAGAAGACGTACACCTACGGTGAGGAGGATGCAGCAAGGAACCGCACCAGTGCGGTCGACGTCGCGGGGATCACGGTCCCCAACGGGCACGCGTCGACCGTGACGATGGATGCGGCGCTGCGGCAGACGTCGGCGACGTCCGCGTCGGGACTGACGAGCAGCACGGTGTGGAACAGCCGCGACAACCAGCTCGCGTCGATCGACCCGCAGGGCCGTGAGTCGAGCACCGTGTACGACCAGCAGGACCGCGCCGTCGCCTCCTACGGTCCGGCACCGACGTCCTGCTTCGGACAGGTGCAACCCGCGACCGCGATCCAGAACACCAACGGGCCGCTGCCCACGAACGGGGTCTGCGCGGGGACCGGCACCCCGGTGGCACAGACCACGACGAGCATCGACGGGAACCTCCGCGGGCTCGCGGCGTCTTGGTACAACAACCAGACGCTCTCCGGCGTTCCGGCGGCGATGACGCTCGGAGTGCCTGCGGCGGCGGGTGCGAACGGCGGGAAGACCGACGGCGCCGTCGACTACGACTGGTCGACGGGGAACAACGCCGTCAGCCCGATGACGACCCCCACCGGAACGGTGCTCGGCGGCACCAGCGGCGCGAACTGGACCGTCTCCTTCACCGGTCTGATCACGTTCCCGACCGCCGGTACCTACCGCTTCTACACGTGGGCAGACGACGGCACCAAGCTCTGGATCAACGACCAGCTCGTCATCAACGACTGGGGCCCCCACGGTCCGCACATCGCTGCTGCGACCAAGCCGTTCACCGTCGCTGCGGGGCAGAGCCTGCGCATCCGGTTGAACTACCTGCAGCAGACGGGAACGTCCCGACTCGCGCTGGCGATGACGGCCGGCAACACACCGAGCACCTACACGGCCGCCGACGTGGTGCCCGCGTCGATGCTGTCGCCGGCGTACAACCTCGGCACGTCGTCGACGACGGCGGACTCGGTGCCCTCGGGGGCGCAGGCGAACCAGATCAGCCCGATCACCACGGCCACGACGTACTCACGGCCCTGGTACGGCACGGTCGACGGCACCACCGTCGACCCGGCCGGGCTGGCCCTGAAGACCTCGACCACCACCGAGGCTCCCGGCGCCGGCTACCTCCGCTCCCTGACCCGCACCCTGCCCGCGCAGGCGGCGGCCGCATCGACGAACGCGTACTTCGGTGCGTCGCAGACGATCAAGGACGCCTACGGCACCACCGACGGGCAGATCTGCGGCGTGGACGTGTCCACCGCGCAGAACGGGATGCTCAAGTCGACCATCGGACCGACACCCGCGACGGGCAGTGCCGTCGTGACGTCGTACCTGTACGACGTGTGGGGTCGCACCGCTGGGACGAAGACCTCCGGCGACGCGGACTGGTCGTGCGTGACCTTCGACGCTCGAGGCCGCGCGGTGAAGGCTGTCACGGCGGCGTTCAACGGGCAGCCCAGCAGCACCGCGACGACCGCGTACTCCGCGGACGGGCTCACCACCGCGGTGGCTGACGGTGCGGTGCCGGGATCCCCGAACGGATCGATGACGACCACCACGACCGACCTGCTCGGCCGCGCCGTCAAGTACGTCGACGTGTGGGGAACCACCACGACCACGTCCTACGACCAGGCCGGCCGGGTCACCTCGTCACTGGCGGTGACTTCGGACGGGGTGCAGCACACGACGGGCCAGTCGTACGACGTGGACTCGAAGGTGACGCAGTTCACCGTGGACGGCAAGGTCGTCGCGGTTCCCACGTACCAGCAGGGTGAGGTCACCTCGGTGGCATACCCGGCAGGTGCCGGGAGCGCTGGCAACGGCACGTCGGTGACGGTGACGGTGACGAAGAACGGTGCTGGTGCGCTGACGGGGTTGGCGTGGTCCTTCCCGAACAGCCAGCCGCAGGTCACCGATCAGGTGGTCCGGTCCCAGTCCGGTGACGTCCTCAGGGACACCACCGCCCTCGGCGCGGCGTCGAACACATCGTCGTACTCCTACGACACGGCCGGGAGGCTCGTGGCCGCGTCGATCCCGCGGCACCGGCTGACGTACGGCTTCGGGACCAGCTCCTGCACCCAGTCGGGTGCGGTTGCCGCGGCTGGGAAGAACGGGAACCGAACCGCTTCGTCCGACCAGGTCCTCGACACCGCCGGCAACCCGGCGGGTTCGGCGACGCAGGTCGCATCCTGCTACGACGCAGCGGACCGGCTCATCGGGACCACGGTGACGAACCCGGTCACGGGGGCGACCCCGGTGAACCAGTCCCTGACCGGTGCGCAGCTGGTCTACGACGCGCACGGGAACACGACCACCCTCGCGGACGAGAGCCTCGTGTACGACGGGCAGGACCGGCACGTGCAGACGGCCCTGGCGGACGGGTCGACGGTGTCGTACGTGCGGGACGCGTCGAACCGGATCGTGCAGCGCACCGAGCAGACCCCGGACGGGTCGAAGACGGTGACCCGGTACGGGTTCACCGGCGACGGTGACACTCCGGACTTCGTCTACGACGGGGCCAGCAAGCTGACCGAGTGGGATCTGCCGTTGCCGGGCGGGGTGACCGCGGAGCTGCGCGGGGCGAGCGCGCTGTGGTCGTACCCGAACATCCACGGCGACATCATCGCCACGGCTGACGCCGCGGGGCAGCTCGCGAGCATGACGTTGCCGGTGTACGACCCGTTCGGGCAGGTCATGGGCCAGACCACGGGCCTGTTCGGTACGGTGACGGCGAACCAGGCCGGCCCGGACACGCAGCAAGGGAACGCGGACTACGGGTGGCTCGGGCAGCACCAGAAGCTCAGCGAACACCTCGGCACGATCGCCACGATCGAGATGGGCGCCCGGCAGTACGTCGCAGCACTCGGACGATTCCTGCAGGTCGACCCTGTCGAAGGCGGGACCGACAACGCCTACGCGTACGCCAATGACCCAAGTAATCAACTCGACCTAACAGGTCTACAAATTCCCAGGGAGAACGGTGGCGGCGGCGGTGGCGGCGGACTTACAGGCGGCGTCGGCGGTTCATCGAGAGGATCACAAATTGGGCGCGGCGCTGGCTTGGGCAAGGGGTCCGGTCGCGGGAACGCCGTTCCAAAAAAGGTTGCGCCGAAACCTAAAGTAACTGCACATTCCTCCCCCCAAGCTATTGCCGAAAGTCTTGGTTACAAGCCATATCGGCAGAATGGCTTTCCCAAGGGTCAAAAAGTATTCCAGCTCAAGGGTGGCAAAAAAATTATTGCGTATGATGGCACGAAGCACACTGGCGTGGGCTGGAAGATGTATGAATCGCCAAAGGATTTCAATAATGGTAAGCGAAGTGGAACTTGGAATTGGAATCTAACAAAGGACATCCGCGGCTGATGTTCTTCGAACATCCCCTAATCACTGCAGACAACAGACGCGCTGCAATTCATCATGCGACCCCCCTCACCGCGCACGCGCCTTCCCACGCTGTGGAGGAGTTCGATGCCCGCTGGCTAGCGAATTGGGGAAATGCAATCCCTCTCGGGTGGAGCATGAGGGATGTGCCGAATGTATCTCGCTACCGACGGCATCTGCGAAAAGACAATGGACGCGGCTGGCGTAACCTCAGTCAATATCAGGAGGCGTCCAATCGCCTTGCCGTAGCCGTGAAAAGATTCATAACACTCAACCGTGCAGCACAATTGATAGCAATTGATTGGAGAAGAGATTATTCCAGTGGTTGGGTACGCCTTGCTTTCCCCGAGGCAACGTTCCTGCGTCGATTTGCTCAAGATGGTGCGAGGGGGGCGCTGTGGATTAGTCCAGTGCCGCCGGTCGAGAGTTTTCATGCTGCAGTCGATCTGATACTTCTCGACGCGGCGGATTTCTTGTTAGTCAGTAGCGACTTCACTCGTGCGCTCAGTCCCTACGATGGAGGGATCGACTACTTCCGGTCCGCCCTGTAGGTGTTGAGTAGAGCCGGGGCTTCAATTGAGCAGATGCTACCCTCCGGAAGTTATTCGGTTCGGCAGCGATCTCTCTCGCTCGAGCCATCTACAAGCTTGCGAGTCACGTCAGCTCTGGGTGGTGGGATCTCGCGAAGCGGCACGCCGTCGACGACGTGCAAGCACGTGCACCCAAAGATGTCCCTGCGAACGGCTCACAACATAGATACGGTTTCGAACATCGCCGGATATCATTATGGCGTGGTAAATAACATTCGCGGATGGGGGAGCTATGCGAGACGCCGTTAGGCCATCTGCGGTTCGCGCCTCAGAATACCTTGCCATAGCCGGAGGGGGAATGCTGCTCTTCGCTCTGCTGGCTTCATTGCTTTGGCAGTTCTCTCGGAATGATAACCTGGCGACAGAAGTTCGGGATTCGCTTTGGAATGCCGCAACTATAAGTGTCTATGTCAGCATCCTTCCTTGCGGCTTGGCTACGACTTGGTTCTACTTACGCTGCTTCAGCCTAGCGAAACGCGAAGAGGCAAATGGATATGCCACGGGATTATACAATCCGCGTAAGGTTCGAATAGTTGATGTCAAAACCGGACTAACTCTTCGTGAGGCTGATGATCCTCCATTCGAGAATCGCGCCGAGATTGCCGCTGCCCGACAACGAGCGATTGTTCGGGCGGCGTCGTCGACGCGCGGGCCGGGCTGATTCTTCGGCGGCCGGATGAGCCACCGCTCAGAGGCCGGAAGGATGTGAAGACCGCACGGGCCCGAGCTTCTGAGCTGTTCGACGTCCGTACGACAAATGTCGGTGTCGCGAGTGACAAGACGAGTCGGACCTGGGGTGTTCGAGACGATGCGTGACCCCGATCCGATCGAACCGAACGGGGAGTGCTGGGTCGCTTACCAAGGTCCCCGTGTGATTGATTGTTGTTGATCCGAGGACCGATCTCGTCCTTCGACGACCGGAAGACCCGCCACTCATAACCCGCAGGGAAGTTAGGGATGCGAGGGCTCAGGCTTCCGAGTTGTTCGACGCTCGCAATGCGGACATCGGTGGCGCGGTTTACGACGCGAGTCGAGCCATCAGAAGTGCCGACGATGAGCGACCCCGTTTCGGCGATGTGGGTTGAGGGCGCCTGCTGACTGGGCTGTCGTGTACGACGGGCAGGACCGGCACGTGCAGACGGCCCTGACGGACGGGTCGAAGGTGTCGTACGTGCGCGACGCGTCGAACCGGATCGTGCAGCGCACGGAACAGACCCCGGTCGGGTCGAAGACGGTGACCCGGTACGGGTTTACCGGTGATGGTGACACCCCGGACTTCGTCTATGACGGGGCCAGCAAGCTCACCGAGTGGGACCTTCCGTTGCCGGGCGGTGTGACCGCGGAGCAGCGCGGGGCGAGCGCGGTGTGGTCGTACCCGAACATCCACGGCGACATCGTCGCCACGGCTGACGCCGTCGGGCAGCTCGCGTCCCAGGTGTTGCCGGTGTACGACCCGTTCGGGCAGGTCATGGACCAGACCACGGGCCTGTTCGGTACGGCGGCGGCGAACCAGGCCGGCCCGGACACGCAGCAAGGGAATGCGGACTACGGCTGGCTCGGGCAGCACCAGAAACTCGGCGAACACCTCGGCACGATCGCCACGATCGAAATGGGCGCCCGCCAGTACGTCGCAGCACTCGGACGGTTCCTGCAGGTCGACCCCGTTGAGGGCGGCACCGACAACGCGTACGCGTACGTCAACGACCCCGTCAACGCCTTCGACCTAACCGGACAGTCAGGGTGTAAGAGAAGTTGCGCCGCCCTGCGAAATCATTCGGTGTTGAAACGGAAGCTAGGTCGGGGTGCTGCGCGTGCCGTGAACTGGGAGAGGCGGCTGAATGGAATCTCCAACGTACTCGGTACAATATCCGCAGTAAGTGGCTTCCTGGCATTTATTCCAGGCTTGCAGTTCATGGGTGCAGTATCGCTTATCACTGCAGCCATTGGTGCGGCAATTGATTGCCGGCACGGACTCAATGCAGGGTGCGCGACGAGCATCGGTGGCTTAGCTTTCGAAGTTGCCGGGAAATTTGCCCGAGTCGCAGCTCGCCTAGGGCGCATCACCAGCCACGCTGCGCGAAACATCGATAACGTCTCCAATGTTCTGGGCTATCATTACGGCGTCGTAAACAACATCAGAGGATGGGCGGGTTATGCGGGACGCCGTTAGGCCGTCGGCCTCTCGCGCTGTGGATCTGGGCGCGATTGCCACACTCGGTATATTCCTGTTCCTCGGAATAGCTCTACTCCTCGGGTGGCTTTCGCACGCCTCTGGTACCCCGAGTCGACTGCAAGGAGGTCTTTCGATTGCGGCAAACGTGTGTGTCGTGATCTGCTTCGTCCCCTTCAGTTCGGCGGCGATCTGGTTCTACATCAGGGCGATGATCCTCGTGAAGCGTGAGGAAGCGAATGGATATTCAATCGGCGCCTACAACAGTGGTCGGGTGCGTGTCATCGATGCGCGGACAGGGCTGATCCTGAGGGAACCGGATGACCCTCCCTTGACAGACAGGAAGGATCTTGCTGCGGCCAGACAGCGTGCTCTCGCGAAAGACCGGCTCAAGCGCCCCGAGTAATTGCATCAATGGACTGAATGCTGGCTGCGCTACGAGTGCGGGTGGCTTAGTGTTCGGTGGAGTTGGTCGGGCCGCGGGAACGCTTGCCCGAGTCGGGAGGATTTCGGCTCGAGCCGCGCGTAACGTCGACAACGTTGTGGGTTACCATTACGGCGCCGTGAGTAATGTTCGAGGATGGGGTCCTTCTGCGCGACGTCGTAGGGCAACGCGGACTACGGGTGGCTCGGGCAGCACCAGAAGCTCAGCGAACACCTCGGCTCGATCGCCACGATCGAGATGGCGCCTGACAGGACGTCGCAGCCCTCGGACGGTTTCTGCAAGTCAACCCGCTTGCGGGTGGCGCGGCACCGACAACGTGTATGCCTACGTCAACGACCCCGTCAACGCCTTCGATCTCGACGGCAAGAAGGCCTGGACGCTTGGAGACGTGGTGAACGTAGCGGATAACGTCAGTTCCGGTCTCGGCGTGGCAGCGCTGTTCGGCTGTGGTTTTTGCGGAATCCTTTCGGCAGTCCTCTCCGTCGGCGTTGGCGCATACAAGCTGACGTACCCGTGCTTGTAGACGGGCGGCTACAGCCCAGTCAACAGGCATCCGGCCCGTATGCAGAGGGGTCCCTGTTCGTCGTCGACGCGAGGACCGGACTGATCCTCCGGCGGCCGGATGAGCCACCGCTCAGGAGCCGGAAGGATGTGAAGACCGCGCGGGCCCGAGCTTCCGAGTTGTTCGACGTCCGTACGACGAAGGTCGGTGGCGCGAGTGACGACACGAGTCGAACCCGGGGTGTTCGAGACGATGCGTGACCCCGGTCCGGTCGAACCGAACGGGGAGTGCTGGGTCGCCTACCGAGGTCCCCGTGTGGCTGGAAGGCGAGGAGCGTCTCATGCATCAACCAGTGTTCGTGCCGGCAATCGTTCTCGGCGCGGTACTCATCGTCGCTTGCGTTGTTCTCCTGAAGTACCGAGTCGTGTTCACAAGGGCGCGTGACAGGATCCAGAGAGAGAGCTACGGCTTCGGCCTCAAGGACATCAAGGCCGCCGAGAACCTCGTCGTTCTCGTGTGCGTCCTGGGATTCGGTCTCGGTGGTTGGATCATCTTCGCCGGGATCGCCCGCCCGTGATCGACAAGGTCCTCGGGTCAGTCGTCATCGGGATCGGGATCATCGGCGCGCTCAGGTTGTTGCGCCACCGCAAGACCTTCCTGGGGAGTTCGACGCGTGGACGCAACGTGCGCATCGCCGCTACCATCATCATCGCTTCGAGCTTCTCGGTCATCTTCGCGATGATGGGTCTTGCATTGTTGCTCCGTTGAACCTCGGCGGCGGTCGGCGCACGGTTCTCCCACTGCGACGAGGTGGACTCGTGGAACGGCCGTCCTCCGCAGATGAGATCTTGTCCGGCCCGGCTGAGGTGGTCCGATGGTGACGAACGGTACGGGGGGCCACCGCGTGCCCGGTACAAGGATCGGGCCGGTCGTGATCGCGGGTTCCTTCGTGTCGGTGTTCGGCGCGAACCTCGCGATCGCTGCGATCGACCGCGGTTGGGACGGCACTTCGGTCAGCATCGGCGTCGCTCTGGCGGCATGGCTCGCCCGCGCCTGCACGATGGGCGTCCTGATCTCGGATCGGGGGATCACGCTCCGTTCGTGGTTCCGCACCCGGACGTACACGTTCGATCGTGTTCGTGGGTACGACGCGGCGCGGTACAGCGGGATTCTCAACGGGTTCGGGGTCTCGTTGGATCCGTTCTTCCCACGCCTGCGGATGCTGACGTTGCGCGTCGGAGAGCGGTGGAAGGAGTTCCCCTCCACCATCTGTTCCCGGCCGACCGCGAAGCGCCTCCGCGACGAGATCGGAGGTCGACTCCGCGCTGACGATGTGGCCCGTGAATGAGCCGGCCGACCATGATGGTGCGGATCGTGACCGCAGCTCGTCAGTCGACGAGACCGGCGGCGACCAGCCGCCGCAATGTCTCGACGCCCGCCGGCGGGCACCGGCCCGCATCGGCAGAGGTGACCCACTCCACCTCGTCCACCTCTGCAGAGGCGACCGGCGTGGCGGCGTCCGCCGTGCCTCCCGGCCGCACCAGGAACAGCGCCATCGCGACCATCGTCCCCGGCGCCTGCCCGTGCGCCGGCTCCGTGACGGTCCCGAAGAAGTCGACGTCGGCAGCGGTGAGCCGGACCGCGATCTCCTCGTCGGCCTCACGCAGCGCGGCCTGCACGTCGCTCTCGTGCGGCTCCGCCTTCCCACCGGGCAGGTAGAGCACGTCGCGCCCGCGGGCGCGCACCATCAGGACCCGCCGGTCGCGCACCAGCAGCAGCGCGCTGACACGCAGGGTCGGGGCGTCGGCCTGGAGGCTCAGCTCGCGTCCGCCTCGCCGGTGCGGTCCGACGACACGGGGCACTCGGGCGCGGTGCGCTCCGCGAGCGGCACGACCGGCGACGGCAGCTCCGCTTCGGGTTCCGGGCGCACGCCGAACAGGGCGTCGAGGGCGCCGACGAACTCCTCGCCGCGGCCTGCGCGACCGAGCTCACGCGCGCGCACCGACGGGCGGTGCAGCAGGACGCCGACCAGGTGCCGGAGCGCCCGCTCGGTCTGCTCGACGGACTCGGGGTCGGCGTCGCGACGCTTCGCCCGGTCGATCTCGTCGTCGAGGATGTCGAAGACGTGCTTGCGGAAGGCGACGAGTGCCGGCGTGGTCGACTGCTCGAGCGCCTGCGCACGGAAGCGGGACACGGCGTCGTCGACCATCTGCCGGGCCTCGGACTCGGCGTTCAGCTCGGCGATCGGCGCGTGGATGCTGATCGTCTCGAGGTCGAGGAGCTCGACACCGTCGACGTCGGCGGCGTCGGGGTCCACGTTGCGGGGGAGTCCGAGGTCGATGACGATGCGGCGCTGGCCGTCGTCGAGGTCGGCCGGTTCGACGACCGGGACCTCGCTCGAGGTGCAGGTGATGACGACGTCGCTCGTGCCGATGGCCTGGCGCAGGTCGGTCGCGGCGACCAGGTCGTGCTTCGCGGCGAACCACGGTGCGCGGCCGGAGGGCGAGAAGACCTGGATGGTCATGGCGCCGCGGTCGCGCAGGGCCGCGATGGTGGTGGCGGCGTAGCTGCCGGTGCCGACGAGCAGCACGCGGGTCCGTGCCCAGTCGGTGATGCGCGACGAGGCGAGCTCGAGGCCGAGTCGGACGAGCGACCGACCGGCTGCGCCGATGCGGGTGCGGGTCTTGACGCCGCGGGAGGTGTGCGCCGCCTCCTGGAAGAGCCGCTCGAGGTCCGAGGTGGTCGTCCCGTTCGCGCGGGCGTCCTCGAGCGCACGCCGGACCTGGCCGGAGATCTCGGTCTCGCCGACGACCACGGACTCGAGGCCGCTCGACACGGCGAACAGGTGCTGCACGACGTCCCCGCCGCCGAGCACGCTGACGGAGTCGAGGACCTCGGACGGCACGAGGTCGCTGGCGGTGGCGACGGCGTCGACGGTGGCCGACACGGCGGAGTCGCGGTCGTCGCCCGCGATGTCGAGGTAGGCCTCGAAGCGGTTGCAGGTGGCGAGGACGACGGCTCCGTCGAGCACGTCGGAGTCCGTCACCAGACGGCTCGCGGCGGTCGGTGCGCCGATGCTCAGTCGCTCCAGGAGGTCGAAGCTGGCGTTGCGGTGCGACGCCGTGAGACAGATGAGCACGTCTTCCATCGTAACTCGCGCTCGGAGCGACGGCTGTTCGCCCTCCGCGTGCACAGCAGACTGTGGGGTGGCGACCGCGTCCTGGGCGGTCGGTGCCCGGCGGCGGATGGGAGAATCGGCGGGTGACCTCCGCCGTGCCCTCCGCCCTGCCCGACAGCCACCCGCTCGTGACCGGCAGGACCTCGGGGTCGCCGCTCGTCCGGGCGCTCCGCGGGGACCGGGCGGAGACGCTGCCGGTGTGGTTCATGCGCCAGGCCGGTCGGTCGCTGCCGGAGTACCGGGAGCTGCGCGTGGGCACCGCGATGCTCGACGCGTGCCTCGACCCGGCGATGGCGTCGGAGATCACCCTGCAGCCGGTCCGCCGGCACGGGGTCGACGCGGGCATCTTCTTCAGCGACATCGTCGTGCCGATCAAGCTCGCGGGCGTGGACGTCGGGATCGTCCCCGGTCGCGGTCCGGTGCTCGGCTCCCCGATCCGCACGGCGGCGGACGTGGACGCGCTCGCCCCGCTCGCCCCCGCGGCTCTCGCGCCGATCACCGAGGCCGTGCAGCGCACCGTCGCGGAGCTCGGCGACACCCCGTTGATCGGGTTCGCCGGAGCGCCGTTCACCCTCGCCGCGTACCTGGTCGAGGGCGGGCCGTCGAAGGACCACATCCGCGCCCGCACGCTCATGCACAGCGACCCGGAGACCTGGGCGCGCCTGCTCGACTGGGCCGCCGGTGTCTCGGGGGCGTTCCTCCGGGCGCAGGTGACCGCCGGCGCCTCGGCCGCACAGCTCTTCGACTCGTGGGTCGGCTCGTTGTCCCGCACGGACTACGTGACCTCGGTCGCACCGCACTCCGCGACGGCGCTGTCGCACGTGGCCGACCTCGGCGTCCCGCGCATCCACTTCGGCGTCGGCAGCGGCGAGGTCCTGCACGAGATGACGACGCTGGGCGATCCGGCCGACACGATCGCCGTCGACGCGGTCGGGGTCGACTGGCGCGTCCCCCTCGACGATGCCGTCCGCCGCGTCGGCACCGGGGTCACCGTGCAGGGCAACATCGACCCCGCGATGCTCGCCGCCCCGTGGCAGGTCCTCGAGGACCACGTGCGCGACGTCGTCCGTCGCGGTGGCGCGGCCCGGGCGCACGTCGTCAACCTCGGGCACGGCGTCCCCCCGGAGACCGACCCGACCGTGCTCACCCGCGTGGTCGAGCTGATCCACGGGCTGGGCGACGGCCGGAGCGACGGGGCGGGAGCCGCAGCGTGACCGACGTCGTCGTGGTCGGGGGTGGCGTCGCCGGCCTGGTCGCCGCCCGTGACCTGGCGAAGGGCGGCGCGCACGTCGTCCTCGTCGAGGCCGGGGACCGCCTGGGCGGCATGATCCGCCGGCACACCGTCGCCGGGCTCGACCTCGACCTGGGGGCGGAGTCCTTCGCGACCCGGACCGACGCGGTCGAGCGGCTCGCGATCGAGCTCGGCCTGGGGAACGACATCGTGTCGCCGGACCCGCGTGGTGCGTGGCTGATGACCCGCGACGGCCGGACCGCCCCGATCCCGCAGACCGGGTTCCTCGGGATCCCGGGCAGCCCGATGGCCGCCGACGTCCTCGCGGTGATCGGCCAGGGCGGTGGGCTCCGCGCGCAGATGGACTCGCTGCTGCCCTCGCCGATCGGTGCCCGGGCGCAGTCGCTCGGCGCCCTCGTCCGCAAGCGGATGGGGGAGCGCGTGCTCGACGACCTGGTCGTCCCGGTCGCCGGCGGTGTGTACTCGACGCACCCCGATCAGCTCGACCCCGACCGCGTGGCCCCCGGCCTCCGCGCCGCCCTGCAGCGTGAGGGGTCGCTCGCCCGCGCCGTGCTCGCGCTGCGCTCCCGGGCTACCGCGGGGTCGGCGGTGCAGGGCATCGGCGGCGGCATCGCCCGACTCGTCGACGAGCTCGTGGCTGACATGGCGACCTACGGGGTCGACGTCCGGCTGGGCACCCGCGCGACGGCGATCGAGCGCTTCGCCGTCGAGACCGTGACGGCCGACGGCACCGTGGAGCGCCTGCCGGCCCAGCACGTCCTCGCCTCGACACCTGACCCGGCTCGCACCGCGGCACCGGACCGCACGGGCATCGAACTCGTGACGCTCGTGGTCGACCAGCCGGAGCTCGACGCCGGACCCCGTGGTACCGGGATGCTCGTGCACCCGGACGCCGAGGGGGTCCGCGCGAAGGCCCTCACGCACGCGACCGTGAAGTGGCCGTGGCTCGCCGAGACCGCCGCCGGCCGGCACGTGCTGCGGCTGAGCTACGCGACGCGACCCGACGGCGACGGGACGGAACCTGCGGGGACGGGGACGAGCCTCCCGGTCGACCCGGACGACACCGTCGGGACCCGCGCCACCCGCGACGCCACCGCACTGCTCGGCGTCCCGGTGACCGCCGACCGCGTGGTGGGCGCCGCCCGGGTGCGCTGGTACGGGCCCGACCTGACCGCCGCGGGCCTGGCCGAGGGTGTCGTCGGCATCGGGGAGACCTCGTCCGGTCGCGGTCTGGCGGGCATCGTCGCCGCTGCCCGCACGTCCGCTGCACGCATCCTGGGTTCCTGAGCGGACCGGGGAGCACCCGAGGGCTACTGTGGACGAACGCCGGACGTATTCCGTTCGGCGCATGACCACCGCACACCCTCAACAACGGAGGATCGCACATGCGAGGCAAGCTCCTGTTCGTCGCCGGCGCCGCACTCGGGTACGTCCTGGGATCGCGAGCCGGACGGGCGCGGTACGAGCAGATCAAGACCGTCAGCGGCAAGATCTGGAACAACGGCAACGTCCAGAAGGGCGTGCACCAGGCCGAGGAGTTCATCCAGGACAAGGGCCCGGACGTGGCCGAGTTCGTCGGTGAGCAGACCAAGAAGGTCGTCCGCAAGGTCAGCCAGAAGAAGGACTCGACCACCTCATGACCGACACCCGCGACCGCAAGTCGCGATCGTTGTTCGGTCTCGTCGGGGACATCCCGAAGCTGGTCAAGAACCTCGTCAAGGGCGAGATCGACCTGCTGAAGGCCGAGATGATCGCCAAGGCGAAGGTCTTCGGACTCGCCGCCGGGCTGCTCATCGGCGCCCTCGTCATCGTGCTCTACGCGATCGGCGTGCTCCTGACCGCCGCCGTCATGGGTCTCGCGACCGTCATGCCGGCGTGGCTCGCGGCGCTGCTGCTCGCCGTCGTCATGCTGATCGTCGCCGGCATCCTCGGGTTCGTCGGCTGGAAGCGCTTCAAGAAGGGCCTGCCCCTCACGCCGAAGCGCACGATCGACAGCGTCAAGGACGACATCAACGCCGTGAAGGGCCTGGGCAACAAGCCCGGCCAGCACGACCGGAACCCCCGCGCCTGAGCGGCGGGACCGACACCCCGACCGGAGGACCCCTGTGACCGATCAGCACGACGACCTGGCGAACCGCGTCGCGGCGACCCGCACGCAGCTGTTCGAGACGCTCGACGCCATCGAGGACAAGCTCAACGTGCCGAAGCAGCTCGGCATCGCGGCGTCGAAGGTCAAGCAGGGTATCGACGAGAAGCCGGTGCCCTACCTGGCCGGCCTCGCAGCCGGTGTGGCGGTGGTCGGGAGTATCGTCGTAGCGGTGCTCCGACGGCGGTAGACCGCCTCTGATCGGTGGTCCTCCGGACGCGGCGCGCAGCCACGACCCAGGCAACCGACAAGACGAGGAACCATGAGCTCCGACGTGCACGCAGCCCCGCACGAGAACGTCCCCGACCACGCCGCCGGCGCCCCCGCGCACGGTGGCAGCCCGGCGCACGAGACCGACCCGGCGAGCGGGATCGACCCGAACCTGCTCACCGCGTACGCGCTGTGGGCCGTGTTCCGTCGACCGCTCGGACCGATCCACCGCGTCGGTGACGACGCCGTCGCCGAGCTCGACGCCGCCGTCGCCCGCGCGGCCGATGCCGGGGTCACGATCCGCGGCTTCTACGACGTCTCCGGCTTCCGCGCCGACGCCGACGTCATGATCTGGCTGCACGGCGACGACGCACAGGCGATCCAGGCCGCGCTCCGCGACCTCCGCCGCACTGCGCTGTTCCAGGACGCCGAGCCGGTGTGGCACGCGATGGCGATGCACCGCGAGGCCGAGTTCAACAAGCGCCACACGCCGGCGTTCCTCCGCGGCAAGGACCCCGAGGCCTGGATCACGGTGTACCCGTTCGTCCGGTCGTTCGAGTGGTACCTCCTGCCGGAAGAGGAGCGCTCGAAGATGCTCCGCGACCACGGCATCGCCGGCGCGAAGTACCGCCGCGTGCTGACGAACACCATCGCGACCTTCGCCCTGAGCGACTACGAGTGGATCCTGCCGCTCGAGAGCCCCGAGCTCGTCGACCTCGTCGACCTCATGCGCGACCTGCGCTACACCGAGGCGCGCCTGCACGTGCGCGAGGAGGTCCCCTTCTTCACCGGTCGTCGGGTGACGACCGCCGAACTGCCGGAGGTGCTGTCGTGACCGACACCAGCAACATCACGAACGGACAGGTCCTCGCCGCGACCCCCGCGGCCGTCGACGGCCCCGAGCACGTCGAGGTCCCGACCGCCTACGACGCGATCCTGCTCGCCGGCTTCGGCGGCCCCGAGGGCCAGGACGACGTCATCCCCTTCCTCCGCAACGTCACCCGCGGCCGCGGCATCCCGGACGAGCGCCTCGAGGAGGTCGCGCACCACTACCGCCACTTCGGCGGCGTGAGCCCGATCAACGCGCAGAACCGCGCGCTCAAGGCGGCACTCGAGGGTGAACTCGCCAAGCGCGGCATCGACATGCCCGTGCTCTGGGGCAACCGGAACTGGGCGCCCTACCTCGAAGAAGCCTTCACCGAGGCCGCCGACAAGGGCTACACCAAGCTCATCGCCATCGCGACGAGCGCCTACTCGTCGTTCTCGAGCTGCCGGCAGTACCGCGAGGACTACGCCCGCGTGCTCACCGAGACCGGCCTGATCGACACGATCCAGGTCGACAAGGTCCGCCAGTTCTTCGACCACCCGGGCTTCGTGCGCCCGTTCGTCGACGGTGTCCGCGACGGCATGGCCCGCGCCATCCGCGAGAACGAGGGCCTCGACGTGGCGACCGAGCTCCACGTCCTGTTCTCGACGCACTCGATCCCGTCCACCGACGCGGCCAGGTCCGGCCCCGACTACCGGGGCTTCGACGAGCACGGCGCGTACGAGGCCCAGCACCTGGCGGTCGGCGAGGTCGTCCTCGAGCAGGCCTGGGCCGAGCTGCTCGAGCAGCCCGAGTTCGCGCACCTGCAGGGCACCGCCAAGCCCGCGTGGAAGCTCGTCTACCAGTCGCGGTCGGGCCCCCCGACGCAGCCGTGGCTCGAGCCCGACATCAACGACTACATGAACGAGGAGCTGAAGGGCGGCCCGACCCGCGCGGTGCTCATCGTGCCGCTCGGCTTCGTGAGCGACCACATGGAGGTCATGTGGGACCTCGACGAAGAGGCCACCGAGACCGCGGGTGAGCTCGGCTTCTGGTCGCTCCGCACTCAGACCCCCGGCGTCGACCCGGCGTACGTCGCCGGTCTGGTCGACCTGGTGCTCGAGCGTGTCAACGGAACCCCGAAGACCGAGCGTCCGCACCTGACCGACATCGGCCCCTGGTACGACGTGTGCCGTCCGGGCTGCTGTGAGAACGTGCGCGCCGGGTTCAAGCCGGCCGCGGCCGGGGTCGCTCCGTGACGGACGGCCACAGCGCGACGCCCTCCGACGGCCCGGCCCCGATCCGGCTCGGCACCCGTGCCAGCCGGCTCGCGGTCGCGCAGTCGCAGGACGTCGCCGACCGCCTGGCGAAGGCAGCGGGTCGCCCCGTCGAGCTCGTCACGGTGACGAGCGAGGGCGACACGAACCGTGCGTCCCTCGCGAGCCTCGGCGGCACGGGTGTCTTCGCCAGCGCCCTGCGCGAAGCCCTGGTCGCGGGCGAGGTCGACGTGCTCGTGCACTCGCTCAAGGACCTCCCGACCGCTCCGTACGAGGGGCTCACGATCGCGTCGGTGCCGAAGCGCGCCGACGCCCGTGACGTCCTGGTCGCGCGGAACGGTGCGACGGTGGACACCCTGCCCGAGGGCGCGAAGGTCGGCACGGGCTCGCCCCGCCGCGTCGCGCAGCTCAAGGCGAAGCGTCCCGACCTCGACGTGATCGACATCCGCGGCAACATCGACACCCGCCTCGGGCGCGTGGACGACGACCTCGACGCCGTGGTGCTGGCCGCCGCCGGACTCGGTCGCATCGACCGACTCGGTGCGGCGACCGAGCTGCTCGACCTCGGCTTCTGGCCGAGTGCTCCCGGCCAGGGTGCGCTCGCGGTCGAGATCCGTGCGGACGAGACGGACAAGAGCCTGCTCGCCGCGCTCCGCAAGCTCGACCACGCGCCGACGCGCCTGACCGTGACCGCTGAGCGCGAGATCCTCGCGAAGCTCGAGGCCGGCTGCTCCGCACCGATCGGTGCGACCGCGGTCGTCGACGCCGAGCTGCTGCTCGTGTCCGCCACGGTCTACCGCCCGGACGGCTCCGAGTACCGCACGGCGTCGCACGCGGCACACCTCGACGGCTCCGCGCAGGACCGGCTCGACGAGGCCCTCGAGGTCGCCGGTCGCGTGGCTGCCGAACTCCTCGAGAACGGTGCTGCCGAGCTGGCGGACCTGGCGTCGTCGGTGTCCGATGCTCCGGCCGAGGGCGGCCACTCGGCCGGGCCGGGGCTCTCCACGCCCGCTGCCGAGCAGCCGGCGGACGACAGCTCGACGACGGCCTAGGCGGTCACCACGGACGACACCGCTCGCGTCGCGGACGAGGCACAGCCCCCGGTCGTCCTCGTCCCGCGCGGCGGTGCATGGGGTGACGCGGTCGCCGCAGCGGCCCGGGAGCGCGGGCTCGCGCCCGTCGTCGTCCCGCTCATCACGGACGCGCCACCCGCCGATCCGGCGGAGCTCGACGCGGCACTCGCGCGGTTCGCTCCGGCCGGGAGGCACGACGCACCCCCCGAGGACAGCGCGCGTCCCGACGGGGCCGACCCCGGAG
>NZ_RBLU01000220.1 GCF_003989515.1 Curtobacterium sp. HSID17257
TCACCCCGTGCGGCGAGCGCCGCCACGGACGACAGCAGCCGCTCGGCCGCACCCGCGCGGTCCTTCCACCAGCCGTCCGGCACGCTGCCGACCACGTTCGCCGCGTCGACCACGACGTGCGGGTCGGTCTCCATCGCGGCACGCAGCGCCGGCCACGAGGCACCGAAGCCCGGGTGCAGCGGCAGCGCGTCGACCTCGGCGACGGGCACCCACGACAGCGCGAGGCTCTCGCGGTCGGCGATCACCGGCTCGAACGGGGTCCGGGCGCGTCCGACGACGGTCGTGTAGGTCCAGAACCCGAGGTCGAGCACGGCGGCGTGCCGGAGGTCGATGCCGTCCTCGGGCACCCCTGCCTCCTCCGCGGACTCCCGGAGCGCCGCGGTGACGGCGTCCTCGTCCTGGTGCCGAGCTCCGCCGGGGATGCCCCACGTGCCGCCGTGGTGGCTCCACTCGACGCGGTGCTGCAGGAGCACGCGTCCGGCGCCGTCGTCGACGAGCAGGCCGGCCGCACCGAACCGCCCCCAGGCCTTCGTGCCGTCCGGTCCGACGGCCCACGCGTCGCCGGGGTCGCGGGGTCCGGGCGGCGGTCCGGGAGGGGTCACGTCAGGCACCCGTCAACACTGGCACACCGCACCCCCGGTGTGCCCGGAGGAGGTCGTCGGACGTCGTGTACGGTGTCGTCCGAGACACGGGGTGCCGCACCGAGCGGCTGAGATCACACCCGTCGAACCTGCTCGAGCTCGTACTCGCGAAGGGATCGTCCATGCACACCGCTGCGCCCGTACCCGGATCCGCCGGCACCCCGTCCCCGGACTGGCCTGCCCGCACCGCCACGCTGCTCGAGGAGGTGCGCGCCCGCAGCCCCCTGGTGCAGTGCATCACGAACACGGTGGTGCAGAACGTCACGGCGAACGTCCTGCTCGCCCTCGGCGCCTCCGCCGCGATGGTCGACGTCACCACCGAGGCCGGTCCGTTCGCCCGGGTGGCCGACGCGCTGCTCGTGAACACCGGTACGCCCCACCCCGAGCCGCGTGCGGCGTCGGTCGAGGCCGCCACCGCGGCGGTCGACGCCCGTACCCCGTGGGTCCTGGACCCCGTCGCGGTCGGCTCGCTCCCGGTCCGCACCGCCCTCGCCCACGACCTGCAGCAGCGCGTCCGCGAGAC
>NZ_RBLU01000221.1 GCF_003989515.1 Curtobacterium sp. HSID17257
GCCGTGGCGGTGGTGACCGCGCCGTGGTCGACTCGGGCACCATCACGTGCACGCAGGCAGAGCCGGGCGGCGACGTCGACGTCACGATCGACGGTGCCGTGACGGACGCTGCCCGTGTACCCGGGCGTCCTGCGTGAGCAGGCCGGCCTCGGCGCGGGCGCGCTCGATCGTGTCGGACGACTCGGCACGGGCGCGGGTCAGCTCGTCGGTCGCACGGGACCGGGCGTCCTCGAGGGTCGCCGACGCCTCCTGTCGGGCTTCGCGCAGCAGCCGCTCGGCCTCGTTCCGGCTCGACGCGCGGAGACGCTGGGCGTCGATGTCCGCCTGGCTGATCAGCCGGGTGGACTGCTCCTCGGCCACGCGCAGGGTGGACTCGAGGCGGGTGCCGAGACCGCTGTAGGTCGGGGTGCCGGCTTCGTCGAGCTCACCCTGCAGGTCGGCGACGCGGGCCTGCAGGAGACGGATCTCCTTCGCGGCCTCGGCGCGGTCGGTGTTCGACTTGATGAGCTCCCGACGGAGCTCGTTCACCGAGCGGTCGACCTCGTCGCGGCGGTACCCGCGCAGCTCGGTCCCGAACTCGGCCTCGTCGTTCGCCACGTGTTGCTCCTGGGGGTCGGCGGAGGGCCAGCCCTTGGCCCGCGGACGAGTCTAGTGGCGGCCCGTCGGCCCCGACTGTGCCCGCGGACAGCGGTGGAGGATGCGACTTCCAGGGTGCCTCGCTATCCTGGAGCGCTGATTCGCGCGCCGATCCCCCCACCCCCGGCGCGGTAGGGAGAAGATCCGTGCGATTCGTCCTGGCGATCGTCAGTTTCGTCATCGGTCTGCTGCTCGTCGGTCTCGCGGTCGGGCAGCGCACCGTCTTCGCGCCACCCTCGTCGCTCGTCGCACAGTCGTCGAGCTCGGCCTCGGCCCCGGTGACCGTGATCCCGGGTTCGACGCTCACCGCGAACCCCGGCTACCAGCGCATCAACGTCGCGGGCTCCGGCACCGTCTTCGCCGCCTACGGCAAGACCGCCGACGTCGACGCGTGGATCGGCGACGCGAAGCACACCACGCTGCGCTTCGACGCCGAGCAGGACCGCCTGGTGGGCCGTACGACGGGTTCCGGTGACTCCGTGCCCGACCCGAAGGGCAGCGACCTCTGGTACCAGGAGTGGGACGGCGCGGGGCAGTTCACCGTCCGGCTGCCCGCCGACGTCTCCGTGGTGGTCCTCGCCGACGGGTCGACCGCCCAGCCCCACCGGTCGCGCGCGAACTGCGCGAACGCCGGAGCGAGCGGCCCGGGGCCGTCGAGGTACCCGAGGTCGGACTGTTGCACCCGCTCGACCAGCGCCTGGCGGATCGCC
>NZ_RBLU01000222.1 GCF_003989515.1 Curtobacterium sp. HSID17257
TTTACAGGCGTGTTAGACACAGTGAGATGGTAAAGTTTAAAAGTTAGTGCAGAGTGGGCGTTTGTGTGATGTGCAGGAGGGTGTGGGGGGCGGGTGGTCGATAGCACAAGGCAATGGGAGGAAGAAACTGGGTGTAGTGCTGGCGCCAGCGTTCGATAAGTATGTGGGCGTCGCTAAAAGAATAGAACACCTTTCCATGGAGAAGTTCAGCTAGAAGTATGGTTTTTTTTTT
>NZ_RBLU01000223.1 GCF_003989515.1 Curtobacterium sp. HSID17257
TGTCGGTCGGGCGACGCCGCGCCTCGACCAGCTGTCCCTGTTCGTCGACGCGCTGCCGGCGGTCACCGCGGCGGCGGTGACGTCGAGCGGCCTGCGCATCGTGGTCGACACGGCCGATCCCCGCGACCTGGAGACCGTGTGGCGCGAGGCGGTGTCGCACAGCGGCGGGTGGGCGGCCTTCGCGGTCGGCCCCGTCGACGCCGAGGTGCTGACGGGCCGCTGCATCACCGGGAGCGTCGACCGGGCACTGCGGACCGGTCGGGCCGCTGCGGACGCCGCGGGGGTCGAGGACCTCGTCCGCGGGCTCGACGGTGCCCGGCTCGTCGCCCGCGGCCGCGTGCTCGACGTGCAGCGCAGCGGGGACGCCGTCGCGTTCGTCCACGGTTCGATGGCGATCCGCGACGCCGCCACCGGAGCGGTGGCCCGGGTCGAAGCGGGCAGCGAGTGGGTGCACTGCCTGGTGGACGGCGAACCGGTCGCGAGCACGCCGAGCTGCATCGTGGTCGTCGACGCACGGTCCCTGCGCCCCGTCACCACCGAGCGGGCACGGGTCGGGGACGAGCTCGCGGTGCTCGTGCTGCCCGGAGCGCCGTGGTGGTGGGCGTCCCCGCACCGGACCGCACGCGTCTCGCCGCGGGCCTTCGGCATCGACGCCGACGCGGTCCCCGAGGTCGTCGCGTGATCCCCGTCGCCGAGTTCCTGCCCCTGCTGCCGGCGGGCACGACGTTGCTCGTCGGACCGGCGTCGGGCACGGTCGGCACGGTGCGCGGACTCGTCGGCCCGCCCGAGCACGTCGGCCGGCTCCTCGGGTCCGGGGACGGAGCGGTCGTCCTCCTCACCCCGGTCGAGCGCTTCGACGCCCGCTTCGACGTGCTGCTCCGACGCGCGGCGTCTGCGGGGGTCCCGGTGCTCGTCGTCGGCGTGAGCGACGGGACGCCGCTCCCGGGAGCCGAGATTGGAAGAGGGTCCGGGAGGGCACGAGTGTTCCGTGAGCGCTCTATGCGCGCGGCGCGCGCTCTGCGAGAAGAGCCA
>NZ_RBLU01000224.1 GCF_003989515.1 Curtobacterium sp. HSID17257
GTCGCCGTGGCTCGTCCTGGCGTCCTCGCCGGGCGGGCCGCGCGGAGCGTGTCGTGGCGCCCCGCCAGGCGGGTCGCATGGAGCATGTCGTGGCGGCCCGCCAGGCGGGTCGCGTGGAGCGTGTCGTGGCGCCCCGGCAGGCGGGTCGCGTGGAGCGTGTCGGTGGTGTCCCGTTAGCCTCGTGGCGTGACGTACTCCGCAGCAGCGCTCGACACGCCCGCACCCGCCGCACCGGCCGTGCAGGACCTGAGCGGCCGGCCCTGGTGGCACGCGCTCGGCGTGTTCGACCTCGAGACGACGGGCGTCGACGTGGAGACCGCCCGCATCGTCACCGCCCATGTCGGCCTGATCGACATGACCGGTCGCTCCATCGCGGAGGGCGCCTGGATCGCCGACCCGGGCATCGCCATCCCCGAGGGCGCCGCCGCCGTGCACGGCTACACCACGGAGCGCGCGCAGGCCGAGGGCCGCCCCGCCGGCGAGGTCGTCGCCGAGATCGTCGCCGCGGTCGAGGCCGTCTTCGCCCGCGGCATCCCGCTCGTCATCTACAACGCGCCGTACGACCTGACGGTGCTCGACCGCGAGGCCCGCCGGCACGGCATCGCCTCCCCCGTCATCGGCAACGTCGTGGACCCCCTCGTGATGGACAAGGCGCTCGACACCTACCGCAAGGGCAAGCGCACGCTCGAGGCCGCGTCCGAGCTCTACGGCGTGACCCTGTCCGACGCACACGACGCCGCGGCGGACGCCATCGCTGCCGGGCGTGTCGCGCAGGCCCTCGCGGCGAAGTACCCCGAGGAGCTCGGGGTCTCCGCCGAAGAGCTCCACCGCAAGCAGGTCGGCTGGTGCGCCGAGCAGGCCACCTCGTTCCAGGACTACATGCGGAAGAAGCGCGACCCCTCCTTCACCGCCGACGGTCGCTGGCCGCACCGCAACGGCTCGTAGCGCCGCCCGCCGCCCTGCGGCCGCGTCGTCGTACGCTCCGGTGCCCGCCGGCCGCCGGTCGAGGCAGGGCCGCGCACAACCAGAAGCACGTCGGACCGCGCAATCGCGCGGCGCGACGTGCTCCGCGTGGTGCGCGAGCACGACGTACCAGGCACCGCGAACCGCGGGCGTCGCACGGGGTCCGCTGCCGGAGCGGGTCGGCGGGTGCCGCTG
>NZ_RBLU01000225.1 GCF_003989515.1 Curtobacterium sp. HSID17257
AAGGAGTCAGAAGGCTGTGCATTCACAAAACCTGTTGAAGCTGACGCAAGTGGGTAAGGACACAGTCTGCATTGCCAAGGGGACCCTTGAAATGAGGGATGTCTGAAGCCTTAGGCAATGGTATACCTGGGGTCTATATCATTCCTTGATAGCTGATATTTTGTTTTGCTGAGCCAGCAGCTCAGTGAGGAGCACCAGCGTATCATCTTGTTGTTGGATGCGGTCGACCAGTGTAACAGACCTTGTGAAGGTTTGTTCACTATGGCTGAATATGTTACTGGGTTGAGACAGCATTGAAGTTCAGTGTGTATGGCAAGAGAGAATGGCAAACGGTCTATGGATGTGCATGTATGACAAAAAATCTGGGCAGGAGTTAACAATCATTCTATGCACAGACAACCGAGGACTGTATTGAAAGGGCTCTTCCATGAGGAATGACAACATACCTGGGCAGGAGTTAACAATCGTTCTACGCACTATTCCTGCCCAGTCAGTAAATGGTCTACTACCGAAACAAAGGAGAAAACAAAACACCCACCAGACAACCGAGGACTGTATAGAAGGGACTCTTCCATGAGGATGGGAAAGAAGGAAGAGTCGTTGTAGATCTACGGCTTTATACCTCAGGTGTCTGGGACGGTGCTTGGAAAAAATAAGAGAAATAAAAATAATAAGAAATGAGGGAACTATAAGGATAGAAAACTACAGACTATACTCGGCCAGTTGAGATGAACTTGTGAAAAGGCGGAAGGCAATCAGATATGAAGGATTTGATTCCGAAACGCGACGAACAAGAACCGGTTATGACCCGAATATCCGGCCACGTGGGAAAACCTCCGAAACGCGGCTTCCGACTTGGCCTTACGTAACGGTTAAATCCTTTGATGCATGGAGCCTTTCACCGTCCTATACCATACGCCAACAGACAAGTGTCAAGAGGTATATCATACATATATCTCATTGCTTAGTTAAACTACGGCTTTCTATCTCGTCTCCAAGGCCAGACCTTGTTGGGATGAGTCATAACAGTAAATATTGATCTTCCACATTTGTGGTTGGTTGGTATATATTTCAAGTACCCCACCTTCGATAACATCGACACCTATAACCTCATACAACTTGATATACCACATCCTATATCATGTCAGGTCCTTCCACTCATAGTGGTCAAGCTGGGGAGAAGATTGATAAAGGCAAGGAAGTAGAACATACCCTTGATGATGACAACAACAATCC
>NZ_RBLU01000226.1 GCF_003989515.1 Curtobacterium sp. HSID17257
TCAGCTCCGCGGGCACGGCACCGAGTTCGACTCGCTCCGCGACTACGTCCGCGGCGACGACGTCCGGTCGATCGACTGGCGGGCGACCGCCCGGCGGCAGGACCTGGTCGTCCGGACCTGGCGACCCGAGCGCGACCGCCGCGTCGTCATCGTCGTCGACGCGGGACGTGCCGGTGCCGGACGGGTCGACGACGAACCCCGGCTCGACACCTCCATCGAGTCCGCGCTGCTGCTCGGCGCCCTCGCCACGGCCGCCGGCGACCGGGTCGACCTGGTGGTGCTCGACGACACCGTCCGCGACCGGGTGCACGGTGCGACGCGGACCGACGTCGTCCGACGCTTCGGCGAACGGCTCGCGCTCGCCGAGCCCGGGCTCGCCGCGACCGACTGGTCCGCCCTCCCGGCGCTCGTCGATCAGGTGACGACCTCGCGCGCGTTCGTCGTGCTCCTGTCGAGCCTGGACTCGGTCGGTGCCTCTGCCGACCTGCTCGCGGTGCTCCCCCGGCTGACCCGGCGGCACGCCGTCGTCGTCACCAGCATCGCGGACCCGGCCGTCGAGCGGATGGCGAGCGGCGTCCCGGAGCCGGGGCACGGGGTACCGGAGGAGCGGGGCGGGCCGGTGTCGAGCCTCCTGGCCGGGTCCGGTGCCGAGCGTGACGTGTACCGACGCGCGG
>NZ_RBLU01000227.1 GCF_003989515.1 Curtobacterium sp. HSID17257
TAAAAAAAAAAAAAAAAAAAAAAAAAAAACAGTGTCCAACACCCAGCTAAAATCGTTACGAACATCTTTCGACTATGTATGGATCACTACGAGTTTAAATAGAAAGCATTTCACTACATGCTTCTCTCAACCGACGTGTCACACGTCAGACCACACACTATTCAGCTACACTATCAATGAATGATCCATACATTTACTGTAGCTGTGCACTCATCGACAACACATAATGTTCAT
>NZ_RBLU01000228.1 GCF_003989515.1 Curtobacterium sp. HSID17257
TCCGGCTCCGCACGAGCCCTCCGGAGCGGCGAACGCGTCGTCCACCGGTCAGGGCACCGCGGTCGGCGACGAGCCCGTCGTGCGCCCGGTGGCGGCGGTGGGCTTCCAGCAGCTCCGGGACGCCTGGCCGCAGGTCGTCGAGCACGTCCAGCGCGCTCGACGGTCGGCTTGGTCGGTGGTGGTCACGGCGCAGGTCACCGCCCTGCGCGACGACGTGCTCACCCTGACGTTCCCGAGCCAGCAGGACGTCGCGTCCTTCAAGGAGATGTCGGATCCGTCGACGAGCGTGAGCGAGCTGCTCCGGTCGGCGATCATCGACGTGCTCGGACTGCGGGTGAAGTTCGTCGCCCGTGGCCCCGGTCAGCAGCGCCCCGGCGGTGGAGCCGGTGGCGACGGTGCTCCCCAGCAGCCGGGCGGCGGATCGCAGCAGGCGTCGCAGCAGCAGCCCGCGCGGACGTCCGAGCCGCAGCAGACCTCGGCGGCGAGCACCGACCAGCAGCAGCGGTCGGAGCCGGTCGCACGGGCGGTGGACGATGCCCGGCAGGAGCCCGTCCCGCAGTCGGAGCCTGCCGCACAGCAGCGTCCGGCAGCGGCCCGTCCCGCCCAGCAGCAGCCGACCGCGCAGCAGTCCCAGCAGCAGCCGCCTGTCCAGCAGCAGACGGCTCAGCAGCAGGCTCCGCAGCAGCAGCAGCAGCAGCCGCAGCCTGCGCAGCAGCAGCCCGAGCCGCAGGACCCGCCCCGGCAGCAGACCGCCTCGGCACCCACCGGGCCGGTGACCGACTGGGTCGTCGCCACGATCCCGGCGGCCGACCCCACCGCAGGTGCGACCCACGGGCACCCGGAGCCGGGCTGGTCCGCGCCGTTCGGCACCACGGACACGGGAGA
>NZ_RBLU01000229.1 GCF_003989515.1 Curtobacterium sp. HSID17257
CCGCGCCGCCTCGACGATGCCGGCCGTGCCGTCGGTGCAGCCGTCGAGGACGAGCGTGACCCCCGAGCGGACCGACGGGTGCGCCGCCTGGAGGGCCTCCACGGCCGCGGCGAGCGCGTCGAGGGCGGCGCGGACGGTGGTCTCCTCGTCGTGCACGGGGACGACCACGTCGATGCGTGCCGCACTCACCGGACGAGTCCCTCGGCCCGGCCGACCGAGGTGACGGCCGGGCCCGGCAGCACGCTGAGGACGAAGTCCTCCTCGACGTGGTGCACGAGCGCGGGCCGCGGCCAGCGGGCGGCCAGCCGGGCGTCCACGGTGTCACCGTCGGTCACGGCGTCGTCGTCGGGATGGCGCCAGTGGCAGGCGACGAGCACGCCGTCGTCGTCGAGCGTCTCCAGCACCCGGTCCACGGTCCGGTCGAGGTCGTCCGGCGACAGGTAGTAGCCGACCTCGGAGAGCACCACGAGGTCCCACCGCCCCTCCGGCCACTCCGCGGGGAACGCGGCCGTCTCGAAGCGCGCGTCCGGGGCGCGGTGCCGTGCCTGCTCGATCGCCGCGGCGGCGACGTCCGTCCCGAGGACCGCGTCCGCCCGTCCGGTCAGCGCCGCGGTGAGCACCCCGGTCGCGCAGCCGAGCTCGAGCGCCGACCGGAAGCGGGGACGGGGCAGCGCGGCCAGGGTGACGGCGCGCTTCCGCTGCTCGTACCAGGATCCCTCGAAGTCCCACCCCTCGGGCTTCCGGGCGTAGTGCGCGTCGAAGGACTCCCGCGAGCGGGACCGCAGCGGCGCGAACAGCCACTCCTCGGCGCGCAGGTGGTGGGCGGCGTGGCGGTCGTCGACGATCGCCTCGTCCCCGGGAGCGCCCGACAGCGGCAGCGTCTGCGAGGGGTACGCGGCCAGCGCCCTGGCCTTCCGGTCGCGGACGTCGGCGTCGAGGACGAGCGCGCGGGCCCGGTCCCACGGCGCGGTCGGGGCGGCGGGGTCGTCCCAGTGCCACGCCCACACCGGGTACGCGAGCAGGTCGGCC
>NZ_RBLU01000230.1 GCF_003989515.1 Curtobacterium sp. HSID17257
TTGAACGAGTTGTGACTCACACGGCGCAGCTACCTTAGACGACTGTGCTGTCACAGTGGATACAGAGCCACTCACAGTGCAATGCTTGACGGACGATCACGAGTCGACAACGATACTACTGACGTGTCATGATAGTACGCTTCTTCGCAGAAGCATCACAATAAACCTCATCATACATTTTTTACTTCATCCAATACCACTCTCACTACGACACTTATTTTTTTTTTTTTTTTAATGCTCCGC
>NZ_RBLU01000231.1 GCF_003989515.1 Curtobacterium sp. HSID17257
TCCCGGGGGCGGCGCGCGTCGCCTTCCGCGACTGGGGTTGGCGGTACGCCGGGCGCGACGCCTGGGCGGTCCGCGGCCTGGACCTCGTCGTCGAGCCGGGTGAGCGCGTCGCGGTCGTCGGCCCCTCGGGAACCGGTAAGTCGACGGTGCTCCGCGCGGTGGCGGCGGTCCTCGCCGACGAGCCCGACCCCGACGACGACACCGCCGCAGCCGTGCAGGGCTCGGTCCTGGTCGACGGCGCCGAGCCCCGCGCGGTCCGCGGGCGTGTCGGCCTCGTCATGCAGGACCCCGAGGCGCACACGGTGATGTCGCGGATCGGCGACGACGTGGCCTTCGGGTGCGAGAACACCGGCGTCGCCCGGGCCGAGACGTGGGAACGCGTCCGGCACGCGCTCGGGGTCGTCGGACTCGACCTGCCGCTCGACCGGTCCACGAGCCGACTCTCCGGCGGGCAGCGGCAGCGTCTGGCGCTCGCGGGCGTGCTCGCGATGCGTCCGGGGGTGCTCGTGCTCGACGAACCGTGCGCCAACCTCGACCCCGAGGGTGTCGCCCAGGTCCACGACGCCGTACGGGCGCTGCTCGACTCCACCGGCGCGACCATGCTCGTCGTCGAGCACCGGATCGGCACCTGGCTCGACCTGGT
>NZ_RBLU01000022.1 GCF_003989515.1 Curtobacterium sp. HSID17257
TCGTCGGACAGGAGGCGCTGGGTCCGACCGCCACGTCGCGCCGGCTCGCACACACCGGACAGGGGACCTGCGGCACGGCTGCCACGCACCTCCCGGCCCGCATCGACCGGACGGGAGGCACGCGGCACGGCCGCCACGCGCCTCCCGGCCCACGCACCGGACGGGAGGCGCGAGCGCGGACCGCCACGAGCCTCCCGTCCGTCAGGTACCCACCCGCGTCAGGTGGTGCGGTGCGGAGCGTTCCGGCGGAACAGGCCGGGCAGCAGGCCGCCGATCTTCGTCCCGATGCACAGGCTCACGAACGTCGCGAGTGGGACGCCGAGTGCGACCGGGTCGAAGGTGGTGACCGCGACGAGCCCCACGGTGCCGGGCACGAGGAGCAGGAACGCGGGGAAGAACGACACCGTCGCCGGGATCACCGGCACGAGCCGCTCGAGCAGGCGGGTCGCGACGAAGAGCAGCGCGGCCGCGGCGCCGGTCGCGACGACACTGCCCCAGACGGGCGTCGTGCCGCTCACGACCGCGTAGGCGCTCATCATGACGGCGACGGACACGACGGTCAGCCGCCACCCGGAGCGGAACACCAGCCCGAGACCGACGGCCAGGCCGGCCACCGCGACCCAGGACACCCAGTAGGACGGGACGGCCTCCCAACCACCCCGGAGGGTCCCGACGCCGGCGACCTCGCCGACGAGCGCCGCCGACGACGGGTCCACCCGCAGCCCGGTCAGCGCGCTGCCGGCGGCGATGCCCGCGGCCATGAAACCGAGCGTGATGAGCCCCTGGACGAGCCGCGAGGCGCCGGTCACGATGTCGGCGGCGGTGAGCTCGAGCAGCGCGTTCGTGATGAGCGCACCGGGCACGAACACCGCCACGGGTGCGCAGACGGCGAACAGGGGCACGTGGTCGAAGCCGGTGCCGGCGGCGACGAGGCCGACGACGCTCGTCGACATGAAGGCGGCGAGGAACGGGATGATCGCGACGGCCTCGCGGAACCGCCGGAGCACCAGGCTGAGCACGCCGACGAGCGCACCGACGACGAGCGCGAGCACGATCGCCCACCAGGGGCAGCGGAACACGACGGCCAGGCCGACCGAGGTCAGCGCGTTGCCGGTGATCCAGGGCAGCGCCGGCGGTGGGACGGTGCCCGCACGGATGGCGCGCACGCGGGCGGGGATCTCGGCGAGGGCGATCGACCCGCGCTCGAGACCGAGCACCAGTCGGTTCGCGCGCGCTGCCTGGCGGGAGGAGAGCTCCACGCCCTCGGCGTTCACGATCGTGGCGGCGCCGGTGGCGACCTCGCTGACCATGACGAGCGCGGGCAGGACCCCCACGGCGAGCGTCGGTCCGACCCCCGCGGCGTCCCGGGCCTTCTCGAGCGCGGAGCGGACGTCGGTCACGGAGCTGCCTGCGTCGAGCAGCAGGGCCCCGAGGGTGCCGAGCAGCATGCCGGTGGGGACCGTCTCACCGTCGACGACCTCGACGTGTGCCTCGGGTCGGTTGAGTGCGTTGCGCAGGTTCGCGAGGGCGCTTCCGAGTCCGACCACGGGACTCGATGGTACGCGGCCGTGGCGGTGCTCCCGGCCGCGGCGCTGGTCCCGAGTCTCGGGCCGAGCGACAGGACTCGCGGGTCGCGGCCCGAGGATCGTCGCTCAGGCCGAGTCTCGCGGCGGCGGACCCGGGTCTCGTGGTACCCCCGGTGGGACTCGAACCCACAACTCGGCGATTTTAAGTCGCATGCCTCTACCGATTGGGCCACGGGGGCGGGCCGGAACAGCCTACCGATGCGACGACGGCCGCCGCCCCACGCGGGGGCGACGGCCGTCGGTCGTCTGGTGCCTGGTGCTACTTGGCGTCCGCCGGAGCCGCGACGGGCTCGGCGTCCTTCGAGACGTCCTCGGCCGGGGTGGCGTACGCGGGGCCGGCGGCGTCGGCCGGCTGGCCCTCTGCCGGAGCCGGGGCAGCGACGGCCGCGGGCTCCTCGGTGGCAGCGGGCTTCGGACGCGACGCGAAGGCCTCGAACGCGGCGCGCGGCGTCTCGCGGTCGTCGAGCGACGCGATGTCACGGCCCAGGAAGAAGCCGCCGACCCAGTCGCCGATGACGCGCCACTTGCGCTCCCACGACGGCATCGCCAGACCGTGGTACCCGCGGTGCGCACCCCAGGCCAGGAAGCCCTTCATGGCGAACTTGCCGGACTGGAACACACCGGTGCCGAGACCGAGGCCCGCGACGGCACCGAGGTTCTCGTGCTTGTAGTCGTTCGTCGCCTCGCCGCGGATGACCGCGACCAGGTTCTTCGCGAGCTGCTTCGCCTGACGCACGGCGTGCTGGGCGTTCGGCACGCAGAAGCCGCCGACACCGCCGCCGGTCAGGTCCGGCACGGCCGCGACGTCGCCGCAGGCCCACGCGTCGGCGATCACGCCGTTGTCATCGACCACGCGGAGGTCGGGCTGCACGCGGATGCGACCGCGCTGCTCGAGCGGGAAGTCGGTGCCCTTGACCATCGGGTTCGCCATGACGCCGGCGGTCCAGATGATCAGGTCGGACTCGATCGTCTCGATCGACTCGTCCTTGGCCTTGAGCTGGCAGACGCCGCCCTCGGCCGAGGCCAGCTGGGTCTCGAGGTGCACCGTGGCCCCGCGCGACGCGAGGTTCTCGAGCACCCAGTGCGAGGTCTCGAGCGACACCTCGGGCATGATGCGCCCCATCGCCTCGACCAGGTGGAAGTGCGTGTCGTCGAAGGACAGCTGCGGGAAGCTCTTCAGCAGGTCCGATGCGAAGGAGCGGAGCTCGGCGAACACCTCGATGCCCGCGAAGCCACCGCCGACCACGACGACGGTGAGCAGGCGGTCACGCTCGGGACCGGCCGGCAGGTTCGCCGCCTTGTGGAAGTTCGTGAGGATCTTGTCGCGGATCGCCGCGGCCTCCTCGATGGTCTTCAGGCCGATGGCCTCGTCCGCGACGCCGGGGATCGGGAAGGTGCGCGAGACGGCGCCGGCGGTCATGACGATCTGGTCGTAGGACTCCTCCCACGCCTCGCCCTCGGCCGGGGTGATCGTCGCGGTCTTCGTGGCGTGGTCGACCTTGGTGACCTTGGCCGTGACGACGCGCGTCTTCTTCAGGTGACGACGGTGCGAGACGATCGCGTGGCGCGGCTCGATCGAACCGGCGGCGACCTCGGGCAGGAACGGCTGGTACGTCATGTACGGGAGCGGGTCCACCATGGTGACCTCGGCTTCACCCTGACGCAGGTGCTTCTCGAGCTTCCAGGCGGTGTAGAAACCGGCGTAGCCGCCGCCGACGACGAGGATCTTGGGCACGGGGGATGATCTCCTTGGAGTGGGGTGGTTGCTTGCCGGGAGGCTGGTCAGACTTCGCCGCCACCCGCCCCGACTCCAGCGTCTGCGATGCCATCATACGCCCGGCACTCACACCGGGAGGGCGACCAGTCCACGCGCTCGAGCGCGAGGTCGCCGATGGGGTTGACGCCGGGTCCGGCAGCGAGGGCGTGGCCGACGAGGGCGTGCAGGCACTTCACACGGGTGGGCATGCCACCGGCGCTGATGCCGTCGATCTCGTCGACGTGCTCGATCGACTCGCGGTCCGCCAGGTAGGACTCGTGGGCCGCGCGGTACTGCGCCGCGACGGTCTCGTCCTCGAGCAGCGCGGCGAGTTCGGGCATGACGTGGTTCGCCTCGAGCGTGCTCACGGCCGCGGTGGCGGCAGGGTGGCACAGGTAGTAGAACGTCGGGAACGGGGTGCCGTTCGCGAGTCGGGGCTTCGTCGACACGACGGTGGGGTTGCCGCACACGCACCGTGCCGCGATCCCGACGACGTCGCGGGCCGGTCGCCCGAGCTGCGCCGAGACGACCTGGATGTCGCGGTCGGACGGCGGGTCGAAGGGAGGGGTCGTCACGGGCACGTGAGCCTACCCGAGTCCCGCTCGCCGTCCTACTCCGTGACGACGCTGCGGTCCAGGGGCCTACTTGCCGTCGCTGGTGGCGGCGCCGGTCGGGTCCCCGGTGCCGGAGACGTCGGGCGCCACGAGCTGCTCGGTGGTCTTCTCGGTCAGGCCGGACTGCAGCACGCTGGAGAGCATCGCCTGCACCCAGTCGACCTTGGGTGTCTGCACCGTCGAGCTGACCGGGCTGCCCGAGTCGGTCTCGGTCCGGTCGGACCCCTTCGCCTGCTCCGCGCCCATCACGAGGTAGCTCTCCTCGCCCGGGTACACGTAGAGCAGCCGGTCGCGGGCCTGCGCCTCGATGTAGGCCGGGTCGTCCCACCGCGCGACGTCCTGCTTCTTCTGGCTGACGTCCGCCTTCTGCGCCGCCACCTCGCGCTGCTGCTGCGCGATCTGCTCCTGCTGCTGGATCAGGGTGCGCAGCGAGGGTGCGAGCACGACGACGAACAGCACGATGATCGCCAGCATGAGCAGGCTGAAGCCCGAGAACCGGATGGACCGGTACCAGGGCTGCTCGTGCGCGCCGGACTCCGGCACGGCCACGGGGATGCGGCGGACGCGGGGCTTCTGGCTGGGCACGGCTCGACGATAACCGGCCCCGGTCGGTCGCGTGGCCCGGCACGCGGACCGGCACGCGTCCCTCGGCACCCTCCCAGCGGCCGGGAGGCGCGGCGCACGGCCGCCACGCGCCTCCCCTCCGGTGGTGGGCCGCCTGGGTGGCTGGCTGCCGGTGGGCGGGCCGGCTGCCGATGGGCTGGCTGGCCGGCTGCCCGTGGGCTGACTGGCCGGCTGCCGATGGGCTGGCCGGCTGCCGAGCGGGCAGGACATGCCGCTCACGTCCGTCGAGCCGGCGCGATTCGTCGGTCTCGAGCGCCGAGCGTGACAGATCGGGCCCGCTCGATGCCGTCGACGCGAGCGCCCGGGAACGGCGAGACGCCGCCCTCCCGGAGGAGGACGGCGTCTCGGACCGTGCGGTGTGCGACCTAGAGCGCGGCGGCGCGGGGGAACGCGGTGCGGCCGGCGTAGACGGCGGCGTCGCCCAGTTCCTCCTCGATGCGGAGCAGCTGGTTGTACTTCGCGACGCGGTCCGAACGGGCCGGGGCGCCGGTCTTGATCTGGCCGCCGTCGACGGCCACCGCGATGTCGGCGATGGTGGTGTCCTCGGTCTCACCCGAGCGGTGCGACAGGATCGCGGTCATGCCGTGGCGGTGCGCCAGGGAGACGGCGTCGAGGGTCTCGGTCAGCGTGCCGATCTGGTTCACCTTGACCAGGATCGAGTTGCCGGCCTGCTCGTCGATGCCCCGCTGCAGGCGCTTCGGGTTCGTGACGTACAGGTCGTCGCCGACGAGCTGGAGCTTCGAGCCGAGCTCGGCGGTGAGGTGCTTCCAGCCCTCCCAGTCGTCCTCGGCCAGGGCGTCCTCGATGGTGACGAGCGGGTAGTTCGCGACGAGGTCCGAGAAGTACCCGGTGAACTCCTCGCTCGAGAGCTGCTTGCCCTCGAACGCGTACTTGCCGTCGTGGAAGAACTCGGTCGCGGCGACGTCGAGGCCGAGCGCGATGTCCTTGCCCGGGGTGAAGCCGGCCTTCTCGATCGCGGCGAGCAGGAAGTCGAGCGCGGCGCGGTTCGAGGCGAGCTCGGGGGCGAAGCCGCCCTCGTCGCCGAGGCCGGTCGCGAGACCCTGCTTCTTCAGCTCGCCCTTGAGGGCGTGGTAGGTCTCGACGCCCCAGCGCAGGGCCTCCGAGAAGCTCTCGGCGCCGTAGGGCACGAGGAAGAACTCCTGGATGTCGACGTTGGTGTCGGCGTGCGCGCCACCGTTGACGACGTTCATGAGCGGGACGGGCAGCGTGTGGGCGTTCGGGCCGCCGAGGTAGCGGAACAGCGGCAGGTCGGCGGAGTCGGCAGCGGCACGGGCGACGGCGAGCGAGGCGCCGAGGATCGCGTTGGCGCCCAGACGGGACTTGTTCTCGGTGCCGTCGAGCTCGATGAGCGCGGCGTCGACGAGACGCTGGTCGGTGGCGTCGAAGCCCTCGAGCGCCGGGCCGATCTCGTCGAGGACGGCGTCGACGGCCTTGAGGACGCCCTTGCCGCCGTAGCGGTTCGCGTCGCCGTCGCGGAGCTCGTACGCCTCGAACGCACCGGTGGAGGCACCGGACGGGACGAGCGCGCGCGAGACCACGCCGTCGTCGAGGAGGACCTCGACCTCGACCGTCGGGTTGCCTCGGGAATCGAGGACTTCGCGTGCGCCTACGGCATCGATCTGGGCCACGGGGTACTCCCTACGAGTTCGGTTGTGGTGGACAGCGGGTCGATCCTACCGAGGCACGGTGGACGCCTCGCCGCGGATGACGTCGGGTGTGGAGGAGTTCACGCCAAGGGGCGGAACTCGACACCCTCCAGGCTCTCGGTGTCGGCGCGGACGCTCGCGAAGGCCGCGAACCCCTGCTCGGCGAGACCTGCGAGCAGGTTCTTGGTGTTCTTCGGCCGACGCTCGAGGCGCACACGGCGGTGCGATGCGAGCGCCTCGGACTTGAGCGCTGCGAGGCGGACCGGGTCGACGTCCTTGTCGTACAGGAGCACGACCGCATCGGACTCGGCCGACTCCGGCAGCGTGACGAGGTCGACCAGCCGCTCGAACCCGAGCGAGAAGCCGACCGCGGGGACGTCCTGCCCGAGGAAGCGTCCGATCATGCCGTCGTAGCGACCGCCGCCGCCCAGGCTGTAGCCGAAGTCCGGGTGGGCGACCTCGAAGATCGTCCCCGTGTAGTACCCCATGCCGCGCACGAGCGTCGGGTCGAAGCGCAGGTCGACGCCCGGCAGGGCCTCGCGCAGCCGGAGCAGGTCCGCGAAGGCCTCGGCGTCCAGCCACGGCGCTCCCTCGACCGAACCCCAGTCCGCGGCCTCGAGCGCGCGGATGGTGTCCTCGAGCCCGGGCAGGTCGGCGCCGATCGTCTCGCGGAGCTCGGCGGCCACGCCGTCGGCACCGATCTTGTCGAGCTTGTCGACCGTGATGAGTGCTCGGTCCGCTGCGCCGGGGTCGGTGATCCCCCACGACGCGAGCAGCGCCAGCAGGATCCGTCGGTCGTTGATGCGGATGGTGGTGTCCGCGATGCCGAGGGCGTCGAGCGCCGCGGTGGTCGCGCGGATGAGCTCGATCTCCGCGAGCTGCCCCGGCTCGCCGAGGATGTCGATGTCGCACTGGACGAACTGCCGGTAGCGCCCCTTCTGCGGGCGCTCGGCACGCCAGACCGGCGCGATCTGCACGGCGCGGAACACCGACGGCAGCTCGGCACGGTGCGAGGCGTAGAACCGGGCGAGCGGGACCGTCAGGTCGAACCGGAGCCCGAGGTCCGCGAGGTCGAGCGGGGCACCGGCCTGCTGCAGGTCCTCCGTCGTGAGCCCGCGGCGCATGACCGCGAACGCGAGCTTCTCGTTGTCGCCGCCCAGGCCCGAGTGCAGGCGTGCGGCGTCCTCGACGACCGGGGTCTCGATCTCGTCGAAGCCGTGCCGCGCGTAGACGTCGCGCACGACGCCCAGGACGTGCTCGCGGCGGGCCTTCTCCGCCGGGAGGAAGTCACGCATGCCACGGGGGGCCGTCACGGTCGTCGCCATGCGCCAATCCTGCCAGAACCGGGGCAGGACCTTGCACGCCTGCCGACCCACTGATACTCTGGATGCAGAACCTCGGCCTGGTGGTCTCCTGATCCGATCACCAGGTCGTTCGCGGGGCCGGTGTGCTGCAACGGTGCCCCGTGGTTCGAGCGGGCGTCCCTGTCGACGTGTCCCCCTGGCACGTCGTGTCCCGCTCGCGGGCACCCTCCTTTTTCGGGTTGGGAGGGTGCCCGCTTCTCTGATCGGGAGCCTTCCCGATCCCTCGTCCGGGAGGCCCGCCTCACTCCCCGACGCGCGCCTCGGCTTCCAAGCGGGTCACCGCAACCCGCAGGCTCGCCACCACGTCGATCCCCGCCTCCCGCGCGGCCGCGACCTCGGCGAGCATCCCCGCACCCCACCGCTCGTCCACGGCATCCACCGCGTCCACTCGGTCGACCACGTCCGCCGCCCGGCTCGCGGCGCCGGCCGAGCCGTCCGGCCCCGCGGCCTCCTGCTCCGGTGCGCGGACGACGGCGGTGACGACCGTGGCGGCGTCCCCACGCTCCTCCAGGCGTTCGAGCAGCTTCACCGCCCGCTCGAGCGGCGGCATCGCCCGAGGGACCCCGTCGACCACACTCGTCCGTGCGGCCTTCTCGGCAGCCTTCGCCGCCCGCCACACCCGGACGACCTCGGCCTCGGTGTCCGCCCGTTCGGAGCCGAACACGTGCGGGTGCCGGCGGACCATCTTGTCCCGGGCACCGGCGGCGACGTCCTCGAGGTCGAAGCGCCCGTCCGCCGCCGCCAGTCCGGCGTGCAGCACGACCTGGTAGAGCACGTCGCCGAGCTCCTCGCGCAGTTCCTCGTCGTCACCGGAGTCGATCGCGTCGACGAGCTCGTACGACTCCTCGACGGCGTAGCGCGCGAGTGAGGCGTGGGTCTGCGCGCGGTTCCACACGCACCCGCCGTCGGGAGCGAGCAGGCGATCGACGACTTCGACGAGGTCCGTGACGGCGGTCATGGCGCCATGCTCGCACGCAGGCCGCTCCGGTAGACTGGCCCCTGGTGTGTCGGGAAGTCTGGTCGACGGTCATCCTCCCGTACCCGCACACCGTCGGAGATCCATGTCGGCACTCGTCCGCTCCCCCCGTTTCAGCGCGATCGCGCTCCTGACCGCTGCCGTGCTCGGCCTGATCGTGGCGAACTCGCCGCTGGGGCCGGGCCTCGAACGAGCCCTCGACGCGCACTCGCCGTGGGGAGCGATCGGCCTCGACCTGTCCGTCTCGCACTGGATCAGCGACGGCCTGCTCGCGGTGTTCTTCCTGCTCGTCGCGATCGAACTGAAGCAGGAGCTCCTCGACGGTGAGCTGTCGAACCCGAAGACGGCGGTCATCCCGGCCATCGCGGCGGTCGGGGGCGTGCTCGTCCCGGCGGGGATCTTCCTCCTGGTGACCTCGGGCACGCCGTACCAGCACGGGTGGCCGATCCCGACGGCGACGGACATCGCGTTCGCACTCGGCGTCCTGGCGATGTTCGGCCGAGGGCTGCCCTCCACGCTCCGCGTGTTCCTGCTCGCGCTCGCGGTGCTCGACGACCTCATCGCGATCGTCATCATCGCCGTCGTCTTCGCGCACGGCACGGACTTCATCGCGCTCGGTGGCGCGGTCGTCGCCCTCGTGGTCTTCGCCGTGCTCGGTCGGATGCTCCGCCCCGGCCGGGACGGTCAGGTGTGGGTCATCGCCGCGATGGTGCTCGTCGGGCTCGTCACGTGGTGGCTCGTGTACCACTCGGGCGTGCACGCCACCATCGCCGGCGTCGCGCTCGGGCTCGTGCTGCCGCGTCGTCCGGGGCACACCCTGCACGAGAACGTCGAGCCGTGGTCGAACGCGGTCGTCCTGCCGGTGTTCGCGTTCGCCTCGGCTGCGGTGGTGATCCCGGCCGTCGGCATCGGTGAGCTCTCCCCCACGTTCTGGGCCGTCGTGCTCGCCCTGCCGGTGGGGAAGGTGATCGGCATCACGCTCTTCGGGGCCGTCGCGACGCGGATCTTCCGCGCGCCGGGTCGGTCGACGCTGTCGTTCTGGTCGATCGTGACGGTCGGCGTGCTCGGCGGGATCGGCTTCACGGTCTCGCTGCTCATGAACGAGCTGGCGTTCTCCCGGAACGAGGAGATCCTCGACGAAGGCGTGCTGGCCGTGCTCGTCGGCTCCGGGATCGCGATCCTCGCCTCGGCGGTCGTCGTCAGCCTGCGCGCGCGTCGGTACCGCGCGCGGCGCGAGCTCTCCGAGGCCGAGGCGACCGAGTGACGGCCGGGAGGCGCGGTGCCAGCTGGCACCGCGCCTCCCGGCCTCAGGGGGGGTCGCGACTCAGGACGCGGGCGCCTCCGCGGGAGCCTTCGACGCCCCGTAGACGGCCGTCAGGATGCTCTCCACCCACTGGATGAGCCCGTCGTCGGGCAGCGTCTCGCCGTGCGGCTTCGGCAGCGGGATGCTCGCGGCGTCCTGCTGCGGGAACCAGCGCGCGCCGGGGAACATGCGCTTGAGTCGGACCTGGGCCGAGTCGGCGAGTTCCTTGCCGGCGACCCGCAGGTTCGAGCCCATGACGACGACGTCGGACAAGCCGACCTGCTGCGCCATGCGGCGGAGACGCGAGACCTCGACCAGGGTGAGCACCGGCTGCGGCGGCTGGCCGTAGCGGTCGGTGAGCTCGTCGAGCACCATGTCGATCGCCTCGGGCTGCGCCGCCGGGGCCGACGCGGCCGAGAGCTTCTGGTAGGCCTCGAGGCGCAGCCGCTCGGACTCGACGTAGTCCTCCGGGATGTGCGCGTCGACCGGGATCTCGAGCCGGAGCTCGGTCTGCCCCTCGGCGACGTCCCCACGGAACTGGGACACGGCCTCGCCGATCATCCGCAGGTACAGGTCGAAGCCGACGCCCGCGATGTGGCCGGACTGCTCGCCGCCGAGCAGGTTGCCCGCGCCGCGGATCTCGAGGTCCTTCATCGCGACCTGCATGCCGGCGCCGAGCTCGTTGTTCGCGGCGATCGTCTCGAGGCGGTCCTGCGCGGTCTCGGAGAGCGGCTTGTCGGCGTCGTACAGGAAGTAGGCGTACCCGCGCTCGCGCCCACGGCCGACACGACCGCGCAGCTGGTGCAGCTGCGACAGCCCGTACTTGTCGGCCTTGTCGATGATCAGCGTGTTCGCGTTCGCGATGTCGAGACCCGTCTCGACGATGGTCGTCGACACGAGCACGTCGAACTTGCGCTCCCAGAAGTCGACCATGACCTGCTCGAGGGTGCCCTCGGACATCTGCCCGTGCGCGACCTGGATCCGGGCCTCGGGGATGATCTCGGCGAGGTGCGACGCCACCGACTGGATGTCCTTCACGCGGTTGTGCACGTAGAACACCTGGCCCTCGCGCAGGAGCTCGCGGCGGATCGCGGCGGCGACCTGCAGGTCGGACTGCGGCCCGACGAAGGTCAGGATCGGGTGGCGGTCCTCCGGCGGGGTCGCCAGCGTCGACATCTCGCGGATGCCGGTGACCGCCATCTCGAGCGAGCGCGGGATCGGCGTCGCGGACATCGCCAGGACGTCGACGTTCGTCTTGAGCTTCTTCAGCTGGTCCTTGTGCTCGACCCCGAAGCGCTGCTCCTCGTCGATGATGACGAGTCCGACGTCCTTGAACTGGATGTTCTGCGACAGGATCCGGTGCGTGCCGATGACGATGTCGACCGTGCCGTCGGCGAGCCCGGCGATGGTCTCCTTCGACTCCTTCTCGCTCTGGAACCGGCTGAGGGCGCGCAGGTGCACGGGGAAGCCGGCGAAGCGCTCCTGGAACGTCTCCATGTGCTGCCGCACGAGCAGCGTCGTCGGGACGAGCACGGCGACCTGCTTGCCGTCCTGCACCGCCTTGAACGCCGCGCGGATCGCGACCTCGGTCTTGCCGTAGCCGACGTCACCGGAGAGCAGCCGGTCCATCGGGATCGGGCTCTCCATGTCGCGCTTGATCTCGTCGATGGTGGTGAGCTGGTCGGCGGTCTCGGCGAACGGGAAGGCTTCCTCGAGCTCGCGCTGCCACGGGGTGTCCGGACCGAACGCGTGCCCCTTCGAGGCCATGCGTGCCGAGTACAGCTTCACGAGGTCGACGGCGATGTCGCGGACGGCCTTGCGGGCCTTGGACTTCGCGGCGGACCAGTCGGAGCCGCCCATCTTCGACAGCGTCGGGTTCTCGCCGCCGACGTACCGGGACAGCTGGTCGAGCTGGTCGGTGGGCACGAAGAGCTTGTCGCCCGGGTAGTTCCGCTTCGACGGCGCGTACTCGAGCACGAGGTACTCGCGCTGGGTCTTCACGGCGTTGCGGCCACCGGAGCTGACCTCGCGTGAGACGAGCTCGACGAACTTGCCGATGCCGTGGGTGTTGTGCACGACGACGTCGCCCGGCTTGAGCTGCAGCGGGTCGACGACGTTCTTGCGGCGCCCGGCGAGCTTCTTCACCGTGCGCGCGCCCTGCTGCACGCTGCGGCCGTAGAACTCTGCCTCGCTCAGGACGGCGATCCGCGGGTCGGGGGTCGCGAAGCCGGCCTCGACCGTGGCGGTGGTGACGATCGTCATCCCCGGCTCCGGCGGCGCGGTGAGGTCGTCGGCCCGGGCCGCGACCCCGGCGTCGGCGAGCACCTGCACGGCGCGCTCGACGAGGCCCTTGCCCTGCGCGGTGACGACCACGGCCCAGCCGTCGTCGACCAGCTGCTTGACGTGGGCCACGGCACCGTCGGCACTGCCCGCGAAGCTCGGGATCGACTCGGCGCGGACGCGGATGTACTCGCCGGCCTCGGCAGCGGCCTCGGCGTCGGTGAGGACCCGCTCGCGATCGCCCTCGTCGAGCCCCGAGTCGAACGGGGTGACCGTCCACCAGGTGCGCTGCCCGCGCGCGTTCTTCAGCTGCTGCACGGTGAGGAAGTTGCCGGCGTCGAGGTCGATCGGCGCCTGCGCACCGGCGACCGCGGCGCTCCACGCGGCCTGCAGGAACTCGGTGTTCGTCTCGGCGAGGCTGTGCGCACGGCCGGCCACCCGCTCCGGGGAGAGCACGGCGATCGTCGCGGCCTCGGGCAGGTAGCTCGTGATCGGGACGAGGTCCTGCACGAGGGCCGGTGCGAGGGACTCCATGCCCTCGACCGGGATGCCCTCGGCGATCTTCGCGAGCATCTGCGACAGGTTCGGGAACTCGTGCAGCATCTCGCGCGCACGCTGCCGCACGTCGTCGCTCAGCAGGAGCTCGCGCGACGCCGTGAGCTCGACCGAGCCGAGGTCGTCGTCGGTGGTGCGCTGGTCGGCGACGGAGAAGGCCTTGATCGCCTCGATCTCGTCGCCGAAGAAGTCCACGCGCACCGGGTGGTCGGCCCCGGGCGGGAAGACGTCGAGGATGCCACCGCGCACCGCGAACTCGCCGCGGCGGGTGACGAGGTCGACCCGGGCGTAGGCCAGGTCGACGAGCTGCGACGCGATGGCCGCGAGGTCGTTGCCCCGCGACCCCGTGACGAGCGCGACGGGCGCGAGGGAGGTCAGGTTGCCCGCGATCGGCTGCAGCGCAGCGCGGACGCTCGCGACCACGACGATCGTGCGGCGGTCGGCCGGGTCGGCGTCCTGCCACGCCGCGAGCTTCCGGAGCGTCGCGATGCGGGTGCCGACCGTCTGGGCGCTCGGGCTCAGGCGCTCGTGCGGCAGGGTCTCCCACGCGGGGAACTCGAGCACCTCGGCGTCGGGGACGGTGCAGGTGAAGGCACCGCGGACCGCCTCGGCCTCGCGCCCGGTGGCGGTGACGACGAAGAGGCACTGGGGACCGTTGCGCTCGGCGAGCAGCGCGCCGAGCAGCGGGACGCGCAGGCCGTCGACGACGGAGAAGTCCGCGTCACGCCCGGCAGCGCCGAGGACGCGATCGAACGCGGAGGCGCGCGAGAGCGCAGGGATGATGCCCGAGATCGTCACTCAGACGATGGTACCGGCGGCGTCCGACACCCGGCCCGGCGTGCGCGGGCGGCGAACACGGCACGCGGCGCGGATCAGCGACGGCGACGACGCGTGAGACCACCGAGGAGGACCCCGCTCCCGGCCAGGGCCGTGGCGGTGAGCAGCGCGGGCACGAACGGACCGGCGCCGGTCCAGGCGAGGTCGCCCTGCTGACCTGCGGCCGGGGCGACGAGCGCTCCGTCCGCGGGACCGGCGCCTGTTCCTGCTCCCGCCGCGTCGGTCGCGGGTCGGCCGGGAGGCTCGGTACCGGCGCCCGGGACCGCAGCCGTCACCGAGGGGGTCGCCTCGGGGCCGGGGGCCGACGTCGGGATGGACGTCGGTGCCGCCGTCGGCTGCACCGTCGGCTCGCTCGTCGGCGCGCTCGTGGGTTCTCCCGTCGGCTGGACGGTCGGGTCGACCGTCGGCAGGGCGGTCGTCGGTGCCGGGCTGGGGACGACCACCGCTCGCCCCGACGACACGGCCGTCACGACGCGCTGACGGTTGTAGTCCGCGACGACGAGGCTGCGCCCGGGCCCCACCGACACCGCCGTGGGGTTCACCAGCGGCGAGCCGTCCGGAGCGCTCGAGAACGCCTCGGTCCAGGAACCTCCCGTCAGCGCCCAGACCGCGCCGCGCCCGTTGTCCACGACGAAGACGTCACCGTCGTCGACGGCGACCCCGCGAGGTCGGGTCTGCGCATCACCCGGGAACCCGAGTGACGTCACCGCCCCCGAGGCCCGGTCGAGCTGCCACACCTCGTCGGAACCGGCGTCGGACACCGTGAGCATCCCACCGTCGGCGGACAGCGCGACACCGCTCGGGTCCGTCCACGGACCGGGCACCGCGGCCCAGGTCCCGCTCCCGAGCTCGGTCGTGAAGAGCGTGCCACCGCCGGGGACCGCGGCGTAGACGGTCGAGCCGTCGACGGCCAGCTCCGAGACCGCTCGCCGCGCGGGCGGGGCGGTGCGCGACAGCACGGTGCCGTCGGCGCCGAGAACCGTGAACGCGGGGCGTCCGGCCTCGGCGACGAGGATGCGGCCGTCGGTCGTGGTGGTCACCGCCGACGGGTTCCACACGTCGCCGGCACCGGTGCCGAACGGCGCGACCCTGCTCCAGGTGCCGTCGACCGCGCGCCGCAGCAGCCCGTTGGCGGAGAAGTCGGCCACGAGGAGCGAGCCGTCCGACTCGTGGTGCACGTCGTTCGGCGCGCCGAAGGTCGACGCGACCGGCGGTGCGGACGACTCCGCGACGGCCGGCGTCCAGGTCTCGGTCGCCGCGACGGCGCCCTCCTGCGTGAGGAGCGACCCGAGGCCCACGGCGATCACCGCGATCGCGGCCGGGACGACGGCCACCGCCGCCCGGCCCCCGTCGGTCCGTCGTGCCCGGTGTGCTGCTCGTCCCACGGTCGTTCCCCTCGTCGTCGGGGATCGTCACCCCTTGGGCGAACGTACCGACGACCGGGGTACGTGAGAGTCCCCCAGTTCGGGGACCGCACGCCTTCCGGACAGTGACGTGGCGGACGCGCGCCGCGCCTCCAGGCCGACGCCGGGACCACCCGCCCGACGGATCAGGCGCGACGTGCGCGACGGATCAGGACGGGGCGTGCACGCGCTGCTGCGCGGCGAGGAGGCCGAGTTCCGCGATCGCCTCGACGGCGTCGGCGCCGTCGGCGAGCAGGTTCGGCAGCGTCTTCTTCTCGGTCGGCGAGAAGTCACGCAGGACGTAGTCGGCGGGGTCCTGGCGTCCCGGGGGTCGGCCGATGCCGATCCGCACCCGGGTGAACTCGTTCGTGCCGGTCGCCTTGATGATGTCGCGGAGCCCGTTGTGGCCGCCGTGCCCGCCACTGCCCTTGAGACGGACGGTGTCGTACGGCAGGTCGAGCTCGTCGTGGACCACGATCAGGTCCTCGGCGGTGGCGCTGTAGAACCCGAGCACGCTCGAGACCGGTCCACCGGAGGTGTTCATGAAGGATCCCGGCTTCGCCAGGACCAGCTTCGGTCCGCCGGGCACCAGGCGCCCCTCGGCGACCTGGTTCGGCGTCTTGTGCTTCTTGAACGTCGCGCCCATGCGAGCGGCGAGTTCGTCGAGGACCATCTGGCCGACGTTGTGACGGTTGCCCGCGTAGCCGGGCCCGGGGTTCCCGAGCCCGACCACGACCAGGGTCGTTCCTGTCATCAGCGTCGGCCAGACGTTCCGCGAAGGGGTGTTACTCGGAGTCGGCCGGGGCGGAGCCGCCCTCGGCGCCGGCCTCGGCGCCCGCCTCGGCAGCGGCCTCGTCGGCAGCGTCGTCGTCAGCGGTGCCACGCGGGGTGACGATCTGGACGACGAGCGCCTCGCCGTCGGTCTCGAGCTCCGCACCGGCCGGCAGCTCGAGCTGCGAGGCCAGGACCTGTGCGCCGTCCTCCAGGCCCTCGACGTCGACGGTCACGTGCTCCGGGATGTCGGTCGCCTCGACGAGGAGCGAGACCGAGGAGAGGTCCTGGACGTGGATCGTGCCGGAGAAGGACTCGCCCTCGACGACGACGGGGACGTCGACGGTGACCTTCTCGCCACGGCGCACGACGACGAGGTCGATGTGCTCGATGATCTGGCGCACCGGGTCGCGCTGGACGTCCTTGACGAGGGCGAGCTGGGCCGCACCCTCGATGTCGAGGTCGACGACCGCGTTGGCGGTACGGACGAGCAGCATGGTCTCGTGGCCCGGGAGGGTGATGTGCTGCGGCTCGGTGCCGTGGCCGTAGACGACCGCCGGGATCTTGTCGGCGGCGCGGAGCTTGCGCGCAGCGCCCTTGCCGAACTTGGTGCGGGTCTCCGCTGCGAGCTTGGTGTAGTCGGCCATGGTGCCTCCTGGTGTCGGGGTCGACGCCGGGGTGCCGGCATCGGGGGGTCTGTGGTGTTGCAACTCGAACGCGTGCACGCGTGAGGAACGCTCCCTGGACTGGGCCGGGTCTCCCTACCGCGTCGATCACGGCCGCGCACTGCGCGGCCCTCGCCGAAGTCGGTTTGTGAGTCTAGCAGGGGCCGTCGGGCGTGTCGCGCCGGGTCAGCGGCCGACGTCTCGACGGTGGCGCTGCGCGGCGCGCAGGAGGTCCCGTGCGCGGTCGCTCGCGTCCGCCGACTCGTCGCGCACGCGTTCGGCCCGCTGGATCTCGGCACTGGCGTCGGCGAGCTGCCGTTCGAGGTCGGCACGGCGCTCCTCGGCGGCCTCGAGCTCCTGCTCTGCGGCCTCCAGTGCCGCGTCGGCATCGCGTGACTCCGTGCGCGCTGCGGCCTCGGCCTCACGGGCGGCGCGGCGCTCGGCAGCGGGGTCGGCACGCGGTTCGGGCTCCGGCCCCGGGTCCTGTTCCTCCTCGGGCTCCTCCTCCGGCTGCGGCTCCGGCTGCGGCTCCGGCTGCGGTCGGGAGGCACGGCTCGCCGTGCGGGATCCGCGCGCGCTGGTGATCGGGATGGGCTCGGCATCGGTGCCGGACCACGCGTCCGGCACCGCATCGGGGTCGGCCAGTGCTCCGTCGAGGTCGACGGCGTCGAACCCGGCGCTCTCGAGCGGTCGGACGAGCAGGCCGGACCGTGCGGCGGCGCCGGCGTGCGGGTCGGCCATCGCGGCCTCGATCGTGGCGCGGACCTGGTCGAGCACCGCCGACGTCACCGGGTGCCCGGCGTCGGACGCCAGGTCGGCCCCGGCCTGCGCCAGCGCGGCGACGACCTCCGCCCGTTGCCGGCGGAGTCGACGGATCTCGTCGGGGTCTGCGTCGGCCTGGGCCTGTCGGATCGCCGGGCCGAGGTCGACCGCCTCGTCCAGGGCACCCTCGTGCGCGAGCAGGTCGACCACCCATGCGGCGGGCGCGGGCTTCCGCAGTCCGCCGATCCGGGTCGCCAGCTCGCGGTCGTCCTTCCGCACGGCCCGCTGCCGAGCGGTGCGCTCCCGCACGAAGTCCGCGGGCGCGACGAGGAGCAGTCCCCTCGCCACGTCCGCGAACTCCACGCCCCCAGCATGCCCGTCGGATCAGCTGTGCTGTCGTCAGAAGCACGATCGAGCGGGCACGACACGCCGCGCGTCATCCGCCGAGCGGGCGACATGCGTCACGGTCGAGCGTGGCCGTGACGCATGTCGCCCGCTCAGGCCCGAAGCCGGGATCGGGACCGGCGGAGGCCTACCAGTCGTGGACGGTGCCGTCGGCCAGGCGGTTGAACGGCAGGTACGCCTGCTCGTACGGGTACTTCCCCGCCTCGTCGAGGTCGAGCGTCACGCCGAGACCCGGCTCGTCGCCCGGGTGCAGGTAGCCGTCCGTGAAGGTGAACGTCTGCCGGAACACCTGGTTCGTCCGGGGCCCGTGCTGCATGTACTCCTGGATGCCGAAGTTGTGGATCGCCATGCCGAGGTGCATCTGCGCCGCGAGGCCGACGGGCGAGATGTCGGTCGGCCCGTGGAACCCGGACTTGATCTGGTACATCGCCGCGTAGTCCATCGTCTTGCGCAGCGGGGTGACGCCGCCCATGTGGGTCACGGCACCGCGGACGTAGTCGATGAGCTGGTCGCGGATGATGTCCTTGAAGTCCCAGATCGTGTTGAACACCTCGCCGATCGCGAGCGGCGTCGTGGTGTGCTGCCGGACGAGCTTGAGCGCCTCCTGGTTCTCGGCGGGTGTGCAGTCCTCGAGCCAGAACAGGTCGTACGGCTCCAGGCTCTTGCCGAGCTTCGCGGCCTGCAGCGGGGTCATCCGGTGGTGGCCGTCGTGCAGGAGCGGCAGCTCGGGGCCGAACTCGTTGCGGACGGCCTCGAACACGGTCGGCACGTGCCGCAGGTACGCCCGGGTGTCCCAGTCCTCCATCGCCGGGAACGCTCCGCGCTGCGCGGGCTCGAAGTCGTAGCGGACGCCGGCGTTGCCCTCGGTGGTCCGGTTCGACGCGATGCCGTAGATGCTCTCGAGCCCGGGGACCCCGGTCTGCACCCGGATCGACCGGTAGCCCTCGGCCTGGTGCTCGCGGATCGAGTCGAACAGCTCGGGCAGTTCCTTGCCGGAGGCGTGCCCGTAGGCCATGAGTCCGGTGCGCGACGCCCCGCCGAGCAGCTGGTAGAGCGACATCCCCGCGACCTTGGCCTTGATGTCCCAGAGCGCCATGTCGACGGCGGCGATCGCGGCCATGGTGACCGGGCCGCGGCGCCAGTAGGACGAGCGGTAGAGGAACTGCCAGGCGTCCTCGATGCGGCTGGCATCGCGCCCGACGAGCAGGGGGACGACGTGCTCCGACAGGTACGCGGAGACGGCGAGCTCGCGACCGTTCAGGGTGGCGTCGCCGAGACCGGTGACGCCGTCCGCGGTCGTGAGCTTCAGGGTGACGAAGTTCCGGTCCGGGCTCGTGACGATCACCTCGGCCCGGTCGATCAGCTGCCCGCGGTCGGTCGACGCCCAGGTGTCCGGACGGCCGGCGGTCGGGTCCGTCGCCGCGCCGCCGTCGGCGGCACTGGGGACGGGCGCGGCGGGGTTCGTGGTGCCGGTGTCGGTCATGCGTGGACTCCTTCGTCGACGGGGCCGCGTGCGGGTGCCGCGGCGGCGCGGATGCGTTCGGCGGCCGCGGTGACGGCGGCCACCACGGGGGTGGTGTCGAGGTCGGGCGCGACGACCCCCAGGACGTCGTGCAGGTCCGAGTCTGGCCCGGGCGCTCCGGCGTCGTCCACCAGCTCGGGCTGCGTGGTGCAGTGCAACCACCAGGCGGCGAGCAGGGTCGCGGCTCCCGGGCCGATCCCGGCGTCGGGGTCGCGCTGGAGTCGCCGACGCAGGACGTCGACGACGCGGACGGGCAGCTTCTGCGAGCCGCCGGACGCGATCTGGCGCAGGGTGTGCCGGATGCGCGGGTTCGCGAACCGCTCGACGAGCGCGGCCCGGGCGTCGGCGACCTCGTCGGCGGGCAGCGGGAGCTCGGCGGCGGCCTCGTCCCAGAGCTGCTCGACGACGGTACGGCAGCGTTCGTCGCCCATCGCGGAGGCGACGGTCTCGTGGCCGAGCAGCAGGCCGAGGTACGCCAGGAGCGAGTGCGACCCGTTCAGCAGCCAGAGCTTCCGCTGCTCGTACGGGGTGACGTCGGGCACGAGCCGGACGCCCGCGGTCTCCCAATCGGGGCGGTCGACGCCGTCGAACGCGTCCTCGAGCACCCACTCGGCGAAGGGTTCCGTGACCACGGGCACGCGGTCGCCGTCGAGCGCCCCGGGCAGGTCGCCGATCTCCGCGAGGTCGGAGGCGGTGGTGGCCGGCGTGATCCGGTCGACCATCGACGAGGGGAACGCGACCGTCGACGCGGTCCACGACCGGAGCGCCGGGTCGTCCGTCGCCCCCAGCACGGCCTCCCGCAGGACCTCGCCGTTGTGCGTCAGGTTGTCGAGCGACACCAGCGCGATCCGGCCGCCGCCGGCGGCCCGTCGGGCGGCGAGCCCCTCGACCAGCCGGGCCGGCACGCCGGAGTCGGCGCGGTAGCCGGCCTCGGTGACCGTCAGCGTGACGACGGTCGTCTCCGGGGACGCGACCAGGTGCCTCCAGGCCGTGTCGTCGCTGCCGGGGTGGGCCGCGACGACGGTGTCGACCACCTCGGCGGTGTCGCCGTCGGCCGCGCGCGTGACGAGTGTGTACCGGCAGTCCTGCGCGGAGAGGGCCTCGGCCGCCGACGGTGACCGACCGGTGAACGCGGTGATGCCCCACGCCTCGCCTCGGGCGTGCCCCGTGTACCAGGCGAGGTGGGCGCGCGCGAACGCCCCGATGCCGAGGTGCACGATGCCGGGACGACGGGTCATGCCGTCACCGGCACCAGGGAGCGGAGGTACGCCAGGTTGTCGGCGGTGCGCTCCGCGAGCGGCAGGTCGGTGGAGAAGTCCTCGATGGTGACCCAGCCGTCGTAGCCGTGCTGCCGCAGGGCGTCGAGGTACTCGGACACCGACGCCTGGCCGTCGCGCAGCGGTGCCCACTCGTTCCGCCAGATCCGGCTGCCGTCGGCTCGGGTCTCGCCGGTGTCGACCCAGCGGGCGTTCTTGACGTGCGCGTGGGCGAGGTACGGGCCGAGGAGCTCGAAGGCCGCCAGGTGGTCCTCCTGCCCCTCGATGACGAGGTTCCCCAGGTCGTGGATGACGCCGACGTGCTCGGGGTCGAGCCCGTCCACGAGCCGGAGCGCCGCGGACGCCGACGGGGTGATCGTCATGTGGTGCAGCTCGACGAGCGCCTTGACGCCGAGGTCGGCCGCGCGGGCGGCAGCCCACTCGAGGTCGGCGCGCGTCCGGTCGAAGAGCTCGCCGTAGGTGGTGCCGGTCCGCTCCCGCTCGCGCTGGTACCAGGGCATGGTCACGCGGACCTGGCGGGCGCCGAGGCCGCTCGTCACCCGGAGCATCGTCTCGACGCCCTCGTGGTCGGCCACCGGCTGGTAGCCGCCGATCCCGGAGTACTCCAGGCCGGCGGCGTCGGTGACCCGAGCGATCTCGCCGACCTGGTCCGCGATGCCGGTGAACTGCCAGGTCGAGCGGTTGCCGGCCCAGAAGCCGGACGAGCCGTCTGCGGTGCGGTCGTCGACGATCCGCCACTCGATGCCGTCCCAGCCCTGCTCGGCGAGGGTGTCGGCTGCCTGCGCCGGGGTCCAGTCGGGCGTCGAGGCGGTGAACACGGAGAACTTCACCGGACTGCTCCTTCCCGGGGAGCGACGACGGCCCGGGGAGCGACGACGGGTTCGACGTCGTCGTACTTCCCCTCGATGACGTCGTCGATCCGCACCGGCTGCCCGAGCGTCGCGCTGACGTACAGCCCGCGGACGGTGGCGAGCGACACGAGGGCGTCGTCCACGGTCACACCGGGGTCGCGGCCCTCCCGGATCGCCGCGACGACGTCCGTGTACTGGCGGGTGTGCCCCGCGGCGAAGTGGTCCGCCTCGGCCGGGCCACCGACGACGTGCTCCGGTGGGACGACGTCGTGCTTCTGGTCGGCGGCGTCGGCCACCGCGGTGGTGTTCGCCGTCGTCGCCGCGGACTCCAGCGTCGCCGTGTCCGGCGCGACGTGGAAGTACGCGAGCCGGTCGTCGTCGACGATCGCCGACCCGTGCGTGCCGTACACCGCGTAGCGCGCCGAGAGCCCGGGGTACGCGGCGGTCGTGCAGTGGACGACCCCGAGGGCGCCGTTCCGGAACCGCACGGTGGCGACCGCCGTGTCCTCGACCTCGATGCGGTCGTGCGCCAGGAGTCCGACCTGCGCCGAGATCTCCTCCGGACGACCGAGGGCCCACACGAGCAGGTCGACGGTGTGCACGCCCTGGTTCATCACCGCGCCGCCGCCGTCGAGCGCCCAGGTGCCGCGCCAGTCGCCCGAGTCGTAGTAGCCCTGCGAGCGGTACCAGGCGACGCTCGCGACGCCGGACGTCACGGTGCCGAAGTCGCCGCCGTGCGCGGCTCCCGCGACGGCGACCGAGGCCGGGTCGAAGCGGTGCTGGCTGATCACGCTCGTCATCAGGCCACGCGAGCGGGCGTCGGCGGCGAGCGCGGCGATCTTCCGCGCCCGCGGCATCGTGGTGTCGAGCGGCTTCTCGATGACGACGTGCTTGCCGGCGGCGAGCGCCGCCTCGGCCAGCTGGACGTGCATGCCGGAGGGCGAGCAGATCGCGACGACGTCGATGTCGGTCTGCGCGATGGCGTCCTCGATGGTCGCGGTGGTGACGGGCCGGTCGGCGCCCGTGGCCTCGAGCTCGTCGGCGGCGCCGGTGGCGGCCGCGGGGACGGCGTCGACGAGGGCGACGACCTGCAGGTCCGGGTGCTGTGCGGCGACGCGGGCGTGGTGGCGTCCGATGACGCCGGCGCCGACGACGGCGAGCTTCAGTGGGGTGGTCATCGCAGGGTGACTCCGATCTGGTCGGTGAGGCTCCGGAAGGCTCGTCCGGCGCGGCCGAACGCGGCGGGGCCGGAGAACCCGCCGAGGCTGTTCACGTCGGTCAGGTGTGGTTCGAGGGAGGCGTACCCGGCGTACCCGGCGTCACGCAGCGCGGTGAGCGTGAGCAGGAGTTCGCCGTCGCCCTCCCCCGCCGGGACGACGGACCCATCAGCGGCGAGGGCGTCCTTGACCTGCAGGTAGTCGACGTAGGGCGCGAGCTGCGCCCAGCCGTCGGTGAACGGCGCCACGCCGCACTGCACGTAGTTCGCGTTGTCCCAGGCGAGTCGCAGCGCGCCCGAACCGACGCTCTCGACGATGTCGAGCACGCGCTCGGGCACGTCGCCGTAGATGTCCTTCTCGTTCTCGTGCAGCAGGGTGACGCCCTCGCGCTCGGCCAGGTCGGCGAGCGCGCGCATCCGGACGAGGACGTCGTCGCGCACCTCGTCCGCGGTGCGGCCGTCGAAGTAGAACGAGAAGATCCGGATGTTCGTCGTCCCGAGGGCGTGCGCGGCCCGGATCGCACGGGCGAGCCGCGACACCTCGTGCTCGACGGGCTCGTCGACGGGCACCTTGCCGATCGGCGAGGCGACGGCGGACACGGTCTGTCCGCGCTCCTCGAACAGGCGGTGCAGCCCGGCGAGCTGGTCCTCGTCGAGGTCGACGACGTTGGTGCCCCAGGCGCTGCGCACCTCGATGGCGCTCGCGCCGAGCGCCTGGAGGACCGCGACCTGGACGACCGGGTCGGCGTCGATCTCGTCGCCGAAGCCGGAGAGCTCCCACGTTGGCTGGGTCATCGTGTTCCTTCCTTGTCGGACGGGAGGCGCGTACGGGCTGGCACCGCGCCTCCCGTCCGTCGTGTGGTTGCGTGCGTCACGTGACGGACCCGGCTGCCTCGGCGGGTTCTGCCCGCCGACCAGGTCACTTGACGGAGCCGGCGGTCAGACCGCCGACCAGGTAGCGCTGGAAGACCAGGTAGAGCGCGACGACCGGTACGGCGCAGACGATCGACGCGGCCATCATCTGGCCGTAGATCGGGACGGCGCCGCCCTCCTGGGCGGTGCCGAGCACCTGCAGCACCACGGCGACCGTGCGGGTGTTCGGGGTCGTCATGATGGTGCTGAAGAGCACGTCGTTCCAGCCGAGCAGGAAGGCGAAGATCGCCGAGACCACGATGCCCGGCCACGAGAGCGGCAGCACCACGCTCCGCAGGATCCGCCCGCTCGAGGCACCGTCGATGCGGGCGGCCTCCTCGAGCTCCTTCGGCAGGCCGCGCAGGTACGTGACCATCACCCACGTCGAGAACGGCAGGGCGAAGGTCAGGTAGGTGACGAACAGGCCCCAGCGGGTGCCGATCACCTGCACGCCGGTCGCGCTGGCGATGTTGGCGAAGACGACGAAGACGGGCAGGAGCAGCAGGGTGCCGGGGATCGACTGCAGCGCCAGCAGCCCGCGGAGGATCGTCAGGCGGCCGAGGAACCGGAACCGGACGAGCACGTAGGCGGTGGACACGGCGAGCGCGGCACTCGCGACGGCGACGGCCCCGGCGGTGAGCAGCGAGTTCACCAGGCCCTGGCCGAGCGCCACCGTGTCCCAGATCGCGACGTAGTTCGTCAGCGTGAACTCGGAGGGGAAGTACTCGCCGCGGGCGACCGCGACGTCCGAGTTCACCGACCCGAACAGGATGTACAGCACCGGTACGGCGATGAACGCGACGAGGAGCACGATCACGGTGACAAGCAGCCACCGGGGCAGCAGCCGGGTGACGTCGGTGTCGTACGGGCGCCTCGGGCGCTTCGCACCGCCGGCGGTGATGCTCTCGGTGAGCGTCGCGGTCGGGCGGGTCCGGGTCTGGCTGAAGGCGCTCATGCGCGGGCTCCCTCGATGTCGGCGGCGGCCGGGGCGGCGAGCACGGCGCGGTCGGCGCGGCGCTGCTTCCGGGTGGGGCCCGCGTCGTCACCGGTGTCGAGCTTGACGGCCCGCAGGTAGACGAAGAGCGGGATCGCGACGATCACCAGCGAGCAGATCGCCATCGCCGCGGACAGGCCGAAGCGGAACGACTGGAAGCTCGCGATGTACGTCAGGACGGGCATCACCTCGACGCTCGAGGGCAGGGGGTTCCCGAAGAGCACGAACGGCAGCGTGAAGTTGTTGATGTTGTGCAGGATCGAGATGATGATCGCCAGGCTCAACGGGCCGCGCAGGTACGGGAAGACGATGTACCGGAGCTTCGCCCACCACGTCACGCCGTCGAGGGCGGCGGCCTCGTGCACCTCGTTGTCGACGGCCTGGAGTCCGGCGAGCGAGAGCAGGTAGACGAACGGCCAGCTCGTCCAGACCATGACGCCGGCGAGCGCCCAGTACGACGCCGAGCCGTTCAGCCAGAGGACGTCGGTGCCGAGCGCGGTGTTCACCACGCCCTGCGGCTGGAGCATCGTGCGGAAGAACGTCCCGACGACGAACGCCGGCAGCACGTAGGGCACGAGGTAGATCGACCGGACCAGACCGCGACCGGGGAAGCGGTTCTGAGTGGAGATCGCCGCGGCGACGCCGATCGGCACGGTGACCGCGGTGACGAGCACCGACAGGGACACCGAGATCCAGATCGAGTGCAGGAGCGGCGAGTCGGTGAATGCCTCGGCGAAGTTCGCGAACCCGACGAAGGGGGCGCTGAACCACTGGCGGAGCGTGTACTGGTCGAGGTCGAGCATCGCGATGTACACGCCGACGAGCAGCGGGACGACGATGACGGCGAGCATGAGGACGCCACCGGGCAGGAGCATCCACAGCGGACGCTCGCGCTTGTACAGCGGGGTCTTCCCGTGCGGGCGGACCGCGCGCGGGGTCTCCTGGCGGGGCCGGGTCTGCGTGGTGGTCATCACAGCCCTCCGTTCTTCTGGCGGTCGAGCGTTGCCTGGGCGTCCCGCTGCGCCGCGGCGAGGCGCTTCCGGAGCTGGTCGTCGCTGACCTCGCCGCTCTTCAGCGACGGGATCGACTGCACGACGACGTCGACGAGCGAGAGCTGCACGTCCGACCACGCGCCGGTGAAGGCGGTGGGCTTCGACAGTTCGCCGGCGCGGACGATGGGTGCGAGGTCGGGGTTCTGCTCGGCGATGCGGTCCGCCGCGACGGTGTTCGTCGGCAGTTGTCCGAAGAGCTCGAAGTACCGTTCCTGCGCCTCGGGCGACGAAACCTGCTTGACGAAGTCGAACGACAGGTCCTGCTTCGAGCCGTAGTCGGCGACGACGAGGTTGTCACCGGACAGGATGCTCGCCGCCTCGATGCCGTCGGCGGGACGCTCGGTCGCGCCCGGTGGCACGGTCGGCAGCAGGGCGTACTCGTACTTGCCGTCGACGGCGGAGCCCTTCAGCGAGTTGAGGGACGTCGTCGTGGTCATCGGGAAGAACGCGGCCTTGCCGTCGGCGAACTGCGCGAGGGCCTGCGGGTTGTTCCACCCGATCGCCGCGGGGTCGACCACGCCGTCCTTCGTCACCCAGTCGAAGTAGGTGCGGTAGGCCTGCTCGACCGCGGGGGCGTCGATCTCTGCCGTCCCGCCGTCGACGATCGTGTTGCCGGCGTTCTGCGCCATGCCCCACACGAACTTCCACGGGTCGAAGCCGTCCGCATAGGCGACGGCCATGCCGTGGACGCCGTCCCCGGTGGTCTTCCTGGCGTCCTCGGTGAGCTCGTCCCAGGTGGTCGGCAGGTCCGTGATCCCGGCGCGCGCGAGGAGCTCGGTGTTCACGGCCATGACGAACGGCCGACTGGCGAACGGGATGCCGATCTGCTTCGACGTGCTCGGACCGGAGATGCCGAGCGAGGCCGGCGCGAACTGGTCCTTACCGCCGACGGCGTCCCACTGCTCCGGCCCCATCTCGACGAACGCGCCGGTGGCGTAGGCCGTGGGGGTGAACGTCGTGCCGATCGCGTACACGTCCGGACCCTGCCCGGAGATGACGCTCGTCTGGATCGCGGTGAGCTCCTCCTGCGGGGTCGAGTACGTCTCCCACTGGATGTCGGCGCCCGTGGTGCGCTTGAACTCGGCGGCGGTCTCCCGCTGCCACTGCGCGCGCTCCTTCGGGTAGGTCGTGTCCGCGCCCATCATCACGCGGAGGGTGTCCGGGTCGTCGCCGCTGCCGTCGACGATCGCGCAGCCCTGCAGCGAGAGGGCGGCGACGGCGACGACGGCGGCACCGACCAGGACGCGGGTCCTGCGTCTTCCTGTGCTCATGCGGGGGTGTCCTCCTCGACATCTCCCCCGGGCGACGGTGCCCGGGACGGCGGCTGCGCTGCCGACGTGCCACCACTGTCCCGTCCGTGGCAACAACCGGCAACCGGTTGCCACTTGTTGCCAAGGCGGCCTAGCTTCGCCTCGTGAGCAGCGCAGACACGGACACCTCGCGGCGGGTGACCATCCGGGACATCGCCGATGCGACCGGGGTCGCCCCGTCCACGGTGTCCCGCGCGCTCTCGCTGCCCGACCGGGTGAACCGCGACACGCAGCAGCGGATCCAGCAGGCCGCCCGCGAGCTCGGCTACGTCGCGAACTCGCAGGCCCGGGCACTGACCTCGGGTCGGACCCGGGCGGTCGCCGTCCTGGTGTCGGACATCACGAACCCGTTCTACTTCGACGTCATCCGGGGCACGCAGCACCAGCTCTCCGCCGCCGGGTGGACGCAGCTGCTCGTCGACACCGAGGAGTCCGCCGAGGCCGAGGTCGCAGCGCTGAGCGCCGTCGCCGGCAAGGCCGACGGTGCCGTGCTCACCGCGTCCCGTCTGTCCGACGCACAGATCGCCCGGTTCGCCGAGCGCACGCCGCTCGTCGTCGTGAACCGGCGCCCGGCCGGGGTGCCGTCGGTGCTCATCGACACCCCAGGCGGGGTCGAGCAGGCCGTGCAGCACCTCGTCTCCCTCGGCCACCGGGACGTGCTCTACGTCGCGGGTCCGGACAGCTCGTGGTCGAACGAGCGGCGGTGGCGGGCGCTCGTCCGCGTCGCGAAGCGCCTAGGGGTGCGGGTGGCGAGGATCGGTCCGCACGCGCCGTTCGTGGACTCGGGAGCAGCGGCCGCCGACGCCGCCGTGCACGCCGGAGCCACCGCGTGCATCGCGTTCAACGACCTCATCGCGATCGGGATGCTCACCCGGTTCCGCGAACGGGGTGTCCGGGTGCCGGAGGACGTGAGCGTCGTCGGCTGCGACGACATCTTCGGAGCCGACTTCTGCAACCCGCCGCTGACCACGATGACCTCGCCGATCGAACGCGCCGGTCGGGTGGCGATCCGGATGCTGCTCGGACGGCTCGACGCGCTGCCCGCCGACGAGCTGCCGGGTGAGCACCAGTCGGGGGCCGTCGCGCTGCCCACCCACCTGACCGTCCGCGAGTCCACGGGACCGGCTCCGGCGCGGCCCCGCTGACCGGCGCTGTGCGCTCTGCGCTCTGCGTCCCGCGCGCGCTCGTCCGCATCCGACCCCGCCCGCCCCGTCCCGCCCGTTCCGCCCCGTCCCGCCCGTCCGTCCGTCCGTCCGAAGGAGCCGATGATGTCCTCCACCAGCACCACCACGCCGCTCGCACCCCACCCCGACCGGCTGTTCCCGGCGGACCCCGGCGCCCGCGCCGTCGCTCGGACCGTGTACGACGCGGTCCGCGACCTGCCGATCATCTCCCCGCACGGACACGTCGACGCGTCCCTCATCGCCGACGACCAGCCGTTCCCCGACCCTGCGACGCTGCTGGTCACGCCCGACCACTACGTCCTGCGCCTGCTGCACGCGAACGGCGTCGGGCTGCAGGACCTGGGACGCCCCGACCGGTCGGGCACGCACCCGCTCCCCGACGGTCGGGAGGTCTGGCGCCGGCTCGCCGAGCACTGGGACGACTTCGTCGGCACGCCGGTCCGCTACTGGTTCGAGACGGAGCTGCACGACGTCTTCGGCCTGACCGAGCAGCCGTCGGCCGGGAACGCCGACGAGCAGTACGACCGCATCGCCGCGGCACTGGCGACCCCCGCACTCCGCCCCCGAGCCCTCTTCGACGCCTTCGGCATCGAGGTGCTCGCGACCACCGACGGTCCCGCCGACGACCTCGCCGCGCACGCGCGGCTCGCCGCCGACCCGTCCTTCACGGGTCGGGTGCTCCCCACCTTCCGCGCGGACGCCGTGTTCGACCCGTCGCGCTCGGACTGGAGGCACGTGGTCACGTCGATCGGCGAGGCGTCCGGCATCGACACGGGCACGCACGACGGGCTCCTGGCGGCCCTGCGGGACCGGCGCCGGTACTTCATCGAGCACGGTGCGACGGCGACCGACACCGGTGTGCTCGACGCGGGGTCCACCCCGCTGTCCGCGACGGAGCGCGCGCGCATCCACGCGGCGGCGATGCGGGGGCCGTCGGAGGTCACCCCCGACGAGGCCGTCGCCTACCGCCACGACATGCTCTTCCGGTGGGCCGAGATGAGCGTCGAGGACGGCCTCGTCATGCAGCTGCACCCGGGCGTGCTCCGGAACCACCACACGCCGACCCTCGAGCGCTTCGGCCCGGACACCGGACACGACCTGCCGGCCGTCGGCGCGTTCACGGAGCCGCTCCGTCCACTGCTCGAGGCCTTCGGGACCGCACCGGGCTTCCACCTCGTGCTCTTCACGGTGGACGAGACCGTCTTCTCGCGGGAGATCGGGCCGCTCGCCGGCTTCTACCCGGCCGTGTACGCGGGAGCCCCGTGGTGGTTCATCGACACCCCCGCCGCCATGGGGCGCTACCGGGCGGCGGTCACCGACTCGGCCGGGTTCACGAAGACCTCCGGGTTCATCGACGACACCCGGGCCTACTGCTCGATCCCGGCGCGGCACGACATGGCCCGGCGGGCGGACGCGGCGTACCTGGCATCGCTCGTGGTGACGCACCAGCTCGCCGAGGAGGACGCGGTGCACACGGCACACCGGATCGTGTCGGACATCCCGCGGGCGACGTTCAAGCTCTGAACGGCACGCCGTACATGTGACATGCAGAGTGTTCGGCACTGCGGTCCTCGTCGGCTCAGGGTAGGGCGTCCGTCCGTCCCGATCCGACCGAGGAGCGCCATGTCTCGTCGTCCGTCGTCCGAACGTCCACCCTCGCCCGCTCGATGCGGCCGGCCTGTCGGTCCCCCGCCGTCCGGGCGCGCGATCTGGGCGCTGGGGACGGTGGCGCTGGCGGTCCCCGCCGTCCTGCTCGGGCCGAGCGGGGCTGCTGCTGCCGCACTCGCGCCCGAGGCGGTGGTCGGCCTGGCCGTGGAGGTCGCCGCCGACGGCCGCGGTCCGTTCACGCCCGAGGACGGCCCCGGAGCCGACCGAGGTCCCGCGAACGGTGTCGTCCGGACCCGTGACGCCGTGACCTACCGGGTCACCGTGAGCGCGGGCGACGGAACCGCTCACCACGAGCGGTTCGTGCTCGACGCCCCGACGGGCACGAGCTGGGCGGGCGTACCGCTCGCGTGCACCGGAGCCGGTTCCGTGGTGGAGGGCCAGCGGCTCACCTGCGACCTCGGCGACGTCCCCTCGGGGCACGCGGTCGCCGTGCCCGCCGTGCTCGACGTGTCCGGGGACCTGCAGGACGGCGACCGCATCGCCGTGATCGGCACCGCCTCGGCCGACGACGCCGAACCGACCGCACCGGTCACCTCGGCGACGACCGTCGTGTCCGCCGCGCCGCGGTACAACCTCAGCAAGGCCGCGGTCGGCTCGACCCTGCGCACCGGAGTGCCTGGGCCGGACGCCACCCCCGGCGTCCAGTTGCGCTACCCGATCACGGTCGACTGGCAGTCCCCCGTCCCGGGGCAGGGCCTCCTCGGGTTCGAACGGAGCACGGGCGACATGCACTTCACCGACGACCTGTCCCACCTGCTCGGCGACCGGCCGTCGGGCGCGGTGCTCTGGAACGGCGGTCGACCCGCCTGTGGTCGGAACGGCGAGGACGGTGTGCAGTTCGGTGGCCTGCCCGGTGGCCGTGGCGGTGGTGACCGCGCCGTGGTCGACTCGGGCACCATCACGTGCACGCAGGCAGAGCCGGGCGGCGACGTCGACGTCACGATCGACGGTGCCGTGACGGACGCTGCCCGTGTACCCGGGCGGAACATCGGCGGTGGCCCGATCAGCGGCGGCGCGAAGCCGTACGTCGTGAGCGGGTGGATCTCACTGTGGATGCCCACCCCGGAGGCGCCGACGTCCGTCGAGTCGGTGAACACCTTCACGCCGCTGCAGACGACGTCGGTCAGCGGGACGCCGAACTTCCCCGGCGGAACGGAGCCGACGGCCGACAACAGCGCGCGGCGGAACCTCGTCGAGCTCGGACCGGGCAGCGCGGCGAAGCGACTCTGGCGTCTCGACAGCGACGGGATCGGCGTGATCGCGGGATCGGCGAAGGACGGCGACCCCTGGGCCACCCCCGGCACCCGGCTCCGCAGTGACGTCACGATGTCGAACCCGGGGCTCGCCGCCTTCCGCAACGCGGCCCTCTGCGACACGTTCGACCGCCGGACGCAGCGTCTGACGGCCGTCGGCGGGCGGGCGCCCGCGTGGACGAGCGGCTTCGAGCACGCCCGGGTGCAGTACGCCGCCGACGACACGGCATCGCCGGCGGCGGGCCAGGTCCACACGTGCGACGACGGCGACGGTCCCTGGTACGACGATCCGGAGGACGTCCCCGGCGGAGCTGCGGCGGTCGGGGCGGTCCGTGTCGTCGGTGACCTGCCCGGCGGAACGTACGGTGGCCTGTTCTCCACCGTGACGACGCAGCGAGTCCCCGACGGCACCCGCGCCCGCGACTTCGGCCACGCCCGCTTCGGTGACCACCTCCCCGCCTGGGTGCACGACCAGCAGGACCCCGACCTCGCTGCGGGCGGGCTGGCCGACAGCGTCGTGCTCACCGAGGACCTGGTCCGCGTCGGCAAGGTGGTCGTCGACCCCGGGCACGACGCCGCGGACACCCCGGACCAGACGAGCTCGGTCGCACCGGGCAACACCGTCGACTACGCGCTCCGGCCGACCCTGACGAACGGCTTCGCCGACGGACGCCCCACCGACGTCACCGTCCGTGACGTCCTGCCCGCGCACACCTCGTACGTCGAGGACAGTGCGTCGAGGACCCCCGATGTCGACACGGTGCCGGGTGCCGACGGCCAGGAGCACCAGCGTCTGACCTGGACGCTGCACGACGTGGAGCCGAACAGCCGCATCACCCCGATCACCTACACCGCACGGGTCGACCGCTCGGCCCCGGCCGGGCGGATCGCCAACACTGTGACGGTCGAGTCCCCGGCCGACCGGTCCGACGAAGGCTGGCGCACCGCGCAGCGCGGGCTGGAGGTCGTCACCACCGGCGGCGTCGGGGTCGAGAAGCGCACACCGGCACCCGTCGTCGTGACCGGCGACCACCCGGAGTGGGACCTCGAGGTCACGAACACCGACGACACCGCGATCAGCGGCCTCGACCTGATCGACGTGCTCCCGCACCGTGGAGACGCACGGGGCTCGGACTTCCACGGCAGCGTCGGCCTCGCGGCGCCGGTCCCCACCGACCCCGCCCAGGACGAGGTCGTGCGCTACACCGACGCCGATCCCACCGAGGTCGCCATGGACGGTGCCGACCCGAGCAACCAGCCCGGCGGGGCGACCCGCTGGTGCACCGAGGACGAGTTCGGCGCGAGCGGTTGCCCGGCTGCACTCGCGCGGGTGACCGCCGTCCGGGTCGAACGGCAGACCCCGGTCCCGGCCGCCGACACCGTCACGTACCGGCTCACCCTCGCGACGAGCGGCGAACAGGACGGTGACCGCTACGTCAACCGGTTCGGGCTCCGGACGTCCGACCTGGCGCTGCCGGTGCAGTCGAACCCGTCGACCGTCCGGGTCGTCGCCGGCGCGATCGGCGACCGGGTGTGGGACGACCGGAACGACGACGGCCTGCAGGACGACGACGAGCCCGGCGTCCGGGGCGTCCCCGTCGCCCTGACCGGGACCGACGACCACGGTGACGAGGTCGAGCGGCGCACGACCACCGACGACCACGGCGGGTACCGGTTCGACGGGCTTCGGCCGGGCGACTACCGCGTGCGCTTCACGGCGCCCGACGGGACGCACTTCACGGTGGAACACGTCGGCGACGACCCCGCGGTCGACTCCGACGCCGCTCCGGACGGCCAGACCGCACCGGTCACGGTCGAGCGGGTCACGAGTACGACCGGCGCGCTCGAGGGCGTGCGCCGTGACACGACCGTCGATGCCGGCCTGGTCGCGGCGGATCCCGGTGGCGGGGGCGACGGGGACGGCGGTGGAGCACCCGGGGCGGGCGGCGGTTCCGGTGTCGGGGCGGACGACGGCGCGTCGAGCGAGGGTGGTCGCGACCGCGCCGGCGCTGTGCACGCCACCGCTGCCGGACGACTCGCGTTCACCGGGACGAGCATCGGTGCTGCAGTCGCGCTCGCGCTCGCGCTCCTCGTGCCGGGGGTGACCGTGCTCGCCGTCCGGCGTCGTTCCCGGCTGACGTCGGACTGATCCCCGGCTCCGTCCACCACGTTCCGTACGGCGGGGTCGGGTTGCCTCCTGGTGACCCGACCCCGCGATCTACACGACCGGAGGCCGCCGGCACGAGGACCGCCGACACGTGGACCGTCGACAAGTCGACCGGACCAGCGGCGCGCGCCTCGGACCCGACGGAGCGGGTGCCCGGGGGCGGCAGGCCGGACGCGGCAGGGCGGACGCGGCAGGTCGGTGTTGGCAGGTCGGTGTCGGCAGGTCGGTGTCGGCAGGTCGGTGGCCGTCAGTACCGTCGAGTCGTGGAACATCCTCCGGAGAGCGGACCGGACGCCCCGAGCGGTCCGGCGCACGACATCGACCGGGTCGTGGCTGCCTACGGCGACCGAGCGGACGAGTACGCCGAGGTCCTCGGGTCGATGGGCGCTGTCCACCCCGACGACCGGACACTCGTCGAGGCCTGGGCGGACACGACGCCCGGGCTCCTGCTCGACGTCGGGTGCGGCCCCGGACACTGGACCGCGCACCTCCACCGCCGCGGCCACGCCGTCATCGGGATCGAGCCCGTCCCGCGGTTCGTCGGGCTCGCGAGGGCAGCCGCACCCGAGATCGACTTCCGGACCGGGACGATCGAGGCGGTCGGTCTGCCCGACGGTGCTGTCGGCGGTGTGCTCGCCTGGTACTCGCTCGTGCACCACCGCCCGGACAGGGTGCCGATCGCGCTCGCTGAGGTCCACCGCATCCTGGCCCCCGGCGGCGGGCTGCTCGTCGGCTTCTTCGAGGGCCCGTCGTTCGAGCCGTTCGACCACGCGGTGACGACCGCCCACCGATGGCCCGTGGAGCGGATGGTTACTGTACTCGAGGACGCGGGTTTCACGGTCGACTCCGTGCACCGGAGAACCGACGAGGGGGCACGCCCGCACGCGGCCGTCGTGGCGCACCGGACGTGATCACGGCTGCCACCCCGGCGTGACCAGTCCGGTCTCGTACGCGAAGACCACCAGCTGCGCGCGATCGCGGGCGCCGAGCTTGATCATGGCGCGGGAGACGTGGGTCTTCGTGGTCATCGGGCTGACGAAGAGCCGCTCGGCGATCTCCGTGTTGGTGAGGCCGAGGGCGACGAGCTGCATCACCTGGCGTTCGCGTTCGGTGAGCACGTCGAGCGTGGGGGCGAGGGCCGCGGGCTTCGCGTGCGTCGCGTAGGCGGCGACGAGGGACCGCGTCGGCCCCGGCGACAGCAGGGACTCCCCCGCGTGCACGGTGCGCACCGCGCGGAGCAGTTCGGCGGGTTCGGTGTCCTTCACGAGGAAGCCCGCCGCACCGCCACGGATCGCCTCGAACACGTACGAGTCCTCCTCGAAGGTCGTGAGGATCACCACGTGCACGCCGCCCAGGTCCGGGTCAGCCGAGATGCGCTGGGTCGCGACGAGTCCGTCCGTGCCCGGCATGCGGATGTCCATCAGCACGACGTCGGGACGCTCCCGTCGGACGGTGTCGACGGCTTCGTCACCGTCACCGGCCTCGCCGACCACGGTCATGCCGGCTTCGGCGTCGACGAGCGCGCGGAGGCCGGCCCGGATGAGCACCTGGTCGTCGACGAGCACGACGCGGATGACGTCGTCGTCGGTGAAGGTGGTGGTGGTGGTCACGATCGTTCCCCGGTCCCGTTCTCGCGGTGCACCCGCCCGGTCGCTGTCGCGGTGTTCGGCAGACGAGCGGCGACCCGCCAGCCCCCGTCCGGCGTCGGCCCGGCCGAGAGCGTGCCACCGACCGCAGCGGCCCGCTCGCGCATCCCGATGATGCCGTTGCCCGACGGCCCGAGCAGCGGCGACGTCCGCTCCGCGATGGTGTCGTGGGCCGGTGACGGGGAGTCCTCGACGGACAGTTCGAGGACGTCCGGAGCGACCCGCACGGCGATGCGCGCGCGGTGCTCGGGGGCGTGCTTCATCACGTTCGTCACCGACTCCTGCACGATGCGGAACGCCGTGCGGTCGGTGGTGCGGTCCAGCAGCGCACGGTCACCGTCGACGTCCGCGGTGACGTCCACTCCGGCCGCACGTGCCCGCACGACCAGGTCCTCGAGGCGGTCGAGACCGGGGACGGGGTGCCGGTCCGCCGAGCCGGGTGACGACTCGCCGTCGAGGGGGCCACGTCCGAGCGGTCCGCTGTCGAGCGGGACGCTCCTCTGCCCGTCCGGCGCGTCCGACCCGTCCGGCGAGTCCGACCCGTTTGGCCGGTCCGACCCATCGGCGCCGGGGGTACCGGGGTGGTCGACCGATCGGAGGACGCCGAGGATCGTCCGGAGCTCGACCAGGGCCTCGCGACTCGTGTCACGGATGTCGGCGAGCGAGCTGCGCGTCTGTTCGGGGAGTGCAGCCCCCAGGTGGAGCGCGACCCCGGCCTGCAGGTTGATGAGCGACATGCTGTGCGCGACGGAGTCGTGGAGCTCACGGGCGATGCGGACGCGCTCGTCACGCGCACGTTCCTGCTCCGCAGCAGCCCGTCGGCGGCGTCGTTCCGCGACGCGCTCGAGACGGACCCGGACGAGCTCGGCCACCGACAGCGTGACGGCGGCCCAGGCGGCGGCGAGGAAGACCGCGTCGAGGTTCCGGGTGGGCGTCCGGGCGAGGACCGCGTCGGCGGTCGGCAGCACCGCGACGGCCAGTCCGAGCGCGACGCCCGCTGCGGTGCGACGTCCCCGCAGCCACGCGTTCACCGCTGCCAGGCTCAGCGCGGCCACGAACGGCCCGCGCGGACTCACCAGCAGGGCGTAGCCGATCGTCGTCGCGAGCGTGACCAGCAGGACTGCCGTCGGCCACCGCCAGCGCCACGGCAGGACGACGACCCCGGCGACGAGGAGCGCGATCGCGAGCGGGCCCGGGACCGCCGCGTCGACGACGGAGGAGCCGAGGACGTGAGACGCCCAGGGCGGGCCGCCGCGAGGACCGACGGCGTCCGTCGGACCGGTCGGGAACGGCGCTGCCAGCAGCGTCCCGACGATCTGCACGAGTGCGACCGGCAGCACCCGACCGAACCGGGCGAAGCGGCGGACGCCGTCTCGCTGGTCGTCGTCCGCCTCGGCCGAGGCGGTGGGGGTGCGGTGCATGGGTCCGAGCCTAGGGTCGGACGGGTGCCACGGCGTCGGGCGCTGGCAGGAGGTGTGGACTACTCCCGCGGGAGTAGCCGCCTGTGCAGGAGGGACGGCGGTACTGCTGCGGGAGCAGGCCGGAGTCGGCCTCCGTGGCGGACGCGGGACGAGCCTCCCTGCCGGACGCTTGGATCGTCGCCCGACCGGGCGACACGAACCGCCCAGGAGGCAACCGTGCACACCGCTCTCTCGACCATCGCCGCCGTCGGCCCGTACGGGCACGGCGGCCCGCCCTTCTTCCTGTTCCCGGCGTTCTTCCTGCTCGTGCTCCTGGCCACCGCCGTCGTCTTCGGCGCGCTGCGCCGCGGCAGCTGGCGGGCACGGTCCGACGCCAGGGCCGTCCTCGCCGACCGGTTCGCCCGCGGCGACATCGACGCGGACGAGTACCGCTCGCGGCTCGCCGAGCTCAGCCGGAAGTGACCGACAGCGCCGACGTGATCGTCGCCACGGTGTCGTCGACCGATCCCTCGATCGACACCGCGACGGCGGTCTCGTCGGGCTGCGGCCGCTCGAGGGTCGCGAACTGCGAGTCGAGCAGCGAGGACGGCATGTACTCGTGGTGGCGGTGGGCCTGGCGCTCGGCGATGAGGTCGTGCGACCCGTCGAGGAACGCGATGACGAGGTCGGGCGCCGAGCTGCGGAGCCGATCACGGTAGACCCGCTTCAGCGCGGAGTTCGCCATCACGCACCGGTGGCCGGACGCCTGCACCTCGGCGATGCGCGCCGCGCACGCGTCCAGCCAGGGCCAGCGGTCCTCGTCGGTCAGCGGTGTGCCCTGCCGCATCTTCTCCTTGTTGGCGGCCGGGTGCAGGTCGTCGGCGTCCACGAACGTGCTCGGCTGGCCCTGCTCGGCGAGGGCGTCGGCCAGCGCCTGGCCGACGGTGGACTTGCCGGAACCGGAGACACCCATCACGAGCACGGGCGGGAGGACGTCGTGGTCGGTCATCCCTCCACAGTACGGGTCGTCCGCTTCCCGCCCCCAGTTGCCGGAACACCCGTGCCGACCCAAGGTGTCGGTCGTACGGTGGGCCGCGACACGTCAGGACGAAGGAGACTCAGGTGGCGGACAACGAACAGCACGACGACGGCGGCACGGCGAACATCGGCGTCGTCGGTCTCGCGGTGATGGGCTCGAACCTGGCCCGCAACCTCGCCTCGCGCGAGGGCAACACGGTCGCGGTGTACAACCGCACCTACGCACGCACCCGGGAGCTCATGGACGAGCACGGCGACATGGGGTTCATCGCGTCCGAGGACATCGACGGCTTCGTCGCGTCGCTGTCGAAGCCGCGCACCGCCATCATCATGGTGCAGGCCGGCAAGGGCACCGACGCCGTCATCGAGCAGCTCGCCGAGCGCTTCGAGGAGGGCGACATCATCGTCGACGGCGGCAACGCGAACTTCCACGACACCATCCGCCGCGAGCACGACCTGCGCGAGAAGGGCCTCAACTTCGTGGGGACCGGCATCTCCGGTGGCGAGGAGGGCGCGCTCAAGGGCCCGTCGATCATGCCCGGCGGCTCGGACGAGGCGTGGGAGACCCTCGGGCCGATCCTGAAGTCGATCGCCGCGGTGGCCGAGGGCGAGCCGTGCGTGACGCACATCGGCACCGACGGCGCCGGCCACTTCGTCAAGATGGTCCACAACGGCATCGAGTACGCGGACATGCAGCTGATCGCCGAGTCCTACGACCTGCTCCGTCGCGCCGGCGGGCACTCGGTCGACGAGCTCGTGCAGATCTACGAGAAGTGGAACGAGGGCGACCTCGAGTCCTACCTGATCGAGATCACGGGCGAGGTCCTCAAGCAGCAGGACGCCGACTCGGGCAAGCCGCTCGTGGACGTGATCCGCGACGAGGCCGGGTCGAAGGGCACCGGCGTGTGGACCGTGCAGAACGCCGTCGGACTCGGCATCCCCGTCTCCGGCATCGGCGAGGCGGTCTTTGCCCGAGCGGTGTCGTCGAAGCCGACGCAGCGTGCAGCCGTCCAGAAGTCGGTGACGAGCCGCCCGGACGTCGTCGACGTGCCCGACACGTTCGAGGACGACGTCCGCGCCGCGCTGTACGCGTCGAAGGTCGTCGCGTACGCGCAGGGCTTCGACCTCATCATCGCCGGGGCGAAGGAGTACGACTGGGACATCGACCTCGGCGCGGTCGCGAAGATCTGGCGCGGTGGCTGCATCGTCCGTGCCCAGTTCCTCAACCGCATCGTCGAGGCGTACGACAAGAACCCCTCGCTCGAGAGCCTGCTGGTCGACCCGTACTTCGCGGACGCCGTCGCCGAGGGCGAGGCAGCCTGGCGTCGCATCGTCGGGATCGCCGCAGCGTCGGGCATCCCCGCCCCCGGGTTCTCGTCCGCGCTGGCGTACTTCGACTCGCTCGCGTCCGACCGCCTGCCCGCGGCACTCATCCAGGGGCAGCGCGACTTCTTCGGCGCGCACACCTACCAGCGCGTCGACAAGGACGGCACCTTCCACACGCTGTGGTCGGAGGACGGCCGCCGCGAGGTCGAGCAGGAACCGTCCACGCACTGATCCCTGCACTGACCGAACAGACAGCAGGCCCCGTCGCACGACGGGGCCTGCTGTCTGTTCGGCGGACGGGGTCAGACGACGATGCGCTCCCGTGCGAGGTCGGCGACGAGCCGCTCGAGTCTGGGGCCCCGTCCGAGCAGCCGACGGGACCCGGGCGACGAGCGGACGAAGAAGGTGGCGACGGCGGCGGTGTCGTCCGGTCGGACGTAGTGCATGGCCACGGCGCTCGCAGTCCGCTCCCCCAGGACGTCCTCGACGCCCACGTGCACCATGCGGCTCCAGCGGATCACGAGCAGACGGGTCGCCCGACGCTCCTCGAGTTCCCACAGCGACGCCTCGGTGGCCCCGAACGCCCAGGTCACCCGCTCGCCCAGGGTGGTCTCGGGCCGGGCCCGCTGCACGTCCTGGCGCAGTTCCGGCGTCGGCGCCGCCGGCACCAACCAGACGGTCGGGTCGATGCGACGGATCGCGGACGCGAGTGCCTCGTCGGCACGACGACGGCGGATCGCCCGGGCGCGCACGACCGCGACGACGACACCCGCCACCCCGACGGAGACCGCGACGAGCTCGGCGACGCCGAAGAACGTCAGGTCGGTCTGCGGCGCCGTCGAGACGACGACGATCCGACCGACCAGGAGCGCCGTCCACACGCCGACGATGCTCCAGCGCAGGACCGCGAAACGTCGATCGACCGTCCAGGCGGTGCGCGACCGCCGCGCGCGAGCGCGGCGGGGCACACGGTCTGGTCGGTCCAACACGATCCCGATCCTCGCACGGCTCCGGTCGGGTGCGCTGTCCCGGAGCAGTGAACGGTCGACGAACCCGTCGCGGTCACGATCCCTGCACAGACCGGAGCGGCTCCCCGTCGTCCACCACCACGGACGTTGTCAGCCCATCCGCGGTGGCTCCGACCTACGCTGCACGGGTGAGCACGACAGCGGCACCGACCACCGAGCAGGCACCGGCCCCGACACGGGTCCGGCACCCGGCGCTGCTCGCGGCCGTGTGCGGTGTGGTCGCGATCGCCGCGTTCCTGGCCGTCGCCGAGTTCGGCGCGCTGCTGCTCGGCGGTGCGGGCAGCCCGCTGGTGGCCGTCGGTTCGGCCGTGATCGACCTCGCTCCCCCGGCGGCGAAGGACCTGATGGTCGGCCTGTTCGGCACCGGGGACAAGGTCGCGCTCTTCGTGCTCATGGCGGTGCTCACGGCCGCGATCAGCGCGGGCGCCGGTGTGCTCGAGCGCGCGCGGCCGCCGTTCGGGGCGGAGCCTCGTCGGGCATCCAGAGCGTGGGGACGGTC
>NZ_RBLU01000232.1 GCF_003989515.1 Curtobacterium sp. HSID17257
TGCCCTCGAGCACCAGGTCGGAGACCGCGGCGGCGGTGTCGGACGTGTCGGCGCTGGTCGACGTGTCGCGTCCCCGGTCGTCGAGGACGTCGAGCACGGCAGCGGACGCCTCGACGCCGTCCTGGGCGGCGTGGAAGTCGGCACCGACCTGACGGAGGGGCGCGAACGCCTCCGGGGCGAGCACCAGGACGAACATCGCGGCGCCGAGGCCGAGCGAGCCGTCGACGAGTCGGACGCCGATCGACACCGCGACGAGGGCGACGGAGAGGCTCGCGGCGAGTTCGAGGGCGAAGCCGCTGACGAACGACAGGCGCAGGACCCCGATGGTGCCACGGCGGTACTCGTCGGTGACGGTGCCGATGCGGCCGACCTGACGGCGGGCACGCCCGAAGACCTTGAGGGTCGCGAGGCCCTCGACCGCTTCGGTGAACGCGCCGCCGAGCCGGGTGAGCGCGTCCGACTGCCGCCGCTGGAGCGCCTGGGTCGCCAGGCCGATGAGCACCATGAAGACGGGGATCACCGGCATCGCCAGCACGATGACGACGGCACTCGTCACGTCACCGAGCCCGATCGCGACGAGGAGCACCGGCGTCGCGACGGCGGTGAGCGCGAGCTGCGGGACGTAGCGTCCGAAGTAGGCGTCGAGGGCGTCGAGCCCGGGTCCGAGGGCCGTCGCGAAACCGGCAGTCGAGCGTTCGGCGAGCCAGGACGGCCCGCGTTCCGCCGCGCGGGCCAGGACGGTCGCGCGGAGCTCGCTCTTCACCGTCGCGCCCGCCCGCGCCGCGAGGTCGTCCGTCGCCCACGCCGCGAC
>NZ_RBLU01000233.1 GCF_003989515.1 Curtobacterium sp. HSID17257
GGTCTGCCGGCCGGCGCGGTGCCGTCGCCGGCCGGCACCGACGCGCTCCGGGACGCCTTCGGCCGGCTCCGCGCCGAGGTCGGCAAGGCCGTCGTCGGTCAGGAGGGCGCTGTGTCCGGGATGATCGTCGGCATCCTCGCACAGGGCCACGTACTGCTCGAGGGCGTCCCCGGCGTCGCGAAGACGCTGCTGGTGCGCAGCCTCGCCGCGGCGATGTCGCTCGACACGAAGCGCATCCAGTTCACGCCCGACCTGATGCCCGGCGACGTCACCGGCTCGCTCGTGTACGACGCGTCCACCGGCACGTTCCCGTTCCGCGAGGGCCCGGTCTTCACGAACGTGCTGCTCGCCGACGAGGTCAACCGCACGCCGCCGAAGACGCAGTCGGCACTGCTCGAGGCCATGGAGGAACGCCAGGTCAGCGTGGACGGTACGGCACGGCCGCTGCCCGACCCGTTCTTCGTCGCCGCGACGATGAACCCGATCGAGTTCGAGGGCACCTACACGCTGCCGGAGGCGCAGCTCGACCGCTTCCTCATGAAGCTGACGCTCGACGTGCCGCCGCGGGACGTCGAGTGGCAGGTGCTCCGCCGGCACGCGGACGGGTTCGTCCCGCGGGACGTGCGGTCCGCCGGGGTCCGGCCGGTGCTCGGCGTCGACGAGGTCCTCCGGGCGCAGCGGGCCGTCCGCTCGGTCGGGGCGCGCGACGACGTCCTGGCGTACGTGGTCGACCTGGCCCGCGCCACCCGGCAGGCTCCGTCGGTCCGCGTCGGCGTCAGTCCCCGCGGCGCGACGGCACTCCTCGCCGCCGCGAAGGCGTGGGCCTGGCTCACCGGCTACGACGCGATCACGCCCG
>NZ_RBLU01000234.1 GCF_003989515.1 Curtobacterium sp. HSID17257
GACGCGCTCGAGCACGGCGCCGCCACGGTGCCCGTCGCCGCGGGGCCGCGGGCCTCGGTCGCCGCGCTCTGGGACCGGTTCGTCGAGCTCGCCCGTGACAGCGGCCTGGACACGGCACGCTTCCGCGGTGCGGCGATCAGCGTGCCCGCGCCCGTGTCGTACCCGGGCGGCAGCATCGCGACACCGTCCTTCGAGCCGTCGTGGCACGGCGCCGTGCTGCCCCAGCTCTTCGCCGAGCACACCGACGCCCCCGTGCTCGTGGAGAACGACGCGAACCTCATCGCCCTGGCCGAGCGTCCGGGCCCCGACCGCACGGGCACCCTCGTCGCGGTGAAGCTCGGGACCCGCATCGGCTCGGGCGTGCTGCTCGACGGGCGCCTGCACCGCGGGGTGAGCGGCGCCGCCGGCGAGATCAGCCACACCCCCGTCGACGGCGAGGCCGCCATCGGCTGCACCTGCGGGGTGCCGAACTGCCTCGAGTCGGTGGCGTCCGGGGGCGCGATCGTCGCCCGGCTGCGTGCGGCCGGGCGGCAGGTCGGCGGGACGAGCGACGTGCTGGCGCTCGCGGCACAGGGCGACGCGGTCGTCCTCGACGAGCTCCGGCGGGCGGGGGAGCACATCGGCCGGGTGCTCTCCGGCATCGTGAACTTCTGCAACCCGAGCGAGGTCGTGCTCGCGGGCGCGATGTCGGCGTCGTCCGTCCTGGTCGCGACGATCCGGGGCGAGCTCTACCGGTCGTGCCTGCCGATGGTCGCGGACGCCCTCGACGTCCGGGCGAGCTCCTCGCCGCGCGACGCCGGCATCCGCGGCGCGACCGTGCTCGCGATCGACGAGGTGCTCGCGCCGGCCCGCGTGGACGAACTCGCCCGAGCGGCGGCGGAGCGGACCGCATGAGCACCGGCGGTGCTGCTGTGCACGGCGGCGGGGAGGAGTCCGGCGCGGTCGTCGCCGT
>NZ_RBLU01000235.1 GCF_003989515.1 Curtobacterium sp. HSID17257
TCACAAAAGACATCGTGGAACTCGGCCTGGAGACGACGCAGGACGTCTGTCAGACTGTGAGAATCTGCGGCTGCGGTAGCATGCGGAGTTGTCGGGTGGATCTCCGTGTGGTGTAGGTGTAACCTAGGAGCGGAGACAAGCTCCGAAGGCGACGCGCCATCTGTTTGCAATCCTAACGCAGATCGGTTCGCGCCTCCAGCCTCCAATAGGCGAACAAGGGAAGTGGTATCCGCCAATAAACCATGCCGAGCAAGGAAGTTAAGTCCTAAGATACCATCATATGTTCTGTGCAAATCCATCACCACACCGTTTATTTGATACATCGTGTCGCCTAGAGAAAACGAACCGATAACTGTATTTGTGACTATGGGACCCGCCTTTCCGCCAGCTAACCTAACTCTCATCCGTACGGCCCCTGTCTTCACTGACCATCCCAGCCTCGCTGCCAGTGTTGGATCCACGAAGGTCATGGATGCCCCTGTGTCGATTAGGAGCCTAATGGGACGAGCTGGCCAGAGGTCATCAGCCGGGATCGGAACGGATATAGCTAGAAGAGGGTAGAAAAGGGCGTACGAAGAGTTTTGAATAGGTTCGGCAGCTGATGGAATAGTTTGCGCAAGAGCGAGGTACACTGATGTGGCATCACCAGCAGTTAACTCGGTCTCCAGCTGATTCACTTTAGGCGGGGTATGGTGCGTACGACTGGGGTATTGGGCATGTTGGTGACCAGTCTTGCGGCAGTCAAAACAGTGATTCTCTCAGCGAAATACGTCACGAATGTACCGACCAGCTGGTGAACGATAATAAGGGAGCTGGTGGGTGGGATCGTGATAGTAAGTGACCGGCTGAGGAAGTTGAGCAGAATCCGAGGATCGAGAGGCGGAAAAAGCAGGATTCTTAATAGATCGAGGTGCGTGTTGAGAGGCTGCGTCTTCATGCGCAATTCGTTCAATATGATTGCCAATCAGCACACGTAGACTGTCCAGATCGTTCGAGTGAAATCCAGGCTCATCCACTAGTCGAAGG
>NZ_RBLU01000236.1 GCF_003989515.1 Curtobacterium sp. HSID17257
TGCCCGCAGCTGGGCTCGCCGATCGCGTCCGGGCGACCGGGCAGCGGCACGGCACCGTCCGCGCGCAACGACCTGGGCTCCCGCGGCACGGACGCCTCGGACTCCGGCGAGGTCGACGTGACCGACCGCGGCGAGGACCGCCGCTCCGACGTCCGACCGTCCTCCGCGCCGCACATCGCGAGCCCGACCTCCGCCGACGCGCACGTGAACCGCGCGTCTGCCTCGGCGAGCGGGCTCGACCGCTCCGCGGAGTCGAGCGCTTCGGCGACTGCACGAGCGGACGATGAGGACGCCTCGCCCTACACCCAGCCCATCAGTGCGAGCGAACTCCGCCGCAGGGCGTCCGAGGACGACTGACACCTGCCACGTCCGACGAGAGGCCGCCATCCCACTGGATGGCGGCCTCTCGTCGCGTGTGCCCCCGGCAGGAATCGAACCCGCGACACGGAGGGTAGAAACCACCTGCTCTATCCACTGAGCTACGGAGGCGAGCGGCGACGATTCTACCGCCGTCGGTCCACGTGGCGCTGCAGGGCACCACGTGAGCCCGCGTGCGGTGATCGTGCGCGACGCTCGGAGCGACCCGAACGGGCGGAAGCGGCACGACGAGCGGCGCTGCGGAGCAGGAAGCGCCCGCCCGCGGCGCTTCCGGCAGCCAGCACGGACGACCACGGCGCCGAGCGGGC
>NZ_RBLU01000237.1 GCF_003989515.1 Curtobacterium sp. HSID17257
TGGAAGTGGGTGACACCGGCTCCGCCGAGGAGCACGGCGAGCAGGGTGGCCGTCCGGGTCGCGCGTCGGGCGCGCTGGCGTCGTCGCATGGCCCCATCGTGCACGCCACCGGCCGAGTGGGTACCGGGTGTCGCTCAGGTCAGCGCGGTCGCGACGAGGTCGAGCACCGCCGTGGCGACGTCGGCCTTGCTGCCCGAGGTCTCCCGCACGACCTCGCCGCCGGGCACGAGCACCTCGATCGCGTTCTCCTCGCGCTCGAAGCCGGCGTCCCACCCGACGTGGTTCACGACGAGCAGGTCGGCCGGCTTCCGGGCGATCTTGGCGCGACCGAGGGCGATCCGGGCCTCGCGGTCGGGTTCGGTCTCCGCCGCGAACCCGACGACGATCTGCCCGGTCCGGCGCGCCCGCACGAGGTCGGCGAGCACGTCCGGGTTGCGGACGAGCTCGAGCGTCATGGTGTCGCCCTGGTCGTCCTTCTTCAGCTTGTCGGGGCGGACCTCGGCCGGTCGGTAGTCGGCGACCGCGGCGGTCATCACCACCACGTCCGCGTCGGCGGCTGCGGCGTGCACGGCGTCGGCGAGTTCCCGGGCCGACCCGACCGGCACCACCGTGGCCCCGAGTCCCGCGGTGAGCCCGGCGTCCACGTTCGCGGCGACGAGCGTGACCGCCGCGCCGCGTCGGACGGCGTCGGTCAGACTGGAACAGCGTCGTGTAGGCAACGAGTTCGCCTGCATGCGCAGAGCCTGGTTGTCGATGTGTTATCACATTATACATTCCCTTCCTCTCAATTCCTCCACTACTTACCACCCCGATTCCCTTTTATCCTTCTTCAC
>NZ_RBLU01000238.1 GCF_003989515.1 Curtobacterium sp. HSID17257
TCCGATCGTGGGCGCGGCGTCGGCCGAGGTCCGGGTCGGCGTGTACCAGACGAGCCGGTCGCCGGACCCGAGCAGCTCGAGCGCGAAGGCGGCGTTGCCCGCGGTCGTGATCGTGTCGTTCCGCAGCGCGCCGGTCGTGCCGACCAGGGTGACGTCCCCGCCGGGTGTGGCGGTCCGGACGATCCCGGCGACGCGGTCGTCCCCGCTGCCGGTCGTGACGCAGAGGTCGGTGCCGCGCCCCACCGGGCCGTCCGTCGACGGACGGTAGCCCTGACCGGTCACGGTGAGACGTCCTGCGGCGGCCACGGCCGGGACGGCACAGCCGGACGTCGGGACGGTGCCGTCCCCGAGGACGGGCCCGGCCGCGACGACGTCGAGGCCCAGGGCGTCGAGCGCGGCCCGGTCGGTGGAGAGCAGGACGACGTGCTCGGCCGAGCGACCGAGGCGACGTGCGACCCCGGCGTCGAGGGAGCCGGCCGAGTCGTCGACGAGGACCGTCGCGCCGCCGAGGGCGGCCCGGTCGAGCCCGTCCACCCGGTCCACGACGTCCACCCTGGTGCCCCGCTGCTCGAGCACGCGCACGAGTGCCCGCGCTCCGCTCGCCGTCGTCGACCCGGGGTCGAGCGGCTCACGGGTCCGGGCGGTGGTGGACTGCACCGCGGCCGTGAGTCCCGCGAGCAGCACACCCACGAGGACGATGACGACCCAGAAGCCCACCCGGCCGGCACGTCCGGGGGAGCGGACGACACCGGTCGCGGCCGGGGCGGCGCTCACGTCGGCACCGCCGGCGCGGTCGCGGGACG
>NZ_RBLU01000023.1 GCF_003989515.1 Curtobacterium sp. HSID17257
TCGCTCGGCACCGCCGGCCACCTCGGCGACGTCGCGCCCGGCGGGTCCACGCTGGTCGCCGCCGGCGACCACGTCGTGGCGGTGGACAGCGCGGTGCTGACCTTCGCCGAGGACGTGTCCGCCGACGAGATCGACGCCTACGTGGCGACGGGCGAGCCGCTCGAGGTCGCCGGGGCCTTCACGATCGACGGGCGGGCCGCCGCCTACATCACCCGGATCGACGGCGCGCCGTCGGCCGTGGTCGGGCTGTCGCTCCCGGTGCTGCGGTCGATGCTGCTCCGCGGCTTCGGTGTCGCCTGGCACGACCTGTGGGAACTGTAGACATCCACACTGCTCGGCGCGGTTTCTTTGTACGTGCCGGTCAAAACCGGCCGCCGCTGCACGAATACGCTGACGTACCATGCCCCGTATCAGCAAGGTCCTCATCGCGAACCGCGGCGAGATCGCCGTCCGCATCATCCGCGCGGCCCGCGACGCTGGCAAGGCCTCGGTCGCGGTGTACGCCGACCAGGACCGCGACGCCCTCCACGCCCGCCTCGCTGACGAGGCCTACGCGCTGAACGGCACCACGAGCGCCGACACCTACCTCGTGATCGACAAGATCATCTCGGTGGCCCGTCGCTCCGGCGCGGACGCCGTGCACCCCGGCTACGGGTTCCTCGCCGAGAACGCCGACTTCGCCCGTGCCGTCATCGACGCCGGGCTCACCTGGATCGGCCCCTCGCCGGAGTCGATCGAGCAGCTCGGGGACAAGGTCTCGGCGCGGCACGTGGCCGAGAAGGTCGGCGCGCCGCTCGCGCCGGGCACCATCGAGCCCGTCGCGGACGCTGCCGAGGTCATCGCGTTCGCGGACGAGGTCGGTCTGCCGGTCGCAATCAAGGCAGCCTTCGGCGGCGGCGGCCGTGGCCTGAAGGTCGCACGCACGCGCGACGAGGTCGCCTCGCAGTTCGAGTCGGCGACGCGCGAGGCGATCGCCGCGTTCGGTCGCGGTGAGTGCTTCGTCGAGAAGTACCTCGACAAGCCGCGCCACGTCGAGACCCAGTGCCTGGCCGACGAGCACGGCAACGTCGTCATCGTCTCCACCCGCGACTGCTCGCTGCAGCGTCGCCACCAGAAGCTCGTCGAGGAGGCCCCGGCGCCGTACCTGACGCCCGAGCAGCAGACGCGCCTGTACGAGTCGTCGAAGGCGATCCTCCGCGAGGTCGGCTACGTCGGCGCTGGCACGTGCGAGTTCCTCATCGGCGCGGACGGCACGGTCTCGTTCCTCGAGGTGAACACCCGCCTGCAGGTCGAGCACTGCGTCTCGGAAGAGGTGACGGGCATCGACCTCGTCCGCGAGCAGTTCCGGATCGCCGAGGGCGGCACGCTCGACTACGAGGACCCCACCCCGCGCGGCCACTCGTTCGAGTTCCGCATCAACGGCGAGGACCCGGGCCGCAACTTCTTCCCGGCGCCCGGTCCGGTCCACGCCTTCACCGCTCCCTCCGGCCCCGGCGTCCGCGTGGACTCCGGTGTCGTGTCCGGCGACGTCGTCTCCGGCTCGTTCGACTCGATGCTCGCCAAGCTCATCGTCACCGGTGCCACGCGAGAAGAGGCGCTCGAGCGTTCTCGTCGTGCCCTCGCCGAGTTCGAGGTCACCGGTCTGCCGACCGTGCTGCCCTTCCACCGCGCGGTCGTGTCGGACCCCGCGTTCGCGACGGACGACGAGACGCCGTTCAGCGTGTACACGCAGTGGATCGAGACCGACTTCCAGAACGACATCCCCGCCTGGAGCGGCTCTCCCGAGGAGCTCCCCGCACCGGCGGCGCGCGACAGCGTCGTCGTCGAGGTCCAGGGCAAGCGCATCGAGGTCACCATGCCCTCGATCGTCGGCGGTGGCGCCGCGGGTGCCGCGGGTCGTCGTCCGGCCGGCCCGTCCGCTCCCCCGAAGCGTCGTTCGTCGGGCGTCCGCGGTGGCCTGGCCTCGTCCGGCTCGGTGACCTCGCCGATGCAGGCCACGGTCGTGAAGCTCGCGGTCGCCGAGGGTGACACCGTGGTGAAGGGCGACCTGCTCGTCGTCCTCGAGGCCATGAAGATGGAGCAGCCCGTGCAGGCCCCGCGCGACGGTGTCGTGACCGGCCTGAACGCCCCCGTCGGCCAGACGATCTCGTCCGGCCACGTGCTGCTCGAGCTCGCGTAGCGCGGGGCCGCGCGGCGCGCACGACCGCGCCCCCTCACGAACATCGCACCCCGGTCCTCCGGGGTGCGATGTTCGTCAGAGGGCGCGTCGCGCAGCCAGCCGCCATGCGCTCGCCCAGTTCCACCCGAGCGGCAGACCCGCCTCGGAGAGCAGTCGAGGCAGCTGGCCGGCGGGCAGCGCATCCGTCCAGGTGACTCGAGCGAAGCCTTGGACCTCGTCGAGCCGACGGATCCGATCCTCGCGCCGCTTCTCGTCCCAGAGGGTCTCGCGTCCCGTCATGGTGTACTTCTGGCGACCGTCGAACTCGACCACGACACCGTGCTCCGGGTACCAGAGGTCGACGCGGTCACGGAGCACTCCCTGGTGACGGAACTCGTGCTGCAGGACGGGCGACGGTGCACCGAGTACGATGCCGCCCCACCGCGTGATGCTCTCACCCGGCGACTCGGCACTGCCGTCGGCCGCCTCGACGAGGGTCCTTGCCCGGCAGTGGTTCCTGGCCGACCGCGCGTCGAGGGCCGCACGCAGGTCGGCCTTCGAACAACCTCGTCGGAGGACGGCGTCGAGCACGACCACGGCGCGCCACGGATGTTCCGACAGCGCGACGTCGACCCCGGTCTCGGCGAGCGTCCCGACGAGCACACCATCGATCCGGACAGCATCGGGTCGCCGGCCGGCCCCACCCACCCGTTGGATCCGCGGCTTCACCTGCCCGCGGTCGCGGTCCGGATCGGTCACGACGACCCGGTCCCCGAAGGATCCCACCCACGGTAACCCGTGCATCGCGACCGCGGACCGGTGGCTCACGATCACCGCCGGTGCGTGCACCTCGACGAAACTCCTGACCAGGATGCGGTGCTGCTCTTGCGCGGAGGCCTCCGTCCAAGCAGCCCGCGGGACGTACGAGCCGCGGTGCAACCGTACGAGCTCGCCGTCCTCGGCAGCCCGTCGGACACCCGCTGCGACGCTGTCGGGGAGACCGGAAGTGTGGATCGGCTCGATGGTCATGCCGGCAGCGTGCACGACACGAGGTACCGGGAGCGCTCGGAACCCGCTCCCTGTGGAGAGCGCCATGCGATCGCGCCCCCGTACGAACGTCGCACCCGTGTGCTCAGGGATGCAACGTCTGTACGGGGGCGCGATCCCCGACCGGCGGCACGGCCACGGGCCGCCGCAGCCGCGCCGCTACGACACGAGGGGGCGCACGTCGGCGGCGAGGGCCTCGACGAGCGCCTGCGCCTCGGCAGGGGTGTCGGCCACGGTGTCGATGTAGACCTTCACCTTGGGCTCGGTGCCGCTCGGGCGGACGATGACCCGTGCGCCGCCGTCGAGGTCGTAGCGCAGGATGTCGGACGGCGGGAAGCCCGAGGCTCCGTCCGAGTAGTCCGTCACCGAGACCACGGCACGACCACCGAGCGACGAGGGCGCCGACGACCGCAGGGACGCCATGACCTCCCCGATGCGCGACAGGTCGTCCACGCGGGTCGACACCTGCCCGGAGGCGAACGCCCCGAACTCGGCAGCGAACGCGTCGAGCTGGTCAGCGACCGTCTTCCCGGAAGCGGCCAGCGAGACGGCGAGGTCGAGCAGTGCGAGCGCGGCCGAGATGCCGTCCTTGTCCCGGACGACCGTCGGGTCGACCAGGTAGCCGAGCGCCTCCTCGTAGCCGAACACCAGGTCGGGCACGCGGGAGACCCACTTGAAGCCGGTCAGCGTGTCCCGGTACTCGAGCCCGTACCGCTCGGCGACCCGGGCGAGCGCGGGCGAGGACACGATCGACGCCGCCAGCGCACCCGTCACGCCAGCACTCTGCGCGCGAGCAGCTGCCCGCCAACCGAGCAGCCAGCCGACCTCGTTACCGGAGAGACGGCGGAACGACCCGGCGCCGTCGGGGATCGCGAGCGCGAGGCGGTCCGCGTCGGGGTCGTTGGCGATCACCAGGTCGGCGCCGACGGCGACACCGCGCGCGACCGACAGGTCCATCGCGCCCGGCTCCTCCGGGTTCGGGAAGGACACGGTGGGGAAGGCACCGTCCGGCTCGATCTGCTCGGGCACCACGGCGGGCTCCGCGAACCCCGCGGCGGCGAACACGGCGCGAGCGGTCTCCCACCCGACCCCGTGCATGGCCGTGTAGACGACCTTCGGCTGGGCGTCGACCGGGAGGGCCGGGGCCGGCACCGTCGCGGCCGTCGCCTCGACGTACGCCCGCGTCAGCTCCGGGCCCGCCACCGTGTAGTCCGTCGCGCGGACGAGGTCGCGCACGTCGCCCGCGGCGACCGCGTCGATCGCCGAGGCGATCTCGCCGTCGACCGGCGGGACGATCTGGGAGCCGTCGTCCTCGCCCCCGAGGTACACCTTGTAGCCGTTGTCCCGCGGCGGGTTGTGGCTCGCGGTCACCATCACGCCCGCCCCGACACCGAGGTGGCGCACCGCGAACGCGAGCACCGGCGTGGGCAGCGCCGACGGCAGCAAGGTGACCTCGAGCCCGAGGCCGCGCATGACCTCGGCCGAGTCGCGGGCGAAGACGTCCGAGTTGACCCGGCCGTCGTACCCGATCACGACGCTGCGGTCGCGTCCGGTGTCGATCAGGAAGCGCGCGAGACCGGCGGCGGCCTGTGTCACGACGACGCGGTTCATGCGCTGCGGGCCGGCGCCGAGCTCGGCGCGCAGCCCTGCCGTGCCGAAGGCGAGGCGTCCGGAGAAGCGTTCGCGCAGCGAGTCCGCCGCGGCGGCGTCCCCGGACGATGCGGACGCGACGAGCGCGTCCAGCTCGGCACGGGTCTCGTCGTCCGGGTCCTGCTCCGACCAGGACCTGGCGGCGGTGAGCACGGCCTCCAGACCGTCAGCAGCAGCGCGGTCCCGGACGGGCTCGGTCCCCTCGCCCAGGTCGCCGTCCACGATCGCGCCGTCCGAGGCGCCGTCGTGCCGGGTCACAGCGCCGCCACCACGCGGGCGAGGAGGTCGGCGATGACCGGCTCGGCCTCGCGCCCGGCCTCGAGGACCTCCGCGTGCGAGAGCGGGGTCTTCTGGATGCCGGCGGCGAGGTTCGTGATGAGCGAGAAGCCGAGGACCTCCATGCCCGCCTGACGGGCGGCGATCGCCTCGAGCGCGGTCGACATGCCGACGATGTGACCGCCGATGGTCTTCGCCATCTGCACCTCGGCCGGGGTCTCGTAGTGCGGGCCGCGGAACTGCGTGTAGACGCCCTCGTCGAGGGTCGGGTCGATCGACTTCGCGACCTCGCGCAGCCGCGACGAGTACAGGTCGGTCAGGTCGACGAACGTGGCGCCCTCGAGCGGGCTGTCCGCCGTCAGGTTGATGTGGTCGCTGATCAGGACCGGCGTGCCCGGCTTCCAGTGCTCCTTGATGCCACCGGCACCGTTCGTGAGCACCATGACCGTCGCACCCGTGGCCGCAGCGGTGCGGACGCTGTGCACCACGCGACGGACGCCGTGGTTCTCGTAGTAGTGCGTCCGCGCACCGATGACGAGTGCGTGCCGACCGTCCTGCAGGCGGATCGACCGAACCGTGCCGGAGTGGCCGGGCACCGCCGAGGCACTGAAGCCGGGGACCTCGGCCGCGGAAATCTCGGACACCGTCTCGCCGATGATGTCGGCTGCCCTGCCCCAGCCCGAGCCCAGGGTCAGGGCGATGTCGTGCCGCTCGATGCCGGACCGGTCGGCGATGACGGCGGCGGCGGCGCGGGCGACCTCGAACGGGTCGGCGGCGGGGTCGTTCAGCGGGTTCTCCGTGCTCATGCCCCAACTCTAGAGGCAGCGTCGGGAGCCGCTCAGTGCTCCCCGAGCGCCCGGTCGACCGCGGCGGTGATCTCGCCCTGGTCGAAGTGGTTGCGGATCACGATGACCTCGGCGTAGGTGTCCCCGATCGCCTCGACGAACTCCTGGCTCGTCAGGATCACGTTGGCGTCCTCGGCCACCGCGCGCACGGAGGCGACGTCCGCGGCCACGACCGACGCGGACAGCCCGAGCGTGCCGAGGGCCTTCTCGGCGTTCACCTTGAGGATGCCGCTGGAGCCGATCCCCGCACCGCAGATCGTCACGATCTTCACGCCGACACCCCCATGATCGCCCGGACCTCGTCGGCCGACGTCGCCGCCGCGAGCCGGGCGGTCACGGTGTCGTCGTTGAACGTGTTCGCGATGTCGCCGATCGACTCGAGGTGCGTGCCGACCTCGGCGACGGCGAGCCCGAGCACGACCGACACCGGATCGTTGTGCGGGTGGCCGAACGACACGGGTTCGCGCAGCGTCACGACGGCCAGTCCGTCCCGCAGCACCGCGGGCCCCGGCCGGGCGTGCGCGAACGCGAGCCCTGGCGAGATGACGATGTACGGCCCGTGCTCGTCGACCAGGTCGATCATGGCGTCGGTGTACGGCGGCGTCGCGGCGCCCGAGTCGACGAGCGCACCACCGGCGATCCGGAGCGCGTCGCGCCACGAGGACGCGGTCGCCCCGAGCACGACGGCGCCGTCCGGCAGCGGCGGGAGGGACATCGCTAGGCCTCCTGGTGTCCGGCCGTGATGGTCGCGATGATCTCCTCGCGGTCCTCGAGCGGCAGGAACGAGCCGAGGGCGGCGTTGATCTGGAACGCGGCGAGGTCGTCGAGGTCGTACCCGAAGGTGCCCGCCAGGAGCGCGAGTTCCTTCGACAGCGACGTGTCGCTCATCAGGCGGTTGTCGGTGTTCACCGTCACGCGGAAGCCGAGCTGGTACAGCACGTCGAAGGGGTGGTCGGCGAGGTCGTCGCCCCACGCGGCGATCGCGCCGGTCTGCAGGTTCGACTGCGGCGCGACCTCGAGCGGGATCTCGCGGTCGCGGACCCACGACGCGACCTCGCCGAGCGACGCGAGCGTCGAGCCGTCACCGGCGTCCGACAGCGTGATGTCCTCGAAGATCCGGACGCCGTGCCCGAGGCGCAGCGCACGGCCGTCCACGAGCGCCGAGCGGATCGACGCGAGCCCGTCGGCCTCGCCCGCGTGCACGGTCACCGGGAACAGCTCCGACGCCAGGTACTCGAACGCCGCACGGTGGTTCGCCGGCGGGAACCCGGCCTCGGCCCCGGCGATGTCGAAGCCGACGACACCGCGGTCACGGTGCCGGACCGCCAGCTCGGCGATCTCGAGGGACCGGTCGGCGTGGCGCATCGCGGTGACGAGCTGACCGATCCGGATCGCACCGCCGGCGGCGTCGACGGCCTCCTCGATGCCGGCCTGCACCGCCTCGACGGTCTGGTCGAGCGTCAGCCCGCCCCGCAGGTGCTGCTCCGGCGCCCAGCGGATCTCGCCGTAGACCACGCCGTCGGCCACGAGGTCCTCGACGAACTCCTTCGCGACGCGGTGCAGCTGCGGTGCGGTCTGCATGACCGAGGTCGTGACGTCGAAGGTCTTCAGGTACTCGACGAGCGAGCCGCTGTTCGACTGCTCGGCGAACCACGCCCCCAGGGCCGCGGGGTCCGTCACCGGCAGCTCGATGCCCGCCTGGTCCGCCAGGTCCACGATCGTCGCCGGGCGCAGTCCGCCGTCGAGGTGGTCGTGCAGCGAGACCTTGGGCAGGTCGTCGATGACCGCTCCGGCGTCGGGCAGGCGGTAGGTGGGGGCGTCGGCGCTCATGACTCCAGGCTATCGGTGGTCGCCGACGCCACGTCCGTCCCTGTGCACAACGGACGGCCGGACGGACTGGAGGCTCCCCACAGCCGTGTGGGGAGCCTCCGGTCGTCGGCGTGGCCGGGTCGCGGCCGTGGCGCTCAGCCCGTGATGCGCTCGCGCACGATCGGTCCGCGCTCGGGCGCGGAGGTCCCGACGGACCACGCACCCTCGAGCGACTCCAGCGCCCGGTCGAACCGCGCCGGCTCGTCGGTGTGGAGCGTCCAGAGCGGCTGCCCGGCCGTGACGGTGTCGCCCGGCTTCACGTGCAGCTCGATGCCGGCGCCCGCTTGCACGGGGTCCTGGGCACGCGCACGCCCGGCACCGAGACGCCACGCGGCGATGCCGAACGGCAGGGCGTCCTGCTGGACGAGCACGCCGGACCCGCTCGCCGTGACCACGTGCTGCTCGCGGGCGACCGGCAGGTCGGCGGCGGGGTCGCCGCCCTGGGCCGCGATCATCCGTCGCCAGGTGTCCATGGCCCGGCCGTCGGCCAGCGCCGCCGCCGGGTCGGCGTCCGGCAGACCGGCGAGCCGGAGCATCTCCTCGGCGAGCGACACGGTCAGCGACACGACGTCGGCCGGTCCACCACCGGCGAGGACCTCCACCGACTCGCGGACCTCGAGCGCGTTGCCGATCGTCAGCCCGAGCGGGACCTCCATGTCGGTGAGCAGCGCCGACGTGGCGACGCCGGCGTCGTTCCCGAGGTCGACCATCGTCTGCGCGAGCTCCTTCGACGCCTCGTAGGTCGGCATGAAGGCGCCGGACCCGAACTTCACGTCGAGCACGAGCGCACCCGTGCCCTCGGCGATCTTCTTCGACATGATGCTCGACGCGATGAGCGGGATGCACTCGACGGTGCCGGTGATGTCACGGAGCGCGTAGAGCTTCTTGTCCGCCGGGGCCAGGCCGGAGCCGGCTGCGCAGATGACCGCGCCGACATCGGACAGCACCTGCATCATGCGGTCGTTCGAGATCGACGCCTGCCAGCCGGCGATCGACTCGAGCTTGTCGAGCGTGCCGCCGGTGTGCCCGAGCCCGCGCCCGGACAGCTGCGGGACCGCCACGCCGAACGACGCCACGAGCGGCGCGAGCGGCAGCGTGATCTTGTCCCCGACGCCACCGGTCGAGTGCTTGTCCACGGTGGTCTTGCCGAGGGCGTCGAAGGACATCCGCTCCCCCGACGCGATCATCGCGAGCGTCAGGTCCTTGATCTCCCGACGCTCCATGCCGTTCAGGAAGATCGCCATGGCCAGCGCCGCCATCTGCGGGTCCTCGACGTACCCGCGGGTGTAGGCGTCGACCAGCCAGTCGATCTCGGCGGTGGCCAGGGCGTCGCCCGAGCGCTTGGTACGGATGAGGTCGACGGTGTCGAAGGGCTCGACGGCCATGTGATCAGTGCTCCTGCTGGTAGGTGGCGAGGGTCCGCGGCCCGAACGCGTCCGGGAGGACCTCGTCGATGGTGCGGATCCCGGAGACGGTCTCGAGGAGCATGCCCTCGGTCGAGTGCTCGAACAGCAGCTGCCGGCAGCGGCCGCACGGCATGAGCGTCGCGCCGTCGCCGTCCACGCAGGTGAACGCGACGAGCTTGCCGCCGCCGGTCATGTGCAGCTGCGACACGAGCGAGCACTCGGCGCACAGGGTCACCCCGTACGACGCGTTCTCGACGTTGCAGCCGGAGACGATCCGTCCGTCGTCGGTGAGCGCCGCGGCACCCACCGGGAACGACGAGTACGGGGCGTACGCCCGTCGCATCGCGGCGGTCGCAGCGTCCCGCAGGGCGCTCCAGTCGACGTCGACGCTCGCGTCGACGTCGGACCCGGAGCCGGCCTGGAGGCTCGTGGCCGGGTCGGTCCAGGACGGCTCGCCGGTCGCGGGGTCGGTGGCGACCGCGTCGCCGTCCGCAGGGTTCGTGTGGGTCATGTGCCGCACCTCCAGGCCGTCAGCTCTTGGTGTACGGCTTGCCGGCGGCCGCCGGTCCGCGCGACTGCCCGACCAGGCCGGCGACCGCGAAGATCGTGACCACGTAGGGCAGCATGAGCAGGAACTCGCTCGGCACCGGCGAGTCGATCGCGCCGAGGATGTTCTGCAGGTTCGACGCGAAGCCGAACAGCAGCGCCGCGAGCGTCGCCCGGATCGGGTCCCAGCGTCCGAAGATGACGGCGGCCAGGGCGATGTAGCCCGCGCCGGCGGTCATGTCCTTCGTGAACGGGCCGACCGCGTCGAGCGTGAAGTACGCACCGCCCAGACCGGCGATCGCACCCGCGAGCGACACGTTCCAGAAGCGCGTCCGCGCGACGTTGATGCCGACGGTGTCCGCGGCCTGCGGGTGCTCCCCGACCGCGCGGAGGCGCAGGCCCCAGCGGGTCTTGAACAGCGCGAAGGTGACCACCGCGACCGCGACGTAGGCGAGGTAGACGACGACCGTCTGCTCGAAGAACACCGGGCCGATGACCGGGATCTGGTGCAGGACCGGGATCTCGAGCTTCGGGAAGCGCACGCCGACGTTGAGCGTCTGCTCGTTCGGCGAGAGCACCTGCGAGTAGAGGAAGCCCGTCAGGCCGGAGATGAACGCGTTGATGACGACACCGACGATGACCTGGTCGACGAGGTACTTGATGCTGAACGCCGCGAGGACGAACGACACCAGCACGCCGGCGATCAGTGCGCCGACCAGGCCGACCCATGCCGAGCCGGTGAGCGAGGCGATCATCGCCGAGGTGAACGCGCCGGCGAGGAACTGGCCCTCGATCGCGATGTTCACGACACCGACGCGCTCGGAGATCACACCGCCGAGGGCACCGAACACGAGCGGGACGCTCAGGCCGAGGGCACCGACGAGCAGGCCGGGGACGGGGATCGTGTCGCCCGCGGCCGACCACGTGAGGAAGCCGACGACGAAGACGACCGCGAACACCGCGGTGAGCCAGAGCGGGATCCGGCGGGACGCGCGGACCTCGACGACGGCGTACACGGTGGCCAGGGCCAGCAGGACGATGACGACGATGCCGGTGCCGGTCGCGGGGAGCGGGACGTTCGGCAGCGCGAAGAAGTCGCCGCCGTTCGCCAGCCGGAACGTGGTGTCGCCGGCACGGTGCAGCACACCGAAGAACAGCAGCGCGAGCAGGGTGAACACACCGAACCCGATCGGGGCCTTCCAGCTCCGGGTCGTCTCGATCGGGCGGTCGGACAGCGCCGGCGCGGGCGCCGCGGTGGTGGTGGTGCTCATGCGGCGACCGCCTTCCGGGAGTTCTTCGCGGCACGACCGCGACGACGCGCACCCGGCTGCGGGATGCGGAAGATCGCACGGACGAGCGGCGGTGCGGCGATGAACAGGACGATGAGCGCCTGGATCACGCCGACGATGTCGATCGGGATGTCGTTCGCGGCCTGCATGGCGTAGCCGCCGTTCTTCAGCACGCCGAACAGGATCGCGGCCCAGAAGACGCCCCACGGCTTCGAGCGACCGAGGAGGGCGACCGTGATCGCGTCGAAGCCGATGCCGGCGTCGATGCCCGAGGTGAAGCCCGACGTCACGGCGCCCTGTACCTGGTAGGCGCCGGCGATGCCGACGAGCGCACCCGAGATGACCATCACCCAGATGGTGAGCGCGGGGACGCTCATGCCGGCGACGCGGGCGGCGCGGGGGTTCTCACCGATCGTGCGGAAGCGGAAGCCGAGCGACGACTTGTTGACGAGCCACCACACCACGACCACGGCGACGAGCGCGACGACGAAGCCGAGGTCGATGCCGTACCGGGGACCGAACAGCGCGGGGAAGACCGCGCTCTCCTTCGTGGCGGGCGAGATCGGGTTCGAGCTGCCCGGCGCCTGCAGCAGCCCCGGCGTGCGGAGCAGGTAGCTGACGAGGTACAGCGCGACGTAGTTGAGCATGATCGTCAGGACGACCTCGTTGGCGCCGGTGCGGGCCTTGAGGAGCCCGACCAGGCCGCCCCAGAGCGCACCGCCGACGATGCCGGCGACGACCGTGAGCGGGATGTGGATCGCGGCGGGGCCGTCGAACGAGAAACCGACCCACCCCGCGGCCGCGGCGCCGATGAGGATCTGGCCCTGGCCGCCGATGTTGAACAGGCCGGCGCGGAAGGACAGGGCGATGCCGAGGCCGGCGGCGATCAGCGGCACGGCGTAGTCGACCGAGCGGGTGATCGGGGCGATGGCCTGCGCGAACGAGCTCGCGCCGAAGTTCACGACGGAACCCTGGAAGAGCGACTTGTAGGCGCCCCCGACCGCGGTCCCGACGGCCTGGAAGGTGTCGGTGGGGCGGGCGAAGAAGTAGCCCGCTGCTGCGCGCACGTTCTCGTCGGTGACGGCGATCAGGATGCCGCAGGCGACGAGGGCGAGGACGACGGCGAGGACCGTGACGAGCACGGAGCCGTTGACGATACTCTGCAGCGCGGTGCTCCAGCGGTCACCGCCGGCGGCCCGGCGCTCGGTGTCGTCCGCCGAGTCCGTCATCAGGTGCGGGGTGCCCTCGACGTCCTGCAGGCGGTCGTCGGTGGGTGCCTCGGTCGGGGTCGCCGACGTGCGGTCGTGCTCGGCCGGGGTGGCCGGCTGCGTGTTGTCTGGCGTGTTGCTCACGCTGCCAGCTCCGTTCCTGCTGCGTTGGTGCTGTGGAGTTCCCCGGTCATCATGCGACCTGTTCCGTTCCTTCGGGGAGTTCCCCCGCCATCATGAGGCCGAGGACGTCGCGCGGGGTGTCCGCGGGGACGATGCCGACGATGCCGCCGCGGTACATGACCGCGATCCGGTCGGCGAGCGCCACGACCTCGTCGAGCTCCGTGGAGACGACGATGACCGGGACACCGGTGTCGCGGGTCGCGACGATGCGCTTGTGCACGAACTCGATCGAGCCGACGTCGATGCCGCGCGTGGGCTGCGCGGCGACGAACAGCCGCAGCTCGCGGCTCAGCTCGCGGGCGAGGACGATCTTCTGCTGATTGCCGCCCGACAGCCGACCGGCCGCGGTGGTGCGCGACGGCGTGCGGATGTCGAACTCGGCGATCTTCTCGTCGGCGAACGCGTCGCGCTCGGCGGAGCGGATCGTGCCGGCCCGCACGAACTCGTCGTGGTCGGCACGGTCGAGCATGAGGTTCTCGGCGATCGTGAACTCGCCGACCAGGCCGTCCTCCTTGCGGTCCTCGGGCACGAAGCCCACACCCGCGTCGAGGACCTGTTTCACCGTGCGGCCGGTGAGCTCCTTGCCGTCGAGCTTGATCCGGCCCGCGTGCACGGGCTCGAGGCCGATGATCGCCTCGGTCAGCTCGGTCTGTCCGTTGCCCTGCACGCCGGCGATCGCGAGGACCTCGCCCCGGCGGACGGTGAACGAGACGTCGTCGACGAGCACGACGCCCGACGGGTCGGTGACGGTGACGCCCTCGACGACGAGGGCGTCCTCGCCGCCGGACGCGGGCGTCTTGTCGACGACGAGCGAGACGGCGCGGCCGACCATGAGGGCGGCCAGCTCGTTGTTCGTCGCGGTCGGCGAGGCCTCGCCGACGACCTTGCCGAGGCGGATGACCGTGATCCGGTCGGCGACCTCGCGCACCTCGCGCAGCTTGTGCGTGATGAAGACGATCGCGGTGCCGGCCTCGCGGAGCTGGCGCATGATGCCCATCAGCTCGTCGGTCTCCTGCGGCGTCAGGACGGCGGTCGGCTCGTCGAACACGAGCACCTTCGCGTCCCGGGACAGCGCCTTGATGATCTCGACGCGCTGCTGCACGCCGACGGGCAGGTCCTCGATGCGGGCGTCCGGGTCGACGTCGAACCCGAAGCGGTCGCTGATCTCGCGGACGCGCTTGCGGGCGCCGGCCAGGTCGAGTCGTCCGCCGAAGGTCGTCTGCTCCTGACCGAGCATGACGTTCTCGGCGACGGTGAACACCGGCACGAGCATGAAGTGCTGGTGCACCATGCCGATGCCGGAGCGCATCGCGTCGCCGGGGCCGTCGAAGTCCTGGACGACGTCGTCCAGGAGGATCTCGCCCTCGTCGGCCTGGTACAGGCCGTAGAGCACGTTCATCAGGGTGGACTTGCCCGCACCGTTCTCGCCCAGGAGGCAGTGCACCTCACCGGGTTCGACCGTGAGGGAGATGTGGTCGTTCGCGACCAGGGGGCCGAACCGCTTCGTGATCCCGCGGAGCTCGAGCTTCATGTTGTCTACTGCGTTCCTGTTGGTCAGCACGCCACCCGTCGGTGGACGCGCGGAAACGCGGGCGGAGGATCGATCCCCCGCCCGCGTTCACCCGACTACTTGTCCGACTGCGTCTCGACCTTGATCGAGCCGTCGATGATGCCCGACTTGATCTTGTCGAGCTCGCCCTGCAGACCCGAGTCGATCTTCGACTCGTAATCGTGGAACGGCGCGATGCCGACGCCGTCGTTCTTCAGGGTGCCGACGTACGGCTCCTTCGAGAACTTGTCGTCAGCCGCCTGCTCGACGACGTCCTTGACCGCCGGGCGCATGCCCTTCATCACCGAGGTGAAGGCGATGTCCTTGTAGCGGGGGTCGGCCTCGTACAGGTCGCTGTCCGCACCGATCAGGACGGAGCCGTTGTTCGCGTCCTTGATCGCCTCGGCCGCCGACTGGTAGATCGGGCCACCGACGGGCAGGATCACGTCGGCGTCCTGGTCGAGCAGGGTCTGCGCGACCGACTTGGCCTGCGTGCCCGCCTCGAAGCCGCCGGTGAAGGAGCCCTTGCCGGTCTCGACGTTCCAGCCGACGACCTTGACGTCCTTCTTCTTCTGCTCGTTGTAGTACTTCACGCCGTCCGCGAAGCCGTCCATGAAGATGGTGACGGTCGGGATCTGCATGCCACCGAAGGTGCCGACGACGCCGGTCTTCGAGTACGACGCTGCCGCGTAGCCGGCCAGGAAGGCAGCCTGCGAGGTGTCGAACGTGATCGGCTTGACGTTCTTCGCGTCGATCGAGTTGTCGTCGATGATCGCGAACTCGGTGTCGGGGTTCGCAGCGGCCTGCTTCTTGGTGGCGTCTGCCAGGTTGAAGCCGACCGTGATGATCATGTTGCAGTTCTGGTTGACGAGCTGCTCGATGTTCGAGTCGTAGACCGTGGCGTCCTTGGACTCGGCCTTGTTCGTGTCGGCGCCGAGGTCCTTCGCCGCGTCGAGCATGCCCTCGTAGCCGAGCTGGTTGAACGACTTGTCGTCGAAGCCACCGGCGTCGGAGACCATGCAGGGGCGGAAGTCGGTCTTCTTCGCCGAGGCGCTGTCGGACGGGGCGGCCGAGCAGCCGGCCAGGACGGCCATGGTGCCGACGAGCGCGAGGCCGCTGAGCACGACCTGACGGGTACGAGATGTCACGGGTTGGTTCCTCCGGAGGGCGGTGCCCGGACCACGTGCGTTCCGGGCGATCGTGGCGACAGTACACGACCGTCGGGTCGGTACAGAACGCCCCTGAGGGACTCCTGGGATCAGTTACCCGATCGCGACCCCGACGAAACGCGCCCGTAACGCCGACGTCCCCCGTCGCCGCCCGTCCGGGGGACGATCCGGGGATTTCGTGGTGGAGCGCTACAGCGGGCGACACCTGCCGTCGATCGTGCACGGAAGCACCAGTCGACGGTCGCGCATCACTCGTCGGCCTGCTGCTCCGCGATGCGGTCGGCGTCGCCGGGGAAGCACAGCGAGACAGCCTGGACCGTGTAGTTGCCGGAGACCGCGGAGAAGCTGCTGGACGCGATGTCCCCGCCTTTCCCGCCGAAGACCACCGGACCGGTGCTCGTGTCGCGCGCGGTCACGCGCATGCCCCGCGCACGCCAGTGGTCGGTCAGCGCCGTGCCGTCTCCCGCCGGCCGTCCCTCGATCGCGCTCCCCGTCAGGTACCGCCAGTGCGCTCCGCGTTCCCCGTCGGGCAGCCTGCACCGCTCCGCTGCATCCGGTCCGGTCCGCGCTGTCCACTCTCCACCGAGGAGCCCGGTGGCGTCGTCCATAGCAGCGATCATCTGTTGCTTCGCGGTTCCGGCGTCAGCAGCGGGATCTGTCGGTCGGTCCGTGTCCGTGTCGACCGCGTGGGACGCGCAACCGGTGAGCAGTGCCGTCAGCGGGACGATGACGCCCGAGCGCGCGACCTTCCGCCCCGTGATCTGCCGTGGGGAGAACATGACGGTCATCCGTCGGCCTGCTGCTCCTCGATCTCGTCTGCGTCGCCAGCGATGCACAACGAGAGCGCCTGGATGCTGTCGTTGCCGGGAAAGGCGAAGAAACGGATCGTGTCGACGCGATCGCCGCCGCGAGCGACCATCGCTGGCCCCTTGGCGTCAACAAGTCGGTCGACCCTCATGCCGTCGGACCTCCAGATGCCGGAGGCAGCAACAGCATCGGCCTCCGCGTCACCCGACTCTGATCGCGCAACTCGGTACACCCACCGGGCTCCTTCTCCGTTGCTCGACAGCTGACAGCTCTCGACGTAGTCGGGAGACGTCCGCGTTTCCCATTCGCCGCCGAGCGCAGCGGTCGCCTGATCGACGACGTCGATCATGGTGCGCTGAGCCGTGTCCGCGTCCACAGGCGTGGTCCTCTCGGTCGATGGGACTGCACCGCGCTGACCGGCACAGCCGACGGTCGTGACCGCAGACAGCAGCAGCATCGCCGTGACCGTGGTGATGCGACAGGCAGGACGTCTCGCGGGCATGTGCCTCAGCATCCGTCGGGCCAGCTCAAGACCCGCTGCCCTGCTCCTCTTCGATCTCATCGGCACTCCCCGGGAAGCAGAGCGATTCGGCCTCCAAGGTGTACTTGCCGGGGAACGCGTACAGATCGATCAACGCGGTCGACGCTCCACCTCGTCCGACGACGACCGGGCCGTCAGGATCCGCGACTCGTTCGACGGTCATGCCCGCGGACTGCCAGGTACTCGTGACCGTCGCAGCGTCGCCGTCCGGACTGCCACCTGCGTCCGTCCTGGTGATCAGGTAGACCCAGTTGGCTCCTTCTCCACCGTCGGGGAGCGTGCAGCTGTCGACGTAATCCGGACCCTGCGTGGTGACCCACTCGCCCCCGAGCTGCGACGCGGTCCTGTCGACGAGCTCGGTCATCTTCCGCTGAGCAGTCTCGGGGTCCATCTGGGCCGTCCTTCCCTCTTCGGATGGCGTCTCGCCTACCGAAGGGTGTCGAGTGCAACCGCTGATGAAGATCAGCAGTGCAAGGGGTGTGAGGGCAACGCTCGTCAGGCGCCGCACGGTCAGCTGGGCAGACATTCGTCTCCTCTCGAGGCTCTCCGGCCTCTCATCCTGATGACGCCGGTGTGAGCTCGGCATCGCGGCCCGTGGTCGCGAGTCCCACGTTGCGCAGGCTCTCGGTACCACGGTCGAGGTACCCCCGAAGGTCACTCCTCAAGGGATCGTGATGGAGAACCGGTTCGAGGTCCGTCCCGTCCGCAGCCGTCGCGCCGTCCACTCCGAACACGTTCACGCCGAAGATGTCGCGTGTCGGGTCCACGTGGTGCGCGTAACTCTGTTCACGGCCGAACTCGGCCCATTCGTCCCCCAGACCTTCCTTGCCGGTCGGCGCGTCCTTCGCCCGTGCTGCGTACACGTGGTCCGCGTGGATGTCGGTGATCGAGCGCATGTGATCCGGAAGCCCGGCCGAGCCCAGAGCGACGAAGCGATCGACGTGGACACCCTGCTCTGCGAGGGCGACGGCCGCGGTCGTCGTACCGTACGAGTGCGCCACGACGTTCGTCTCAGGCATCTGACCCGCACGGACCGCGTCGAGTCCCCGGAGCGCGTCAGCCAACTGTCCGCCGCCCTTCTTCGCCTTGCCCATGAACAGCACGTCCTTCTCGTCGGGGGTCTCGTAGCCGATCCACGCGACGACCGCGTGCGACGGAGATCCCGGGCGACGGGCTTGCTCCTGGTAGATGTTCTGAGCGCCTCTCGACCACATCGTCATGTCCGCGGACGTCGTGTTCATGCCCGGGACAGCCCAGGTCACCGAATCCGCACGATCGAGATCGCCGATCGAGACAGCAGCGAGCGGCGGTCGATCGTCGGTGAGTGCGATGAGGAAGCGCTTGCCGTCGGAACCCTTCTTCGTCAACGCAGCATTGACGTTCCGGAGGGCCTTGCGGTCCGCGTACAGCGCCGTGAGTTCCCGCGCCAACACCCGTGAGCCGTCACCCGCCGATGCGACCGTCCGCTCCAGCTGCTGGATCTGGCGCTCCACGTCGACCAGTCGCTGGTTCAGCACGAGGGCGTTCGCCGTACTCCGCGCCCAGTACGGGACACCCTCGAGGTTCCCGAGTCGCGCGAGCACGTCCGTCGGGAAACCGTCGAACACGCTGGCGTCGGCCGTCGTCAGCCCGAGCGCAGCCCAGCGCTCCGCGACCTCCGTCGGCGTCAGGTGCTCCGCGAACAGCCGTTGGAGGGCAGGCGCCGCCTGTCCGGTCGCCGCGATGTCGAGAGCCGCGTTCGACAGCGACCCACTGCCGCCGGCGGCCTCGAAGGCGTCGGCGATCCTGCCGATCCAGCTCCGGTCCTCGTCGTTCTCGCGCACGTAACGCGCGAAGCCCGCCGGCATGCTCGCGCGGTCGACCGTGACCCAGGCGCAGGAGGCCCGGAAGGAGGACCACGCCGATCGCACGCGCTCGGATTCGGCCGACGCGGTCGTGTCCAGTCCCGAGGTCGTCGTGACGAACGCCCGGAGCGCGCTCGGATCGGCAGAACTCCTGCCACGGCTCGCCCCGTCGCCGTAGCGCGCACGCTCCCGACCGCGGAACTCGGCGTCGACCTCCGGCCTCGGCTCGGGTTCGGTCGCCGGCTCGGGATCGGTGAAGCGCTCCAGTGCGTCGACGACCGATCGTCCTGCGGATCCGGCGAAGGCCTCGGCCACGGACGCCGCCCGCTTCCGGTCGGCGTCACGTGCCTTCCACTCGGCGTGGTCACGCTGGCGCTTCCGTTCGCGCTCCGCAGCAGCGACCGCGGCGTCGATCTGGTCGGCGAGGTCGACCAGCACGCCCGCCAGCCGCGCACGGTCCTCGGCCTCGACCACGGCCGCCTCACGGAACCGCTCAGCGTACGAGCCAGCAGCGTCGTCGAGCGCGGATGCGACGACGTCCGCCCGCTGACCGGCCTGCCCCCGCAACGTCTCAGCTGTTCGTCGCGCGACGCGTGCGAGCGCACGTGCATCAGCAGCGTCGAACTGGATGTCCCCCATCAGCACTCCCCCGAGTCAGCCCGGTCCCCGCGACCGGAACATCACCGTACACCAGGGCGGCAGGACCTCAGAGCACGTCCCCGCGCCCGCTGACCTTGAGCGCGTCCACCACGCCCTTGACCCGTTGCGCGTTCGCGCTCGTGGTGACGAGCAGGGCGTCCGGGGTGTCGACGACGACGATGTCCTCGACCCCGATGAGCGAGATGAGCCGCTGACTGTGCGCCACGACGATGCCGCTCGACGAGTCGGCGAGGATGCGCGCCCCGTCGCCGAGCACCGCGAGGTTGTTCGCCCGCCCGCCGGACTGCAGCTTCGCGAGCGAGGCAAAGTCGCCCACGTCGTCCCAGTCGAAGTCACCGGGAACGACGGCCATCCGACCGGCGGCGGCGGCGGGCTCGGCGACGGTGTAGTCGATCGCGATCTTCTCGAGCCCGGGCCACACGGCGTCCACGACGGCGCCGCGCGACGAGGTGTCCCACGCCGCGGCGAGCTCCTCGATGCCGGCGAGCAGCTCGGGCTTGGTCCGGCCGATCTCGGCGAGCAGCACGTCGGCCCGGGCGATGAACATGCCGGCGTTCCAGAGGTACGAACCGTCCTCCAGGTAGCCCCGCGCGGTGTCCAGGTCGGGCTTCTCGACGAAGGACTTCACCGCGTGCACGGTCGAGGCGCCCTCGACGTCGAGCGCCGCGGCGTCGGCGTGGATGTACCCGAAGCCGATCGCCGGCTCGGTCGGGGTGATGCCGATGGTCGTCACGTAGCCCGCGCGGGCGGCGGCGACGGCCTCCCGCACCGAGCGGCGGAACCCGCGCGCGTCACCGATGACGTGGTCGGCGGCGAACGAGCCGATCACCACGTCGGGTTCGCGACGACGGAGGATCGCCGCGGCGAGGCCGATCGCGGCCGTGGAGTCCTTCGGCTCGCTCTCGAGCACGACGTTGTGGTCGGCGACGCCGGGCAGCTGCGACTCGACGGCGGCCCGGTGCGCGCGACCCGTCACGACCATGATCCGCTGGTCCCCGGCGAGCGGTGCGAGCCGGTCCCACGTCTGCCGCAGGAGCGAGGCGCCGGAACCGGTCAGGTCGTGCAGGAACTTGGGCGCGTCGGCGCGCGAGAGCGGCCAGAGCCGGGAGCCGATGCCGCCGGCCGGGATGATCGCGTAGAAGTCCTCGAGTGCGTCTGCCACCCGCTCACCGTACCGGTGCGCCCGCAGGTGACCTGGACGCCACCCGCACGGTCCCCGCACGCGACCTGCCGGGGCCGGCGGACGCTCCGGCGCGCTCCGTGGCGGACCGCACGCGACCGCGGGGGCCGCACCGTGCCTCCCGGCCGCCTGTTCACCGCCTGCGCGCCGCCCGTTCACCCGGAGCGCCCCGAGCGGTCACGACCCGCGCGGAGCATGGGACGCACCATGAGCGCACGCAGCGTGGAGCGCGGCACGTCCCAGCGGACCGTCGCCGTCGTGACCGAGAGCTTCCTGCCCACCCTGAACGGCGTGACCACCAGCGTCCTGGCGGTCCTCGACCACCTGGAGCGTCGTGGCCACCGCGCGGTCGTCATCGCGCCGGACACCCCGGGGCTCGCGCAGTTCCGCTCGAGGACGCAGGTCGAGCGGTACCGGTCCTTCGACGTGCACCGGGTGCCCGCGGTGGCGTACCGCCGGTTCCCGGTCGCGCTCCCCCACCCGGTGCTCGACACGATCCTGGCCGCCTCCGGCGCCGACGTCCTGCACGCGGCGAGCCCGTTCCTGCTCGGCGGGCGCGCGATCACCGCGGCCGGGAGGCTCGGCATCCCCTCCGTCGCCGTCTTCCAGACCGACGTGGCCGGGTTCGCCCGCCGCAACGGCCTGGCCGCGACCGTCCCGCTGGTGCGGAGGATCCTCGGGCGCATCCACGCGGGGGCGTCGCTGACGCTCGCCCCGTCGTCCGCGACCGCCGCGATGCTCGCCGAGGAGGGCGTGCCCCGGGTGGTCCGGTGGGGTCGTGGCGTCGACACCGCGCTCTTCCACCCGGACCGCCGGCGCTCCGCACACGTCCGCGCGGCCCGCCGCCGGATCGCACCGGGTGGCGAGACGATCGTCGGCTACGTCGGACGGCTGGCGCCCGAGAAGGAGGTCGAGCGGCTCGCCGAGCTCGGCGGCGTGCCGGGGATCCGGGTGGTCGTCGCCGGCGGCGGTCCGTCGCGGGCGGTGCTCGAGCGCCGGCTGCGGCACCTCCACGTCACCTTCACCGGTCCCCTGCGCGGCGATGCCCTGGCCGACGCCTACGCGATGCTCGACGTCTTCGTGCACACGGGACCCGCGGAGACCTTCGGGCAGACGCTGCAGGAGGCCCACGCGAGCGGCCTGCCGGTGGTCGCCCCGGCATCCGGTGGTCCGATCGACCTGGTCGCGCCCGGCCTGGACGGCGAGCTGTACGACCCGGACGCCCCGCAGGCACTCCGTCGCGCCGTCCTCGGCCTGGTGACCGACCCCGCCGCTGCCGCTCGCATGGGGTCGGCCGGCCGGCTCCGCGTCGAGGGCACCACGTGGGAGGCCGTCGGCGACCAGCTCCTCGCGCACCACGACACGGCCCGGACGATCGGCGCACCGCCGGCCTCGTCGCGCGCGCTGCGTGTCGGGTGGGACGAGAGTGTCAGCGCACGCGCATAGGATGGGTCGTGTTCCACACGAACACGAACGGCAAGGGCTCGCCGATCGGGCGAGCCCGTCCTACGGGAGGACTCGCTCATGGCCGAGCAGACCGCAGGCGGGACGACAGTGGTCGAACCGCGCGCGACGATCGATGCGCCGCGCACATCGCGCAGGCTCGAGGGGACGCTGTACCGCGGCTCCACGGGCATGTGGTCGTGGGTGCTGCACCGCATCACCGGTGTCGCGATCTACTTCTTCCTGCTCGTGCACATCCTCGACACCGCGCTCGTCCGGCTGTCGCCCGAGGCGTACAACGCCGTGATCGGCACGTACAAGACACCGATCATGAACATCGGTGAGATCGCGCTCGTGATGGCGATCGTCTTCCACGCACTCAACGGGCTGCGCATCATCCTGGTCGACTTCTGGTCCAAGGGCCCGAAGTACCAGCGCGCCATGTTCTGGGTCGTCCTGGTCGTGTGGGCCGTCCTGATCGCGGGCTTCCTGCCCCGGCAGCTCATGAACCTCGTCGCGGACTTCCAGTAGGCGAAGGGACCCACGGACATGACCACGCAGATCGTCGAACCGCCTCGTTCGGCCGCAGCCGCCCGCCGCACCACCAACTGGGAGAAGTGGGGGTGGATCTACATGCGCGCCTCGGGCGTCCTGCTCGTCGTGCTGATCTTCGGCCACCTCTTCGTCAACATGGTCGCCGGGGAGGGCGTGAAGCAGATCGACTTCGCCTTCGTCGCCGGCAAGTGGGCCAACCCCTTCTGGCAGGTCTGGGACTCCCTGATGCTCGTCCTCGCCCTCGTGCACGGCTCGAACGGCATGCGGACGATCATCAACGACTACGTCGCGAAGCCCGGCGTCCGGAAGACCCTGCTGCTCGCGGTGCTCATCGCCTGCGTCGCGCTGATCGTGCTCGGTCTGCTCGTCTGCTGGACGTTCGACCCGTGCCCGGCCGGCGCCGCCGCAGCCGACCTGCCGTCGTTCTGCCCCGCGCAGTAGCAGCCGGCACGGCCCGGGCGCCACGAGCCCCGCGCATCGAGACCCACGCGCACGCCGCGACCACCCCGTCGGCGCGCTGACCCACCCTGAAAGGCCCCAGTGAGCGAGACCACCGTCCACCACCACCAGCACGACATCGTCATCATCGGCGCAGGCGGTGCCGGCATGCGTGCCGCCATCGAAGCCGGCCCGAAGGCGAAGACGGCCGTCATCTCGAAGCTCTACCCGACGCGCTCCCACACCGGTGCGGCCCAGGGCGGCATGGCCGCCGCCCTGGCGAACGTCGAGGAGGACTCGTGGGAGTGGCACACCTTCGACACGATCAAGGGCGGTGACTACCTGGTCGACCAGGACGCCGCCGAGATCCTGGCGAAGGAGGCGATCGACGCCGTCATCGACCTCGAGAACATGGGGCTGCCGTTCAACCGCACGCCCGAGGGCAAGATCGACCAGCGCCGCTTCGGTGGGCACACGCGCGACCACGGCAAGGCGCCCGTCCGCCGGGCCTGCTACGCGGCGGACCGCACGGGCCACATGATCCTGCAGACGCTGTTCCAGAACTGCGTGAAGCTCGGCGTCGAGTTCCACAACGAGTTCTACGCACTCGACCTCGTCATGGTGGACGTCGTCGGCGACGACGGCGTCACCCGCCAGCAGCCCGCCGGTGTCGTCGCCTTCGAGCTCGCGACCGGTGAGCTGCACGTCTTCCACGCGAAGGCCGTGATCTTCGCGACCGGCGGCTTCGGCAAGATGTACAAGACGACGTCGAACGCCCACACCCTGACCGGTGACGGTGTCGGCATCGTGTGGCGCCAGGGCCTGCCGCTCGAGGACATGGAGTTCTTCCAGTTCCACCCGACCGGTCTCGCGGGCCTCGGCATCCTGCTCACCGAGGGTGCCCGCGGCGAGGGCGCGATCCTCCGCAACGCCTCGGGCGAGCGCTTCATGGAGCGCTACGCGCCGACCATCAAGGACCTCGCGCCGCGCGACATCGTCGCCCGCTGCATGGTGCAGGAAGTGGCCGAGGGCCGTGGTGCCGGTCCGAACAAGGACTACGTGCTCCTCGACTGCACGCACCTCGGTGCCGAGGTCCTCGAGACGAAGCTCCCGGACATCACCGAGTTCGCCCGCACCTACCTCGGTGTCGACCCGGTCGTCGAGCCGGTGCCCGTGATGCCGACCGCGCACTACGCGATGGGCGGCATCCCGACCAACACCAACGCCGAGGTCCTGTACGACAACACCACGGTGGTGCCCGGCCTGTACGCCGCCGGCGAGTGCGCCTGCGTCTCCGTGCACGGCTCGAACCGCCTCGGCACGAACTCGCTGCTCGACATCAACGTCTTCGGCAAGCGCTCCGGCAACAACGCCGCCGAGTGGGTGCAGACCGCCGAGTTCCTCCCCCTGCCCGAGGACCCGGCCGCCGGGGTCCGCGGCATGCTCGAGCAGCTCCGGGCCTCGACCGGCACCGAGCGCATCGCCGTCCTGCGCAAGGAGCTGCAGGACGAGATGGACAAGAACGCGCAGGTGTTCCGCACCGACGAGTCGCTCGCGAAGATGACCGAGACCATCCACCAGCTGCGCGAGCGGTACCTGAACATCGCCGTGCAGGACAAGGGCAAGCGCTTCAACACCGACCTGCTCGAGGCCGTCGAGCTCGGGTTCCTCCTCGACCTGGCCGAGGTGGTCGTGTTCTCCGCCCGGAACCGCAAGGAGAGCCGCGGCGGCCACATGCGCGACGACTACCCGAAGCGCGACGACGAGAACTACATGCAGCACACCATGGCGTACCTGACGGGCGATCCGCACTCGTCACTCGCCGACGACCACATCACGCTCGACTGGAAGCCCGTCGTCGTGACGCGGTACGAGCCGATGGAGAGGAAGTACTGATGACCGACACCCTGGTCTCCGACAGCCCGCGCACCGACACCGTGCAGAGCGCTCCTCCCGGATCGTTCCCCGTCACGATCATCGTCCGCCGGTTCGACCCGGACGTCGATGACGAGCCGCGCTGGCAGGACTTCGACGTGATGATGCTCCCGACCGACCGCATCCTCGACGCCCTGCACCAGATCAAGTGGGAGCAGGACGGCTCGCTGACGTTCCGCCGCTCCTGCGCGCACGGCGTCTGCGGCTCGGACGCGATGCGCATCAACGGCCGCAACCGGCTCGCCTGCAAGACCCTGATCAAGGACCTCGACGTGTCGAAGCCGATCTACGTCGAGGCGATCAAGGGTCTGCCGCTCGAGAAGGACCTGGTCGTGGACATGGAGCCGTTCTTCCAGTCCTACCGCGAGGTCCAGCCGTTCCTGCAGGCGTCGAGCAAGCCGGAGAAGGGCAAGGAGCGCGTGCAGTCCGTCGCCGACCGCGCCCGCTTCGACGACACCACCAAGTGCATCCTGTGCGCCGCGTGCACCTCGTCGTGCCCGGTGTTCTGGACGGACGGGCAGTACTTCGGCCCGGCGGCGATCGTCAACGCGCACCGCTTCATCTTCGACTCGCGCGACGACTCCGCGAACGTGCGCCTCGACATCCTCAACGACAAGGAGGGCGTGTGGCGCTGCCGCACCACCTTCAACTGCACCGACGCCTGCCCGCGCGGCATCCAGGTGACGAAGGCGATCTCCGAGGTCAAGCAGGCGATCATGCGCGGCGGCGTGTGACGCATCGTCGCTCCGGTGGCACGGCGGTGTCTCGGCGAACGGCATGCATGCGGCCGGTAGGCTCGCGCGCATGACGTTCGCGGAGACCCGCCCCATCCTCGACCAGCTCGGCTACACGATCCGGTACGTGCAGCTCCCCGGAGAGTCGCTCACCGAGCCCCCTGTCGAGGGCGCACTGCGTGTCGTCCCGACCGAGACGCACGACGACTTCGCGCTCGAGGTCGTCGACTACGGCACCGCGCGCCGACTCGCCACCGCCCGTGGCGAGCAGGACGCGGTCGAGATGCTGCGCCGCTTCCTGAACCGCGCCTTCCCCGCGCCGCGGGACATCCCCCGCCACGAGCTCGACGGGCTCCGCGACCGCGCGGCGTCGACGTACCCCCAGCTCGCCCAGCAGGTCCGCCAGGCCGGCCCGCAGGGGCTCACCATCCAGGTGCCGGCCGGCGTCCCCGTGGACCGCGTCGGCGGCCCCGACGGCTACCTGCTCCACCCGCTCGACACACCGCTCCCCCAGCGGTCGCTGCCGCCGCACGTCGCGGCGGCCCCCGAGGTGCACCGCTACGTCGTCGACCGGCCCTTCATGGTGACGGTCACGTTCGTGCAGCCCTGGTTCGACCAGCCGGGAGGCGCGCTCCGGTTCGCGACGGCCGACCCGTCGGTCACGGTGCGCGACCTCGTCGTGAACGGTTCGCTGGTCCGCCTCCGGGTGGTCTGAGCCTCCGCCCGGTCCTCCGGGACGACGAAGCGGCCCACCCCTGACGGGGCGGGCCGCTTCGTCGTGACGGGGCCGATCAGGCCTGCGGGCGGGGTGCGTCCGGCTGGTCGTACTGCGCGCCGTTGGGGTTCGACTCCAGGCACCCGAAGACGATCCCGGCGACCCCTGCCGCGAAGGAGATCAGCCAGAAGGGACCGGCGAGCCCGGCGTCGTGTACACGACGCCACCCGAGTGCGAGCGACGGGATGAACGTCGCGAGTCCCCAGAGGCCGAGCAGGCCGACGAACAGGAGCGCGCCCCCGGGGAAGCCGCCGGTCGTGGTCGTCGTGCCGTACTCGTCCGTCGTGGTCGCTCCGGCGGCCCAGACGAGGATCGCGGCGATGTAGCCGCCGAACAGGATCGTCACGACGATCGCGTTCGCCAGGTACCACCACCAGAACTCGCTGCGGCTCGCGCGGCCGTCGAAGCGGGCGTACTTCTTCCAGAACCGGACGAAGGCGTCGAGGAACCCGGCGCCGTACCAGGGCGCCCAGAGCGGCGGGGCGCCACTGGCGTCCGTCGGGATCGGCGCCTGCTGCCGGTACTGCGGGTACGGCTGGCCGTACGGCTGCTGCGGCTGCTGGCCGTACGGCTGCTGCCCGTACGGCTGCTGCTGGCCGTACGGCTGCTGAGGCTGCTGTCCGTACGGCTGCTGCTGGCCGTACGGCTGCCGCGGCTGCTGCGGCTGCTGCCCGTGCTGCTGGTCGTCGCTCATCGAGTGCCCTCCGGTCGGTCGTAGCGTGCGCCCTGCGGGTTCGACGGCAGGAGCCCGAAGACGATGCCGGCGATGCCGACGAACACCGCGATGATCCACAGCGCCCCGGGCAGGTTCGCGTCGTGCAGCCGGCGCCACCCGAGCGCCAGCGACGGGACGATCGTCGCGAGCCACCAGATCGCCGGCAGCACCAGCAGCGCCCAGAACAGCGGCGACGGCGGGTTCGTCACCCGGTACTCGACGCCGCTCAGGTCGACGGTCGTGTACTCGATCGTGGCGAAGCGGTACACGAAGGGGATGGTGGCGAGCACCAGTCCCACGACGGTGACGACGAGGTAGGCCCACCAGAACTCACTGCGGCTCGCCCGCCCGGAGAAGGTCGCGTACTTCGCGAAGAAGCGGCCGAGCGCCTGCCCGAAGGAGGCGCCGTAGCGCGGGGCCCACCGCGGCGGTTCTCCGCCCGCTGTCGGGTACGGCTGCTGCGGCGGCGCGCTCGGGTACGGCTGGTCGGACGTCATGTGGTCGCTCACGTGTTCCCCCTCGTGGTGTCGGTCGTGCGACGTACCCCACGAGTCAACCAGAAGTGGCCGTCACGGCACGAGCGCGAGCTTCCCACCGGGGTGCTGCGACTCGAGCAGCTCCGCCGCGGCCTTCGCCTCGGCCAGGGGGAACGTCCGGGCCACCGGCACCTCGAGCTCGCCCGCCGCGGCGAGGTCGACCAGCCGCTGCCGGACGGAGTCGCGGAACGCCTGACTCTCGGGCTGGCTGCCACCGACGGCGGGGAACCCGTCCTGCTGCGCGCGGCCGAAGGCCGCGATGGTCACGATGCGCGACCGGTCGGCCACGAGCGCCAGCGAGACGTCGACCGCCTCGTCCGTCCCGACGCAGTCCAGTGCCACGTCGATGCCGGAGGGTGCGAGGTCACGGATGCGCGCCTCCAGGCCGTCGCCGTACGCGACCCACTCGCCACCGAAGCGGCGGACGGTGTCGGCGTTCCGCTCGGAGGCGGTGCCGATCACGCGGGTGCCGAGCGGGCGGAGCAGCTGCAGGACCGCCACGCCTACCGCGCCGGACGCACCGTGCACCAGCACGGTGTCGCGTCCCTCGGCGCGGGTGACGCGGATCATGTCGGCCGCGGTCGTCCCGGCCAGCAGCAGGTTCGCCGCCTGGGGGTGGTCGAGGGACGCGGGCTTCGCGAAGACGTCGGCGGCGGGGACGGTGATGCGTTCTGCCCAGCCGCCCGCCACGCGGAAGGCGAGGACCTCGTCGCCGACCGCTCCCCCACCGGAGGCGATCTCGGTGTCGGGGCCGATCGCGCTGATGACGCCGGAAACCTCGTAGCCGACCGGGATCGGCAGGTCGGACGGGTCCCCCTGCCGGGTGTGCTTCGTGTCGGCGGGGTTCATGCCGGCCGCGCGGACGTCGATGGTGACCTCGCCGGTGCCGGGGGCGGCCACCTCGGTGTCGACGTACTCGAGGACCTCGCTGCCGCCGAACTCGGGGGCGACCCAGTGCTTCGTCATGGGGTGGACGGTACGCCGCTCAGTCGAGGTCGCTCCAGGAGTGCACGCCGGCGAACCGGACGGCCTCGCTGCGGGTCATCGGGTGGCCGAACTCGGCGCCCGGGCGGACGCTCCAGCCAGCTCCGTTCCACACCTCCGTCACCGTGTCGTTCTCCACGGGGAAGCGGCGGGCGACGCGAGGGCCTGCGGGCACCACGGTCAGGCCGTACTCGACCGCGGCCAGGGCGACCTCGACGTCGACGGAGGCGACCGTCTCGTCGGACAGTCTCGGAGCCGGCCCTTCGAAGAGCGGCCAGAGGGCCTCGTACCGGTCGTCGACGCGCAGTCCGGACGACCAGCTGTCCATGTGCGTCCCGTGCACGGCCTCCCGGACCGGCTCCCAGCACGCCTCGGGCAGGTCGCCTTGCCGGACCAGTCGACGGAACTCGGAGCAGACGACCGCGCTCTGGGCGTCGTCCCGGAAGCCTCCGCGGCCGCGAGAGAAGGCGCGGATCAACGCCGTCGTGCCCAGCGTCACGCCGACCGGACCTCCGACGGCGAACGCTCCGTCGCGCCCGCGAAGCGTGTCGGCGAGGACGTTCACCGGGACGTCACGCAACCAGGTGAGTCGGACGAGGGAGGAGAAGTCGGAAGATCGACCTGGTGCGCGAGCGACAGAACGGACGGAGTGAGAGGCTCCGTCCACATCGGACTGCCACTCGAGCTCGGTGGCGAGACCTCGAGAGCGATCCAGTACGCCTCGTGGCAGGGGGACGGCGGACAGCTGGTGCGGCCCGGGGATCCTGATGCCGGACGAGCGCTCGAGGACGACGACGAGCCGCTCCGCATCCTCGACGTGCGACGTGGAAGCGATCAGGTGCTCGGAGGCGCGTTGACGGCAGATGACATCAAACGAGTCGCCCCGCTGGACGATCCGGCTGGCGTTCTCGTGGTCGCCGTACTCGAACAGTGTTCCGTGAGCCCTGCGGATGCCGTCGAGGGTGGCCGGCGCATCGGGCCGGTTGCCGACGAGCCGCCCGAGCGCGACGGCGTGCGGCACATCGTCCTCCGCGGATCCGACATCCCCGGCAGCCAGGTCGAGCGCTTGCACAGGGTCTGGCTGCAGTGCACACCAGGGGATGGCGTCGAGTTCGACTCGTGCCACCCTCGCGAAGGCGAGGGAGCGCCGAGCGCCATCGACTCGAGGGAGACCTGCCTGGGAGCGGACCTCGAACGCGAGCTGCAGGGCCACCGAGCGCGCCGCGTCCTCCGGATCGTCGAAGGTAATGCCGGTGAAGCTGACCTCACCTCGAGAGAACCGTCGTTCGCTGACTCCCTGCGGCGAGACGTCGTACCGGAAGCGGATCTCGAGGTCCCCGTACTCGAAGCGGTCGGATCGTGCTGTCGTGTCGGAGTACCCAGCGCGTTCAGCAAGGCGTCGAAGGACGACGAGGCTGCGCTGATCGAAACCGGGGCGGGGGCAGATGCCGTTCTCGGACACCGGGGTGTTCACGCTGTTCGACCCTCGCTCGGCAGATCGGGGACGCTGACTCCTGCGAGGACCGCCCGAACCTCGGCCACTGCGGTCGGGGCATCGAGCGCGTCATCCGCCGCGAGCAACGTGCCACGATGCAGCGACGACCTGGTCACTCCCGAGTTCGTCGCGGGCACGACTCCGAGCCGCTCCGAGACCCAGGTCCGCTGCCCGAGCACGGCACCGAACCGGCCCGCGTCCTCCACCGCCCGTGCAGCAGCTCGATCGAAGGCTCCAGCGGAGTCCGGGTCCCACGCACGCACGATCGTCGCCAGCACCTCCTCGACGAGTTCGACGTCCGGCGCTCTCCGCTCGCCCCCCGCGACGGGCCCGACGACGCTCACCGACACGGCGTTCACCGGTCGGCGACGCCGCGGGACGGATGCTCCGACCTTCAGGCGCAGCGAGACGAAGCCGCGCTCCGCTCGGCGGTTCATGATCACGTTGTAACCGTGGTCCGGCCACGCGGTTCCGTCGTCCCCGCGTTCGACACCCTGCTCGAGCAGTTCCTGCACGACGGCCGGGTCGTACTCGCGGATCGTGCCGACGCCGTCCACCTCCCAGGGCTCCCCAGCGCCGAGGACAGCGTCGACTCCCCGCAGCTGGGCCAGCAGCGAGTTGCTCAGATCGTCCGAGGATGAGGGTCGGCCGTCCCACTCTGCGCGGAGCAGTACGCGCTCTCCACAGACCCACTTCGGATACCGCATCGACTCGACCCCACTCCGGTGCTCTCCAGTACACAACTCGGAGGATCACGACGTTGCACACTCGGACAGCAGCATCGCACAGGTGTTCGCGCAGCGGGGGTGGCGGCGACACGCGTCCGTTGGGTGTGCGGATCCCCACACCCCTGGACCGTCCCGTTCCCGGCCCGATGGAGATGGCTCAGCCCGAGGTGGACGCGATCCGATCCGGGCTCGCTCCGTACTGCCCGGAACTGGCTGAAGCTGACCGCCATCGCCGATCCCCCGGGCACACGCCGAAGGCATCTCGGGTTGCACGAACGCCGAACCGGTTCAGCTCGCCTCTCCCCGAACGGAGTCGAGCCACGCACTGCTCACCCGCCGTCCCGGATCGACGGAGTCGACCACCGCCAGGACTTCAGGCAGGGAACGACTCCGCACCCATGCAAGCTGACAGACGAGCGTTGAGCTCTCGTCGGAGAGCGCCCGGGCAACGTGATCTTCGCCCCCGGCGTCCCAGCGCAGCACCTTCCCGGGGTGGTCCTCGAGGACGACCACCCCATCGGGAACAGTCGGCAGACCGCCGGACCACGGGGCGGGATCACGCCGTGCCCCTTCCCACAGCAGTACGAATCGCTCCGCATCGTCGAGCCGACTGAACTCGGCAAGCGCCCAGGAGCTGCCCTTGTCGCGGGTTTCGAAGGCAAATCCCGAACCGGTGACTGCAATACGAAAGGTCGTCTCCAGCGTGCCGTACTCGAAGAGGATGGAGTTCCCTCGTCTCACACCCGGAGCGGAGGACAAGTCGGGCGGTTCGTTGCCCACGAACCCGCCGAGGAGGTCGGCATCCTCTTGGGCAAGGTCGTCGTGATCAGTCAAGAGTGATCGCCGCTCTCTGCACCTTCGGCAAGACACCGGCCCGATGGTTGCCCATGAGCCTCGAGTCGGCCCCGAGCCCGGTGATCAGAGCCATCGCGCGCTCGTCACACGGTCGGGGATCACTCCGAACCGTACCGGCAAGGGTTCCGAACGAGTGTGTCCGATCACGCAGCGCGGACGATCTCGGTGACCTCGTTGGCCTGGAGAGTCGCCCACACCTCACGCACAGCTGACTCGGAGTCCAGGGCGTCGTCCGCTGTCAGGTAGCTGCCTCCGTCCGCCCGCTCGACGTGCACTCCAGACGTGGACGTCTCGACCACACCGAGCCGATCCGAGACCCAGGTGCGCTGCCCGATCACCGGTGCGAACTTGCCTCGTCCTTCGGCGGCGATCGCTCCAGCATCGTCGTACACCGCTGCGGAGTCGGGGTTCCAAGCTCGAACGAGTCCACGGAGGACACCCTCGGCCAGATCAGCGTCGATCGACAGGCGGTTCGCTTCTCTCAGCGGCCCAGCGATGGTGACCTGGACCCCGTTCGCCGGCATGCGACGGACGATCTTCGCGGCCCCGACCCGGAAGCGGATCGAGATGAACCCCGCGCTCCCTTCTCGCGCGAGACCGAGCACGTAGCCGCGCGGTGGGAACTCGATTCCCTCGGCGTCCCGGAAGACGTGCGCGGACACGATGGGCGTGAGTGCCGAAGGGTCGGTGGACACGACGCGGTCGTCTTCCTCGACGAGCGCCCACTGGGCACCCGCTCCGAGCAGTTCGTCGTAGGCAGCGAGCTGGACAGCGATGCGCTCTGCCAGCGCTTCGGGCTCCTCTCCACGCGCATCCCACGCGGCTCGAGCCGTCACCTGCGTCGTCCGTAACCAAGTCGGGAAGGGCATGGACCGGCTACTCCGTTCTCATCGGCGTGAAGATGACCGTCAGATCATCCCCGTCGATTCCGCCTCCGCGAAGCAGGCGACGGACTGCGTCCGCGGCGTACGGATCAGACACGTGCCATTCTAGACGAGCACCGTCCGGAAGCGCAGCGAGCTGGTCTTCAGCCTGCTCGATCATCTTCGGGATGCGCTTGCTCCAGTAGGGACCGGCCGGGTCCGCGAACGCGATCCCTCGGCTGAAGGCCTTGGCATCGAGGAAGACCTCCTGCGGCGGGTGACCTCGCTCGGTCATGCCGTCGAAGTCCACCGTCGTGCCGTCTTCGGCGAACAGACGGTACTCCGGCAGTTTGCCGTCCACCGTCCGCTCGACGCCCGCGATCTGCGCCTGGTAGTCGGCCCAGGGACGGTCCGCTCGCCCGAAGTACTTCCATCCGGATTGGTGCGTCGCTTGGTCGTACGTCTCGCGCGGGACGTGAGGGGTCGGTTCACCGGGCCGCAGCGGATCGCCCGAGGCGTACTGGTCACCTCGGGTCGGATCGAAGGTGTCCGGCCGTGGAACCGGTCGGGTCTCGGGCGGAGGATTGTCACCGCCGCCGGCAGGCGGAGCGGGTCGGTCGCCTCCGTGAGAACCGTCGTGCTGCCCCTCGCTCCCGGCGCCACCGGTCGTCGGACCGTCTCCACCGCGGTGCCCCGGGTCGCCTTCCACACCGGCGCCGTGCCCGGAGCCACCGCTCGACCCCGCGTCGGAGCCACCCCCGTGCACCGTGGCGCTCTCCCCGTGCCCGCCACCGACCAACGCCGGCTCACGCTCGGGCGTCGGCACGTTCGACTCCGCGCCCTCCGAGTGCGCGTGGGCGTTGGTGTTCGCCTGCGCGTGCGCGTCGGCCGCTGCGTCCGCCGCCCCCTCGCTCCGCGCCGCCGGCCCGTCGACCGCACCGTCCGCATCGGCGTGCGTCCCGTGCCGCCACTCGTCGAGGTCGACCCTGAACTCGGCGATCCTCGTCCTGAAGCCGTCGGGCACGTGCTCGAAGCCGTCCGTCAGCACGCCCTTGAGGTCGCCGAGCTTCGGCAGGACCTTGGTCAGCCCCCTCGACGCCCAGGCTCCGGCGTCCACGAGGTCCAGGACCTTCCCCGCCTTGCTGATCGCCGACGCGACCTCGCCGGCCCGTCCGACGGTACTGACCTTGCTCGCGACGCCGACGACCGGGATGACGAGCGACGCGATGTTCCAGGCGCTCTCACCGAGCGCCGTCCCGGGGTCGTCGGCCCACTTGTCCCATGCCACGGTGCCCTTGAGCAGCCCGCCCCACCCGGCCTTGGCGGCGTCTCCGTCGAACCACTCGTTCGATTCCTTGTCGTACCCGATCAAGGAGCCGAGACTCTTCCAGGTGTCGACGAAGTTGTCGCCGCTCCACTTCCAGTCGCGGAAGCCGAGCAGTTCACCGAGGCCGCCGATGGTCCCGACGATCGCACCGTCCCAGACGACGCCCTTCACCAGGCGCGGCACGAACCACGTCGTCTTCTCCGCGCAGGACTCGTTGCGCGACTCCGCAGTGCCCCACGGCAGCTTGGTCCCCATCGGGAGTTCGTCGTACCCGTACCCGAGCGCGTCGTCGCCGGACCCGGTGATGGCGTGCAGCGCCGGCAGGCCGCTCAGGGAACGGATCGCGTTCGCGCACTTCCGTTCGGCGGCCTGGTACTCGACGACGCGGTTCGCGACGCCGTTGATGATGTCGTTGTTCTCGCCGTTGAGCGTCTCGTCCTGGTCCCAGCTCTCGGTCTGCGTGACCGGGCCGTCCATCGTCTGGATGGTCTGCGGCTGGAACGCGGCGACGTCCCGCTGCAGCTGCTCGGCCCGCGTGACGTAGGCCTTGAGCGCAGCGACGATCGGGGTGGCTTCCTCGACGAAGGCGTCGAGTGCCTTCGCGGCGGAGTCGAGGTCGTCGCCGAACGTCGTGCCCTGCGGCCCGATCGGCGTCATGACGTCGAAGAGCTCTTGGTCGCTCGGCCCCTCGTAGGAGCCGGAGATCGCGCTCCACGCGGTGACGATGTCGGCGGTGCCGTCCCGGACCGCGGACGCGACCGACCGCAGCGAGGTCGCACCGGCGGTGATGCCCTCGAGCTGCACGTCGGTGTACGGGATCTCCCCGCTCTCGACGACGGCGTTCACCGGTCGAACATCCCGTCGAACGCGGCGAAGTTCCCGTCCTTCGACGCGGCGATCGCATTCGCTTGAGCGGTCGAAGCCCCCATCTCGTCATCCCCCTCGACGATGGCGCGGGTCGCGCCCGCGGCGCCGTACAGCGACGCCTGGATCCGGTCCTGGATCCCCGTCAGCATGTCCTGCCGGTGCTCGAAGAACCCGGCGAGCGCCTCACCGATGACCTGGGACTGCGCAGCGGTCGCCGCGTCCTCCACGACGGTGGCGATGCCCTGGACGGACCCGTCCTCGGATCCGCCCAGGGCGTCGTTCATCGTCGTGGTCCTGGACGCGACGTCCTGCAGCACGGCCTCGACCCCCGCGGGATCGACCCGCCAGCCGTCGACCACGTCAGCCGATGTTGCCGACGGCCGACTTCGCCTTGCTGATCGCTGCCTGTGCCGACTCGTCGTTCGACTGCAGCGAGGAGCGCAGCGTGGCGATGATCTGCTTGACCTCGCCCGCGACGGTGTTCCACCGCTGCTCCTTGGCGTGGTACTCGTCCGAGACGCCGTCGGCCTGGTAGTCGGCCATCGCTGCCTTGACGTCGGAGTCGCGCTGCGCGATGAGCGCCTCGAGCTGCGCCGCAACGGCGTTGAAGTTGTCCTGCGCGTTCTGCGATGCCGCGACGTCGTAGTCGCGACGGTCTGCCTGGTTGCCACCGCTCATGGTGTGTGCTCCCTCTCCCCGGAGTTCCGTCAGGCGCGGCCGCTGAAGCGGGCCGCGTCGAAGTTCGAGCTGCCCTCGAGCGAGCTCGTGGACTGCGCCATGTCCTGGTCGCCCTCCTGGAACGAGCGGTCCATGCCCGAGATGCCCTGGAGCACGCTGGCGAGCGCACCGTTCAGCTCGTTGGCGATGGTGTCCGTCTCGGACTTGAAGCGGTCGAACGCGGCACGTCCGGCACCGTTGAACCGTCCCTGGAGCGGCTCGGCCGAGTCGGCCAGCTTGCGGACCAGGGTCCCCAGGTCACCGGAAGCGCCGGACGTCTGCTTGGTCAGGTTGGTGAGGACCTGTGCCCCCATTGCGAACTTCATCGCTCATCCTCTCTGTCCTTCCCCCCACCCCTGTACGGGTGACAGCGAACGAGTGCAGCCTAGACCACCGCGCGCGACCCGTCACGTCCCCCGTCTGACATGATCGGTGGTGCCGACGGGAGGTGAGGCATGTCGTCGATCGTGGTCGAGACCGTGGTCCCCGTGATGACCTGTGGTCGCTGCGGGGCGCCGTCGACGCAGGGGCAGCGGTTCTGCACGGACTGCGGCACGCTGCTCGGCCGTACCGTCGCCGCGTCGGAGTACGACGCCCTGCGTGACGTCGCCGTCGCCCGTGCGGGCACCGTCGCGGTCGCACGTCTGGTCGACGTCGTCGTCTGCCTGCTCGGTGCCGCCGTGGGCGCCGCCCTCCTCTTCCTCGCCCACAGGGCGGTCCCGTCGTCCGACCCGGTCGGCACCACGATCGCCGGAGCGCTGCTCGGCGTCGTCGTGACGGCCGCGATCGTGGTGGTCCGCGCCTCCAGGACGGGTCGTGGTCCCGGCGGCGTCCTCCTCGCCACCCGCGTCGTCGACGTGGACGACGCGCTGCCCGCCGGGCCGTTCCGCCAGCTGACCCGCATCGGTCGCGGCGCACGCCGCGCGTCCGGCTCCGGCCCCTGGGCCGCCGCGACAGGCACGCTCACCGCCGCCCTTCGGCTCGGCCGCGAGCCGCTCTCCCCGGCACTGCCGCCCCTCGGGACGGCCTTCGGTCCGGCAGCGTCCGCGGGCGTGCGTCCGGGTTCCGCACCGGCGCGCGACCAGCCTGGAGGCCCGGTGCCGGTCGACCTCGACGCCACCCGACGGTCGGTGGGCGCGTCCACCGCCCTCGCCGGCTTCGACGCGGTGCCCGCACCGGCTGCACCGGCCGCGCTGCCCCTCGACGAGTCGATCCCGGCGGACGCCGTCGTGCTCCGCTCCGAGCAGGGCGCCGTCCACTGGTTCCACGGGACCTGCGTCGTCGGCCGCAACCCCGAGGCGGAACCCGGCGTCGCGACCGTCGCGGTACCCGACCTGTCCCGGACGCTGTCGAAGACCCACGTCGCGCTCGTGCAGGCCGGCGGCGCGGTCGTGCTCCGCGACCTCGGTTCGACGAACGGCACCACCGTGGTGCGTCCCGACGGCTCGTTCGAGGTCCTCGTCGCCGGCGTGGACGTCGTGGTGGACGGCGGCTCGACCGTCCGCATCGGCGACCACGCCTTCTCGGTCGTCCGCACCGGAGCGGCGTCGTGAGCCCGTTCGGTGCGGGCCGGCGGACGGACCAGACGGATGACCGCCCGCCGGCACGGCACCCGCTCCTCGACTCCGTCGGTGACGGCAGCGTGCGCATCGAGAGCCGGGCCGCCGTCGTGCGGCTCGGGCGGGCGCAGGCCGACCTGCTCGGACGCGCCGCGGACGTCGGAGCGCGGCCGATCCTCGTGACCGACGGCCTGTCCGTCGTGACCGAGGCCTTCCGGCAGGCGCTGCTCGACGCGGGCGGCGCGTGGGTCGTCCGCGGTGACGACGGCCTGCGGAACGGGCTCGACGGCCGTCGACTCGACGCGTTCCCGGACGCCGTGCGGACCGGGCCACCGCGATCGGTCGACGAGGTCGCGGTCAGCTTCCTCCGCCCGGTCGCGCCGACCGCCGACCAGCTCGTGGTCTCGGTGTCGGTGCGGCACCGTGCCGCCGCCGAGACCGTGCTCGGCACGACGTCCGAGCTGCTCGCGACCGAGCTCGCCGGCGCCGCGCCCACGGGCTGGGGCACGCACGAACCCGCCGGACGCCCGTGGGACCGTCGCACGCTGACCGAGGCCGCGCGGGACCGCATGCCGGACCCGACCCGGTTCGTCGTCGTGGGATCGGCGGCGGCTCCCGTCGCGTTCACCGTGACCGCCCAGCGCACCGACCAGGGGGTCGAGGAACTCACCACGGGTCTGCTCTCGGCGGGCGCGCCGGGGGACGCGGCCGCCACCGCCCGGGTCGAGGCCGTCCCGCAGGTGCTCGGACGGCTCGCCGCCACCCAGCTCCCGCTCTTCGCGCTCGTCCTGCGTCGCCCGGGTCGCGCCGACCTCGCGCAGGCGCCGCGCATGCCGTTCCCGCCGGTCCCGGTGGCCGTGCTCCTCGGGGCGCCCGCCGTCCGGCAGCTCGGGCTGGACCCCGCGGTGATGCGCGACCGCTTCGGCGCCGTCGTCGCGGGGAAGCCACGGATCCCGGCGCTCGTGCTGCCGTTCGGTCGACACCGCGACCGCAGCCCGGTCGAGGAGCTCCGCGACCTGGTCGAGCACGTCGGGCAGGACCGGGTGGCGGAAGCGGCGGGCATGGACGAGTCGACGAGGGAACAGGTGCGACGTGCCACGGAACAGTGACTCGGTCCTGCTCGAGAGCGTCGCGACGCACCGTCGACGGCTCCGACAGGCGTTCGTCCTCGGGCGCCTGGCCGACCGGCGGCTCGTGAACGACAACGTCAAGCGCCTCATCGGCAGCGTCGTGCTCGCGGCGGTCGTCGGGGTGGGCTGCCTCGGGTACTCGTTCGTCACGAACGCCCTCGCCCAGCAGGCCGCGCAGCAACAGCAGCAACAGGAGACGAAGTGACCGACTTCACCCGTGTGACGGTGGTCGGCGCTGGCCGTCGCGCCGACGTCGTCGTGGCGTCCGACGAGCCGTTCGCCGGGCTCCTCCCCCGGTTCGTCGACATCCTCGACGAGCCGATCGCCGACTCCGCGCACCCGATCGCCCTCGTGCGGGTCACCGGAGAAGCGGTCTCGCTGGCGGACGACGCAGCGACGCAGGAGATCGGCGACGGCGAGGTCCTGCACCTCGTCCGACGCGCGGACGCTCCGCCGCCGCCCGAGGTCTCCGACGTGACCGACGCCGTGGCCGACACCCTCGGCAGGCGGCACGAC